>CALRYE020000024.1:0-54080 GCA_943372275.1 Janthinobacterium lividum
CCGGCGGCGCGCATGTGCTTAAAGCATATGGCGAACTGGTGGAGCAGAGCGCGGCGTTGCTGGCATCGTTTGCGCAGCTCGACGAGGCTAGCGGCAAGGTGCGGCTCGGCCCGCCCATCATCCCGGTGCAGGAGAATTTCGCCCCGTTGAGCACCGTCGACCCGGCCTTCGAGGTGGCCTACTTCCGCTGGGGGATCGAGACGGCGCAGGCGTGGCGCGAGCGTGCGGGCAAGGGCCGCCGTGCCGACTGGGACGCCATGTTGGCCAAGTGGCCCGAGCTGCCGCAGAAGGACGGGCTGTATCTGCCCGTGCGCTCCGAGCCTGGTTTCTGGGATAAAGCGGCCGGCACCTGCAAGTCGAACGCCATCGAAGAAACCTGCCAGAACCGCGATCACATGTCCCTGCTGATGCCGCTGGGCTGGCTGCCGGGGCGCGACGTCGACCGTGCGACCATGCGGCGCACGTTCGATCGCATGAAACGCGACTGGGACCTGCGCCAGACCTGGGGCTGGGATTATCCGATGATGGCCATGACCGCCACGCGCCTGGGCGCACCGGAAGAGGCAATCGGCTGGCTGTTTTTCGACGCCCGCAATAACCAGTTCGGTGTCAGCGGCATGACGCCGCGCGTGCATCTGGACGCCCATGCGGCAGCGTTCGTGCCGAAGGCGACCGGGGCGGGCGTGAGTGCGGATGCCAATGCCGGACCGGATGGACCGGGCTATCAGCGCGCCGCGCAGACATACTTCCCGTCGAACGGTGGCTTGCTGCTGGCGGTGGCGCTGATGGCGGGAGGATGGGACGGACAGCGCGGCGGCGCGCCCGGATTCCCGAAAAGCGGCTGGACGGTCAGGGCCGAAGGGCTGTTGCCCTCACTCTGACACGCTGCGCGCATGCTGTGCGCGAGCCACGGGCTGGCGCACAGCCCGTTCCCATGATCAGTATGGGTCGGTATGGGTGAGGTGCTCGCGCGACGGCGTGGTCGACAGCGCCACTACCGCGATCCCTGCGGCGACAATCAGCAGGTCTTCAATCAGGCCGCTGCGGGTCTGGCCGATACGCGCCATGGCTTGCTTGCGGCCGTACAGAGTCAGGTAGGCCAGCGGCACGGCCGTGGCAATCGCCACGGCGGCGCCGGCCTTTTCGCGGCCTTCGGGCGCCAGCGCTGCGCCGGCGATCCCGGCGCTCGCCACGCGGGCCATCAGACCCAGTGCCACGGTGCGGTCCGGCGCGCTCTTCATCTTGTCGCCGACCAGTTCACCGGCGCCCATGGCCAGTGCGCCGAACTTGAACAGGGGGCGATCGAGCAGGATGACCTTGCCCGTCGTATGACGGTTGGCCAGGCGTGCCATGGCGATGGTGGCCATGGGCGTCATGGAACGGGCGCTGGCGACGGCGCCAATCAGGGCTGAGGAGAGCAGGCTGCGAAAATTCATGTGAGGTATTTCCTATGTAAGTGTCAGGGCTTCTGTGATATTTATATCAAGTCTATCACTCCCCCTCGCTATCGACCTCAGCGGTGTTTTCAATCGAACTCTGCTGTCTAGTGGCGCATTTCCAACGTAAAGCAAGCGGGTGGAGGCTGGCCAAAACGCCAACCGGTTGACATCAATTTGTAACTGTTGTAACTATGTTCGCTAACCCACATAGCATATCGCTAACTCATCTGTATAACTCATGCAATGCAAACGGCCCCAGTGCCGGCGGATCCCTCTGTCCTGAAAAACCGGGTCACGATGCGCATCCAACAGAAGGGGAACACTGAATGAAACGTCTCACCACAACACCTAAGCATCTGCTCCTGACCACGTTGATGGCTGCCGTTCTGGCCGCTCCCGGCATCGCCGGCGCAGCACCGGCGGCGATCCAGGCGCCTGTCAAGCTCGGTTCGGCGGGCACGTTCGCGCTGCTTAGCAAGACCGGCATTACCAATGTGTATGCGTCCGTCATCAAAGGCGACGTGGGCGCCAGTCCGATCACCGGCGCGGCCATCGGCCTGACCTGCGGCGAGATCGCCGGCGGCATCATTTACACCGTCAACGCCGCTGGCCCGTTGCCGTGCAGCGTAACGGCCGCCACGCTGCTGACTGCGGCTGTGAGCGACATGGAAGCGGCCTACCGCGATGCCGCCGGCCGCATGCGTCCTGACTTTACGGAACTCGGTTCCGGCGAAATCGGCGGCAGGACGTTGGCACCTGGCCTGTACAAGTGGGGCACGGATGTGAGGATTTCGTCGGATGTCACGCTGGCTGGCGGCCCGACGGCAGTGTGGATTTTCCAGATCGCCGGCGGTATTCAGCAGGCCAGCGCCACGCGCGTGACGCTTACCGGCGGCGCACTGGCCAAGAACGTGTTCTGGCAGTCCGCCGGCGCGGTGTCGATCGGCACCACGGCGCACTTCCAGGGCGTGGTCCTGGCCAAGACCCTGGTTGCGGTCAAGACCGGCGCCAGCGTGAACGGCCGCTTGCTGGCCCAGACCGCGGTGACCCTGCAAAAGAACAGCGTGAGCCAACCGGCGCCGTAAGCTGCGACGCTCGCTGGACGATACGCTGGTCCACGACCAGTACGCCGGCAAAAACGCCAACCCTCGCGGTTGGCGTTTTGCGTTCAGCGCGACCACACCCCAACCACCTGCACCAGCACGATCTTCAGCACCGTCATCGATGGAAAGATCATCGCGTAGCCGATGTCGGGACGGTCGGTCGGTGCGATCCGGTTGGCGAAAGCGAGTATGGCTGGATTACCGGTAGTGCCGGCCACGATGCCGACCACGCTGTCGAACGGCAGGCGAAATGCCAGCAACGCCACCAGCATGGTGACGATCACCAGCACCGAGGCGATGGCACTGCCCAGCAGCAGATACAGCAAGCCATCGTTGGCGATGGTGGCCGCGAACGTGGCGCCCGAGGAAATGCCCACCACCGCGAGGAACAGCGTCAGGCCGAAATTGCGCAGCACGAGGTTGGCGGAAATCGGCATGGCCCATTGGAACATGGCGCTGCGCCGCCGCCATCCGAGAAACAGGGCGACCAGCAGCAGGCCGGCAAAGCCGAGCGACAGGTGGCCGACCAGCGGCAGCGGCCAGGCGATGGCGCCGAATCCCAGGCCGAGCGTCACACCGACGCCGATGCCGATGTAACTAACTTCGCCGGTACTGCGCACCGAGTCGCCAAACAGCTTGCGCAGCGCCGGAAAGCTGCTGCGCGGCGCGAGCACGCCAACGCGGTCGCCCGATTCAAGCAGGCGCGCCGGCAGCAAAGCCAGGTCGGCATCGTTGCGGCGCAGGTGCAGGATGCGCGCGTTCAGTTCAGGCGGCAGCACCAGGGCCGCCAGACTCAGGCCGGCCACCTTGGGGCTGGAGACGAAGAAGCGCTCGTAATCCAGATCGCTGCGATCGTCCAGGATCCGGCCCGGATGGGGCGCGCCGAAACGCGTGGCCACATCGTGCAGCACTTGCTGCTGCGTGCCGGCCACGAGCAGCACATCGCCCCGTTCGATGCGCAGCGCGTCGTCGGCGGCGAGGTTATGGTGGCCGCGCCGCAGGGCGACGATCGCCACGCCGTCCGGCAGGCTGCGCGCCGCTTCGGCCAGCGTCATGCCCAACACGTTAAACTCGGTCACGTCGATTTCTTCCAGATGCATCGACGAAGAGGCGGCGAGCGGGATGGCCGGCTTGAATACGGCGTTGTATAAACCCAGCAGAAGAATCGGTACGGCGACGCCAACCGGGTACGCCACCGAATAGCCGGTCGCCGACGACGTGCCGAATACGGCCAGCGCGGCCTGCAGCGCCGCCGTGCTGGTGCCGGCCCCGGCGAACGCGCCGAGTGCCTGGCCAAGCCCGACCGATGGCATCAGCCGCGCGGCCAGCACCGCCAGTGCCAGCGCCGTGCCGACGGCGGCGACGGCAGCCAGATTGGCCTTGATGCCCTCGGGCGTACTCAGGCCGCGAAAGAACTGGGCGCCATACGCGATGCCTACGCCGTACAGGAACAGCAGCAGGCCGAGGTTGCCCAGCATGGGCGGCAGCTTCAGGGTCGGCACGGCGGCGCCGACGGCCAGGCCGACAAACAGGACCGCGCCCGAACCGAGTGCCAGGCCTTTTACGCTGGCCGCTCCCAGCAGGTAGCCGACGGCAATGGTGAAAAACAGCGCGAACATCGGCTGCGCGGTGAGAAACGTGCTGATGGCGGTCATGGACAACTACTTTGGCTTGAGAGATTGTTAGCCAGTGTAGATGCCTTGAGGTTATTTGTGCCGGATAATTCAGCGCTGGTTCTGATTGCTACACGTTGATTGTTACTCCAAGTTAGCTTTCAGGGTCGTAATAAAACTCGCGCAGCTCTTGTGCACAGCGGCAGGCCGCCGCGAGCTTGGCCGCCCATTCAACGGCGGCGGTCCTTGACGGCAGTTCGAGCACGCAAAAGCCTCCATCGAATTCTCTGGTCTGGCGATAGGTTTCGGTTGTGCAGGTCCCGTCCTGCGCTACCATCGCGGATGCGACCTCAGAATTGATGCCGCCGCCGAATACGTAGATTCCCGCGGCCTTCGCATCCCGGATGACGGCGCGCGACGCCTGGCTGACCTCAGCCATCTCATGCGCAGGAACATCCATTGCGCTCGCAGGGAAGGAAATCAAAAATTTTGTCATGGTCGGACCTCAATGCGGATGGTTAGCCTGGTAACCGGCCCACCCGGTGCAGCACCAGCACGCAGGATGGCGCGGCCGCGTCAGGCAAACGTGCAAGCGACGCACGCAAGATAAGTGTAATCATAATCATAAACAGTTTAACGACAGACGCAACCAATTGAAGGGCAACCGATGAGCAAGTTCGACCTGAAGAAAGCGCGCAAGGAACTGTTCAGCGCGCCACTCAAGCGCTTCGTACCGGTCGAGGTGCCGCCGGTCGCTTATCTGATGGCCGATGGCCATGGCGACCCCAATGTAGCGCCGGCATACAAGCAGGCCCTTGAAAGTCTGTACGCCACGGCCTACGGCATCAAATTCAGCTGCAAGGAAGCAGGGCGCGACTTTGTCGTCTCGCCCCTGGAAGGCCTCTGGTCGGCGCCCGATCCGGAGAGCTTCACCGCGCGGCGCAAAGACGAGTGGGACTGGACCATGATGATCATGGTGCCCGACTTCGTCGACGCGGACAGCTTCCACGCTGCTAGGCAAAAAAGCGTGGCCAAGCTGGGCGCCGTGGCCGATTCGCTTCGGCTCGAAACGCTGCATGAGGGGCTGTGTCTGCAGGCGCTGCACGTCGGAAGCTACGATGACGAAGGACCGCTGCTGGCCACATTGCATGACACGATCATGCCGGAAGGCGGCTATCGATTCAACGGACGACACCACGAGGTCTACCTGAGCGACCCTAGAAAAACCGCGCCCGACAGGCTGCGCACGGTGCTACGCCAACCGGTTTGCAGACACGGCTAATGCAGTCGGTTTGGGCCCGACACCATACCCCGCTCACGCCGGTGTAGCATGGCGCGATGGATTCCCTGATTGCGGCCGCCGCCCGCGCCCTTTCCGTCGGCGACCCGCTCGGCGCCCTCAAGCGGGTCGCCTTGCGCGACGACCCGCCCGCGCTGGCCTTGCGCGGCATTGCCATGGCCCAGCTGGGCGAGCACGCGCGCGCCCGTGACCTGCTGCGGCGTGCCGGACGCGGCTTCGGCGCGCACGAGGCACTGGCGCGGGCGCGCTGTATCGTCGCCGAGGCCGAGGTGGCGCTGGCCGTGCGCGATCTGGGCGGCTCGCAGCGTGCGCTGGAAGCGGCCGCGGTCACGCTGGAGGCGCACGCCGATCGCGCCAACACCGTGCAGGCCCGGCTCATCGCGACGCGCAGGCTGCTGCTGCTTGGGCGGCTCGACGCCGCCGGGAACATGCTGGGTCAGTGCGATACGCGGGGCCAGCCGCCCGCGCTGGCGGCAGTGGCGCAGCTGACAGCCGCCGAGCTGGCGCTGCGCTCGATGCGCATCGGCCCGGCACGGGTGGCCCTCGCGCAGGCGCAGGATGCCGCCGAGCGCTCGGGCGTGCCGGCGCTCGTCGCCGAGGCGGCGCAAATGGGTACCGCGCTGGTCCGACCCGCCGCCCGGCGCATTCTCGCCGGTCGCGAACAGCCACTGCGCCTCGATCAGGTGGCCGTCTTGCTCGACTCCGGCGCGCTGGTGGTCGATGCCTGCCGCCGCGGGCTCGGCATTGGCAACGGCGCTGCGGCCCAATGGCGAACACTGGCGCGCCGGCCCATCCTGTTTGCGCTGGCGCGCGCGCTCGCGCAGGCATGGCCGGCGGACGTCGGGCGGGACACGCTGATCGCCTGCGCGTTCCGTACGCACCGCCCCGACGAGTCGCACCGGGTGCGCCTGCGGGTTGAGATAGGACGCCTGCGCGCGCTTGTCGCGTCTATGGCGCGCATTGAGGCCACGGCGCAAGGCTTTAGCCTCAGGCCGCTGGACGAACGCGAGGTGGCGGTGCTGGCGCCGCCCGTCGATGGCGAGCAGGCGTCGCTGGTGGCCCTGCTGTCCGATGGCGCTGCCTGGTCCACGTCGGCGCTGGCGATGGCGCTGGGCGACAGCCAGCGCACCGTGCAGCGCTGGCTGGCCGAGCTGGAAGCGGCCGGACGGGTGCGCTCCATCGGCCGCGCGCGCGCTCGGCGCTGGGTGGCGCCGCCGCTGGCCGGATTCACGACGATCTTGTTACTCCCGTCGGCGCTGTCGATGGATTAAAGTGGTCTTGCATCCCCGATCAACGCATCGGACCAACTACCAGGAGCTAGCCATGACCACGCAAACAACCCAGGACAAGTCCCATACAACGGCACGCATGGCCGACATCGTGCGCGAATACGGACCGTTTCCCGGCGCCGACCGGGTACACGGCGTGACCTTCGATGGTGAGCAGGTCTGGGCCGCCACCGGCGCCAGGCTGGTCGCCTTCGATCCAGCCAGCGGCGAGCCGACCCGCACGCTCGATCTGGCCGGCGACGCCGGCACCGCTTTCGACGGCAAACACCTGTACCAGATCGCCGAGCAGCGCATCGACAAGATCGACCCGGCAAGCGGCCAGGTCGTGGCCTCGATCCCGGCCCCCGGCCACGGTTTCGATTCTGGCCTGACCTGGGCCGAGGGAAGCTTGTGGGTGGGCCAGTACCGCGACCGCAAGATCCACCAGATCGATCCGGCCACGGGCGCGATCATCCGCACCATCGAATCGAACCGCTTCGTCACCGGCGTCACGTGGGTCGACGGCGAGCTGTGGCACGGCACCTGGGAAGGCGACGCGAGCGGGTTACGCCGGATCGATCCCGACAGCGGCGCCGTGCTCGAACAGCTCGACATGCCGCCCGGGGCCGGGGTCAGCGGACTGGAATCCGACGGCGCCGACCTGTTCTATTGCGGCGGCGGCGACAGCGGCAAGGTGCGCGCCGTGCAGCGGCCGAAGCGCGCCGCGCCGATTACATCGTCCGGAAGCTTGCCCCCAGCATGATGCGCCGTCCCGAATAGTTCAAGTCCAGCAGGTTGGCCGTGCCGTCCGCAAACGGCGCAAACTGGGCCTGGCTGTTGGACGTGGTGGCATTGGCCAGATTACGCCCCTCTACGAAGAACTCCACATTCGGGCGCCATTTGTAGGACAGCTTGGCGTCGATATAGCGCGTCGCATCCTTGAAGTTGGGCGAGCCCGGGTTGTACGGAAAGCCGACCCGCACCGGCGCCGCGTTCGGGTAGTTGTTCACGCCGGCCCGGCCGCACGAGGCAATGCAGTTGAAGTGCGATGCCACCGCCTGCACGGCCACGCGCGCAGCGAACGTGCCGTCGTCGTACCACAGCGCCCAGTTGTAGGTGTAGCGCGATTCGCGCGCCGGCGGCAGCGCGGTGCCGGTCAGCAGATCGACGATCAGATCGTTATGCGCCTTGGAGCGCTGCTTGCTGTAGTTGGCGTCGAACCCGGTGTAGCGCAGCAGCCACGGCAAGAAGGTGAAAGCGGTCTTGGTGCTCACTTCCAGCCCTTTGCGGGCGGTCGCCGCGCCGTTCATCCAGGTGGAGTAGTCGAACAGCACGCCGGCCAGCGGAATGCCGGTCGACGGGTCGACCAGGTCGGTGCCGGCAAACAGCGGCACCTTGGACACGCCTTGCGAGATCGCCGCGCCCACTTTGCCGTTCTGGCGAAAGGCGGCTACGCTGAACATGGTGTCGCGGTTCGGGTAATACTCGATCGACAGGTTCTGGTTGACGTTCTGCTGCGCCTGCAGCAAGGGGTTGCCGATGGTGCCCGAGCAGCGCTGGAACACTTCGTTCTCATCCTCGCGGCGCTCGTCGAACGTGCACGAACCCGATGGCAGCAAGCGCGACACCGGCGGGCGCGCCACCGTCCTGGCGGCGCTGTAGCGCGCCACCAGTTGGTTGGGCATCAGCCACATGGCCAGGTTCAGGCTGGGCAGCACGTCGCTGGCGGATGCTTCGGTGCTGGTGGCCTGCGAGACCTTGGTCGTGACGATGCCGCCGGGCGCATCCTGGTTGACCGGATCGTACGAGTCGGTCTTGGTGATGGCGGTGAACGTCATCATGCCGGTGCCCTGGACCCGGGTGCGCACGTAGCGCACGCCGACGTTGCCGTCCAGTTCGAGCCCGAAGGGCAGGGCGCGATTGGTGAACGGCACGCTGTCCACGCTGAAGTCGCCCATCAGGTAAAACGACGAGGTGCGCTCACTGAGCTTGGCGTAAGGCTGGCCGTAGACCTTGCCGTCGCTGGCCTTGCAGCGCTTGACGCAGTCGTAGTTCGCGTTCGGGATGCCGGTCAGCGCGAATACTTTTTCCACGTCGATCTGGGTCCAGTTGTCGATCAAGCCTTGCGGGCGACCGCTGGCGCCATGAAAGAAGCTGGTGTCGGTCGCCTTGAGCACCATGGTTTGCTTGAGCAGATCCAGGAACTGCGGCATCGTCATCAGCGCCGAACTGTCGAAGGCCTGGCGGGTATTGTCCTTCATGATCAGGCCGTACTGGCACTGGTTGCCGCCGGGGGCGAGCGAACCGGGGGTGTCCTGACAGCCGTACAGCGTGCTGCGCAAAGTGGGCGAGGGCAGCACCAGCGGGGCTTGATAGCCTGGCTGGCCGAACACGCCGACCGGCTCGCGCAGGATGTAACCGCCGTTGTTGATGGTCCAGCTGTTGCTGCCGGTGTCGCGCAGGTTGAAGCCGGACTTGATGCGCTTGAAGAACGGGACCGAGTCGGGCATGGCGTATGCCAGGTCCAGCTTGGCCGTGCGCTCGCTGCTTTCGCGGATCTGCGGCTCCCAGTTCACATTGGGCGACGACGTCACCGCCTGCTGCTGCGCCGCCGTGTAGGCCGGCACCGGATTGACGGTGTAGGGGCCTGGCTTGACGGCGGCGCTGGCGCCGTTCGGATAAAGCTGGGCAAACCGGTCGAAGCTTTGCTCCTTGATCGGATCGACGCCGGGAAAGCTGTAGCCCCACAAGCCGTTCGAGAGCAGCTTGGCCGTGGCCGCGCCGTAATAGTCGATAAAGCTCAGGCGCTTGGCGCCGCGGCGAAAGTCCGAGCGCGCGTCGCCGACGAAGAATTCGGCGCTCAGGCCGTCGCGTTTGAAGGTGCCACCGAGCTGCAGATACTTGGCCGTAGTGAGGCTGATGTCGTGCATCTGGTCGGTGCGGGCCGCGCCTTCCAGGAAGGTGTAGGCGGTCAGGTGGTGCGCCGCGTCGACCGTCACCGATCCGGGCACGGTATTGGGCAGGCCGTTTTTCATGGCGACGTTGCCCAGACCGTAGGCCAGCTGGTTGATGTCGTTGTTACGCTTGTTATAGCTCCCCTTGGCGTACACAGTCAGCGCGTTGTTGACCTTGAAGTCGGCGCGCAGGTCGAGATTCTGGCGCCGGTCGATCTCGCGCTTGACCAGGTAGCGCGGCGCCGACGGGGTGTAGTCGCTCCACTGGTTCAGACAGGTGGTCAGTTCGTTGGTGCGCTGATTCTGCGCGGCGGTGCGGCCGGTGCTGGAGATGGCCTCCAGCTGCGCCGCGCTCAGCGCCGGGAAGGCCGCGCCGCAGTCGGCCTTGGTCTGCGCGGCGGCGGCGCGGGTAACGATGTCGATCGGGCTGCCGGAATTGAAAAAGCCGCCGCCCGTCAGGGGCGATGCCAGCAGCGGCGAGGTGGCCGCCAGATCCGCCGTGTTGACGGTGCCAGGCTGGAAGCTGAAGGTCTTTTGCGGCGAATTGTCGAAATCGTACAGGCGGAAGTAGCCTTGCTCGCCGTTGCCGGCGGTCTGGGCCGAGTGGCCTTCGTTGAGCAGCGTGGTGGTGGAAGCGTTGAGCAGCAGGCCGAGGCGGCCGTTCATGAATTTGTCGGCCAAAATCAGGTTGGCGTCGGGCTTCCACTCCTTGTTCAGCGAATGCTGGGTGGCGCCCAGGCGCAGCGAGGCGAACGGTTTCTTGAAATCGAGGCCGGTGCGAGTCTTGATGATGATGCTGCCGCCAAGCGCCCCTTCGGTCATGTCGGCGGTCGAACCCTTGACCACGTCCACGCTCTTGATCAGATCCGCCGACAGCTGGCGGAATTCGACTGCGCGGCCATCGCCGCCGCCCATCATGTCCGACCCGCCAGCGGACTGCACACCCTGGCCGTCCAGTTCAACGCGGGTCAGCTCCGGGCCGTTGCCGCGCACGGCCACGCTGACGCCTTCGCCGAATTCGCCGCGGTCCAGCGCAATGCCGGCCATGCGCGAAATCGCTTCGCCGATATTGCGGTCCGGGAGCGAGCCGACGTCTTCGGCGACGATGGAGTCGATCGCGGTGGCAGCGTTCTTCTTGCGTTCGATGCTGGACTGCTGCGAGGCGCGCGTGCCGATCACCATGACCTGATGCACAGGCTCGACGCCGGTGCCGACGCCGGGCGCGGGAGGGCTTTGCTGCGATGCCTGCGCCGTGGCTTGCGCTTGTGCCTGTACCATGGGCGCACCCATGATCATCACGGCGGCCGACACGGCAAGGCATGCCGCCTTGCGCTGGCTGGGGATATCTGCTTTCATCTTTGTCTCTTCCGATGTTGTCGAGTCGTGGGGCGGAGTCCGCCGTAATATCACCACGGTGCCGCTGGTGTTAACCCGTCCGACAAGATCAGTGCACAGCAGTAGCCGTTCGACCGCTTCAGAGATGCCAAAGGCGCCGCTCAGCGCATTGGTGCTCACGCCGCCGAGGATGTCCGCCGACGTCAGGATATTGATGCCGGCCTGGCGCGCAAACTCCGGAATCGCCTCGGTCGCCACCCCTGCGGGGATGTTGTATGGCCGTTGCAGCTCCTGGGCATGCGACGTTGCCGCGATCGCGGCCACGCTCACCGCGATAACGGCTCGCGCCGTGAATTGGGCTGTCGTGGCGCATCGGTGCATGGATGGCATGCGCGTCTCCTCTGATCTGATTTTGTCGGAACTATGCTGCCCCGTTAACAATAAAGACTGCTGGCGATGAGGGCTTCCTCAGGCCACGCGGCGAATAAACGCAATCGATCAAGAACCTGATTGCGCCGGATGCTGTGACAGACGACGGAGCGAACCACCAAGCTACCGCGACGGCGTCGTAAATAGCATCGGATGGCTAGCCGATGAAGATGGTGTCGGCGGTGATGCGCAGCGGTACGCCCAACACCGTGCTCACGTCGGTGGCGAACAGTTCGGGCGCGTCGAGCTGATACTGGCCGAACAGGCGCTTGCCGCCAAGCGTGGCGTCGATGATGACGATGGTCTTTGCGCTGTAGCGGTTAAAGTCGGCCACCGCTTCGCTCAGGGTCTGGTTCTTCAGTATCAATTTACCCTCTCTCCACGCCAGTTTGCGGTGCACCTCGCCGGGCTGGCGGCTGACGGCGATGGCGTTCGCACTTTTTCGCAGGCCGTGCGTGGAACCGAGCGACACAAAGGCGCGCTCGCCCGCCGTCAGCTGGCGCCGCCGCCCAGCGCCATCCTGACTCCATACCTCGACCGTCCCTTCGGTGACCAGTACCTCCGTGCCGTTGGCGTAGCGGCGCACGGCAAAGGCGGTGCCGACGGCGCGAATGCGCGCCTGGCCGGAGGCGACGATGAACGGCTTGGACGGATCCTTGGCCACTTCGAACCATGCTTCGCCCCGGCGCAGGTTGACCTTGCGTTGCCTGCCGGTGAAGTCGACCTCGATGCGGCTGGCGCTGTTGATGCTGGCCACTGACGTGTCCTGCAGCGGCACTTTGCGAAATTCACCCTTGGCCGTGGCCAGTACCCGGCTCTGCTGGCGGCCACTCAGGCCAATGAGGCCAATCATGCCAACCGTTCCCACGGTGGCAGCCAGGCAGGCGGCCAGAGCGCCGTATGTGATCAGGCTGCGCCGCGACTGCAGTGGCAATCCGGCTGGCGACGCCGTGTTGGCCAGATTGATGGCGTTGTAAATCGCCATGGCCCGTGCGTACGCGCCGTGGTGCCGGGTATGGGCTTCGAGCCACGCGTGCAGGCGCCGGGTCTCTGCGTCGTTCAGGCCGCGCGCATGTTTGCGCGCCACCCATTCGAACGCTTCCTCTTCAATCGTTGGCATTGCTTCTCTGATCCGTGCGTTTTCGGGTGGTGAATCTGGCCTCGCTGGCTTCCCGATCCATGCCTTGGCGGGCGATCAGTTCCGACATCAGGCGCATCCCCTTCATCATCTCGTGTTCCACGACGCTGTCGGTCAGGCCCAGTGTATCGACGGTTTCCTGTTGCGACAGCCCGTGGATGCGGCGCGCCCGGAACACGCTCTTGCAGCGGTCGGGCAGCTGCCCCACCAGACCGATCACCCATTTCAGCTCGGCGCGGGCAAACACCACGCGCTCGGGCGAAGGGCTGGTGTCCTCGATGTCCAGGTCCTCCAGGTTGGCCATGGCCTCGATGCTCACGACCGCATCGCGCCGGATTCGGTCGAGCACGATGTTCTTCGCCGCGCGGAATACGAACGGCTTGGGATCGCGCACATGCGACAGGCTGGGCATCGACAGGATCCGGTAGCAGGCCTCCTGGATCACGTCGTCGACTTCGGCGGGGCTCATGCAGACGCGGCGCAGCATGGTGCGCAGCTCCGCCTCGTGGGGCAGAAAGTTTATTGTTAGCCAATCAACTACTTCAGTGTCCATAGGTTCGCTCGTTCGTGCTCCCTTAATGAGTAAGACGAGCAGGAACGCTTCTTCCTCCGCTTCTTACGCAAGTTATCAATTAGCCGTGATGCTGACCCGATCGAAGCTGCTCGCCGTAGCCGCGCTGGTGCTGCCCGATACCGCTGCAATCCCGATAAACACCGTGCTATCGAGGACCGTGGCGCCGGCGGCGCTGCTGAAGTCCTGGGTCTTTTCGCCGGAAGGCAGCCACGTGGCGCCATCGAGCGAATAGGTCACCGAGATGATCTGGCCCGCGCGCTTGAGCCGCAGCCACACGGGTGCGCTGATCGCCGGCATGGGAACGTTGGCGATGCTGGATGAATTGGCCGAGCCGTTGTCGGCCAGCCGCTGTTCCCACTGCACGCGCGGCACGCCACGCACCAGGATGCCGTAGTAGCGCGAGGTGGGCGACAGGCTGTTGCGCAGCATGAGGCCAGCGCGGATATTGCCGGTGTTCGAGCCGGCCGGCACCTGCAGCGAGGTCAGTCTGGCCGTCATGGTGAAGTTACCGGTGATGGCCTGGTAGGTGTATTGCAACGCGTCGTTGCTGGTGTTCGCGGTGGGCAGCAGCCCGACGGCGTTGAAGCTGTAGGTGCCAGTGGCGGCATCGTAAGCGGCGCTGCTGCCGGTGGTCACACTACCGAGCTGGGTGAAGCTGTTGAAGGGCTGGCCGCCGCTGATTGGCACCGTGGTCACCGGTGTGGCCGGTGTCGGCGTGGTGGGCGGCGGTGTGGTGGGCGGCGTCGTCGGTGGCATGGTCGGCGTACCTGGATCGGCCGGCGTGGCGGCGCCAGGCGTGCTGGCCGTTTGTTGCCAGTTGCGGTATTCGGCCAGGTACGGCGCGTTGCCGGCACCGTCCCTGAACAGCGTGGGTTTGCCGCCGACCGTGGTCGGGTTCCACGGGCCGCCGCCAAAGGCGATGTGCTCGCCCAGGATCGACTGGCGCACGATCATCTTGCCGACCGCGCCCGCGCCGTCATCCCACTGGCGCGCCAGGAACACGCTGTCGCGCGTGGTGGCCGCATCGGCCACGAACAGGCAGCCGTCGAACACGAAGCCGAAGCTCTGGCTGGCCAGTGTGGACGGCGCGGCGATGTAGCCGCCGGCCGGCTTTCGCGCTCCGGTGTAGCGCACCGTGACGCCTTGGAAGGCTGCGATGCCCGGCCCGAAAATGAAATCGACGTCGCCGACGATCTCGCCGCCGCGGAAATAGCTGCGCTTGCCGCTGTTGGCCAGGTACAGGGTGTCCTGCTTGCTGACCATGCGCACGTTGTCGAAGACGACCTTGTCGGCTTTGTCGACCATGACGGCCAGCGCCTGGCCGTTGCCGTTGTCGGTATTCTGAAACGTCATGTTGGCGGCAGTGAAACCGTTGCCGCGCACGCGTAGCGCCGTCGAGCATTCCTTGCCGATGCTGGTGGTCTTTCTGCTGCACGCCGCGAACAGCGCGGCGGCGTCGTCATTGCCCGCATAGGTGGCGGCGTTGACCAGTGCGTTGTAGCTGGCGCCGCTGCTGTCCTGGTACAACGGGCTGGTGACGACGACCTTGGCGGCGTCGTCTTCGGTGCTGTACAAGGTGATCACGTGGCCGGTGTTGGCCACGACCAGCAGCTCCTGATAGGTGCCGGGCTTGACGCGGATGTAGACGCGATCGCGGCTGATGGGCAGGGCAGCATTCAGCGCGGCCTGGATGGTGCTGAAGTTGCCGCTGCCATCCTTGGCGACGGTGAAGCTTGGGGTGATGGCGCTTGTGTCGACATGCCCCATGTTGCTCGCTTGCGGCGCCCAGCCGTCGGCGCCGGCCAGCGCGTTGGCGATAGTGTGGTTGGCGGCCTGGGCGTCGGTCAGGACCGGTCGCCGGGCGTTGTCGGCAGTTGCGGGCGTGGCCAGCTTGCCGGCGCCGGCGTGGGCCAGGTTGTGCGCCTTGACGCTGTCGAACGAGGCGCCCGCCGTGTAGCTGTAGCCCGGCGTCCAGCCCAGCGTGGTGGTGAAGGTGTCGAGCTTGAAGACACTGTTCGGGCTGGCGCCGGTGCCGGCGCCGTCCGCCGCGCTGCGCGCGCGGGCCCAGTTGGCCTCCAGCGCGGCCTTGGCGGCAGCTTCGATCTCGACGGACGCGGCCACGCCGTTGATCCACGATCCCACGTCCTTGAACTGGTAGCCGTTCAGATTGGCCACTACCTTGCTGGCGTTGGCATTCGGGCCGCTGATGTCGAAGGCGTTGGCCTCGGACAGGATCTTCGATTCGGCGCCCATGCCGATGTAGTAGCTTAGCGCATAGTCCTTGGCGTCGGTGGCGCCCTTGTAGTAATTGTTGTAGACGTGGATGCGGCCAAAGCGGGCGCGCGGGGCGCGCTGCGAGGTGGCTTCCCAGATGTTGTTGCTGAAGGTCAGACGGTTGAAGTCGCGTTCCTTGGCGCCGTTCTGGTCGCCCGAGCCGCCGACCATGTTGGTCTTGTCGTGGTTCTTGAAGACCGTGTACGACACGGTCACGTAGTCGGAGCTGTCTTCGATGTCGAGCAGGCCGTCATGGCGCTGGACCTTGCGCGTGACGCCGTTGATGGTGGCCGTTTCGGCGTTGTCGAAGTATTTGCCGTCGGAGAGCGTGCAGTGGTCGATCCAGATCTGCTTGCCGGTGACGACGGTGATGGCGTCGAAGCTGGCGTTCCACTCGGTGCCGTCCCAGTCGGTGGTCAGGTCGATAGGCGCTTGCAGTTCGAGGTTGCGGATGATGATGTTCCTGGTCGCATTGATCGAGAAGTAGCCGTCGATCAGGCGCGCATCGCTACCGGCGCCCAATATGGTGGTATTGGACGGCACGATGAACTGGATCTGGTCTTTCTGCATGCGGCGCAGCGTCAGGCGCGCCGCGCTCAGCGCCCCGATGCGGGTCTTGGTCTCGATGGCGGCGGCGTCGCCCGCTGCCGCCCTGGCGTTCAGGTTTGCCATGTAGGCGTCGTCGCGACTTTGCAGGTACAGGTTCCAGTCCCATTTGGCCGCCGTGGCGTTCAGCGTCTTGTAGTAGGCCTCGTCGGCCAGCCGGCCGCCGCCAAGGTCGGTGCCGTATATGGTGCCGGCCAGGTAGATCATCTTGGGCTCGAGCCTGGCGGCGGCCGGATTGCTGGCGTAGTTCGGACTGTTGGCGTTGGCCAGCGCGGCATTGAGCTCGGCGCGGTTGCGCACCACATAGACATTGCTGGCTGGCGCGGCGGCGCCGCCCGTGGTGCCTTCTCCCTGCGAGGCCCAGCCGGTGGCCGTGGCCGATGGCGCCGGCAGCCCGGCTTCCGGCGTGGGCACGGGCGGGGTCGTGACGGGTGGCGTCACCGGCGCGGTGATCGGGGGCGTAGCGCTGGCCGGATGATCGTCGCCGCCGCACCCCGCTAGCTGCGCGAGTGCGACGGCGATGGCTGCGGCGCTAACCATCGCCCCGGCGCGGCGAAGGGCAGGGCGCAGGACGTTATTGGCCCGCGCTGAGGGGCGTGATGCTGATGTCATGTGGTCTCCTGACGAGCGATTGATTCGCTTTGTTATGGCTTCGCGGCAGCTTGGTGAAGCTTTGTATTTACCTAAGCTTGCCAAAAAGTAGACGAAACTGGTCAGGCCAGTATATGTTCGGCCAGACCAATTAATGTGTGGCTTGTGAAAAAACGTTAGGTTTTCTGACTGAATTCGCAAGCGAAGTTGTTTTCCGCGCCACGGTTTAATCACCGCGATGAGAATTTCAGTTTCGCCGATCCGCCCGAAATAGCGGGCGTATATAGTGGGAGGATCGCCCCGAAAATTGCCCCCATCATGCCTAGACCTGCGCTGTTCCATCGTGTCCCTGCGTGGGTATTTCTGTCGCTGTGTTTGCTTCCCCAGAGCGCAGCTTTTGCTGCGGAGCCGATCAAGCTGGCGGCCTTGGCGTTGCGCCCGAACCTGGCCGGGCAGTTGCAGCAACCGTTGCGCTACCGTCCGCACGGACAGGATTTCGTGATCGAGAACGGCGCCGAATTCTTCAACCGTCCCCTGTACGGTGGCAACACCGCGTTCCGCGCCGATGGCGGCGACCTGCCGGAGTTCTCGCTGTACCTGCCCGGGCGCGGCGGCAATCTGCGGCTGGGTATCCGCACGGCGGCGGGTACGCGCTGGCTGCATCAGGCCGCATCGGTCACCACGCGTTACCGGCCCGGTGAGCTCCTGTACGAAATCGCCGACCCTCTGCTGGGCGCGCGTGGGCGCATCACTATCGTGGCGGTGGCGTACGCCGCCAGCGAAGGCCTGGGCCTGGAAGTGCGCGGACAGGCGCTGAGCGAGCCGATGGAGTTGATCTTCGCATTCGGCCCCGGCAACGGCGCGCGCGGCAGGCGCGATGGCGACATCGGTACCGAGCCGGTGCCGATCAGCGAGTACTTTCAATTCAAGCCCGCGTACGCAGAGGCCAGCACGATCGGCATGACCGACAGCGGCTTCAAGGTAGCCAATGCCAGGGCCACGATCAGCGCGACGGCGTCGCAAGGCGCGGTGATCGCCCGCAGCGACGCCGGTCACTGGAACGATCTGGCGGCGCTGCTGGGGGCGCAGGGCGCCGAGGGCAAGGTGGTGGTGGGCCGCGCGCCGCTGACCGAACAGGGCGTGCACCTTGGCTTTGTGGTGACCGAACGAGCGGCGGCCAAGGAGCTGGGCGAGTATGCGGAGGCCGGGGCCAGGAACAACAGTGCCGCCAACGGCGCGAGCGCCCCGTTGCAGGCCTTGACCGCGGCCGAATTGCCGCAGCGTCTGACCGAGGCGCGCGCGCACTTTGAACGCCTGCGCGCCAGCGTCAGCATCGATACGCCCGATCCCTATCTGAATGCGGCGATGGGCGCGCTCAACGTGGCGGCAGACGCCGTGTGGGATGAAGAGCAGGGCGCCATCATGCACGGCGCCATCGCGTGGCGCACCAAGCTGCTCGGCTGGCGCGGGCCGTACGCGCTCGATGCGCTGGGCCGCCACGAGCGCGCGCGCCGCAATCTGGATGTGTGGACGATCAGGCAGAATACCGCGCCGATTGCGCCGCGCCTGCCGCAGGCGGACGCCAGCGCCAACCTGGCGCGCAACGAGCCGGGCCTGCACTCCAACGGCGACCTGAGTAACTCCCATTACGACATGAACACCGTGTTCATCGACGCCATGCTGCGCCATCTGGAGTGGACCGGCGACGTCGCGTATGCGGCAGCCGTGTGGCCGGTACTGGAGCGCCATCTGGCGTGGGAGCGGCGGCTGTTCCGCCGCGAATACGGGCCGCACAAGCTGCCCCTGTACGAAGCCTACGCCGTGATCTGGGCCAGCGACGACCTGTATTACAACGGTGGCGGCGCGACCCACTCGTCGGCCTATCAGCTGCGCCACAACCGGATGGCGGCGCGCATCGCAAAGTTGATCGGCAAGGACCCGGCCCCGTATCAGACGGAGGCCGACCTGATCGGCCGCGCCATGCGCCAGTATCTGTGGATGCCGCAGCGCGGCGCCTTCGGCGAATACCGCGACCTGCTGGGCAAGCAGTCGCTGCATCCCAGCTACGGTCTGTGGAGTTTTTATCACGCGCTGGACGCGGCGGTGCCGGACCGCTTCGAAGCCGCGCGCATGGCCGCCGATCTTGACCGGCACCTGAAACCAATCCCGGTCACGGGACCGGGCGTGCCGGCGGACCGCGCCTACCGCGTGCTGCCCACGTCCGACTGGATGCCGTACAGCTGGTCGATCAATAATGTGGTCATGGGCGAAGTGCATCACACGGCGCTGGCCTACTGGCAGGCCGGCCGCGCCGAGACGGCGTACGAACTGGCCAAGGGCGCGCTGCTGGCCAGCCTGTACATGGGCATCACGCCGGGTAACATCGGCACCATGAACTACCTGGATGTGTACCGCCGCGAAGCCCAGCGCGACTTTGCCGACGGCGCCGGCGTGATGTCGCGCATGATGGTGGAAGGGTTGTTCGGGCTGCTGCCCGATGCGCTGGCCGGTACGCTGACCGTGCGCCCCGGCTTTCCGCGCGAATGGGAGCATGCCAGCATCCGCCACCCGGACCTGTCGTTTGCGTACCGCCGCGACGGGCTGGCCGAACGCTGGACGCTGGGCCAGGAGCAGGCGCGCTTCGGCCGGCTGGTGCTGGAAGTGCCCGCACTGCGGACCGGCGTGGCCGCGGTGCAGGTCGAGGGCAAGCCGGCGCGCTGGACGATGGTGGCCGACAGCGTGCTGGCGCCGCGCCTGCGCGTGCAGGTCCCGTTCGGCAAACGCGCCGAGGTGCTGGTGCAGTGGCGTGGTGCGGCGGTCGACAGCAAAGCAGCCCGCGCCGGCACAGCCAAGGGTAAGCACGGCTTCAGGCAGGTCAGCCAGGGCGACTTTACGTGGTGGGTTCCGGTGGACTCCGCCAAACCCGATCCAGCGACGGCGGCTTGCATGAAGCAGGACGCCGGCTGGACTGGGGGAAACCGCGTGAGCTCGCGCCACATCGACCTGACGCCCTGGTTCAACGACGGCGTGAGCCAGATTTACAAGGCTGGCAAATA
This sequence comes from Janthinobacterium lividum, assembly GCA_943372275.1. Lineage (GTDB taxonomy): Bacteria > Pseudomonadota > Gammaproteobacteria > Burkholderiales > Burkholderiaceae_D > Telluria_A > Telluria_A lividum_A. The sequence continues at coordinate 19,681 of CALRYE020000024.1, forward strand.
CCAGTCGCCACGCTCGCCCTACGTGTCGCTGGCGCTACCGTCGCAGGGAATCGGCGCATGGGCCGGGCATGTGAACGACATGGCGGTGATCGACGATGCCGGCCTGCGCGCGCAGGGCGGCACGCTGAACGTCGCCAATGGTCTTAGCTTCGCCACGCCGTCCGCCACAGGCGCGGCCAATGTGGTGTTCACTTCGCAGTGGGACAACTACCCGCGCCAGGCGGTGATCCCATTGCAAGGCAAGGCGGGCAGGGCATTTTTTCTGATGGCCGGATCGACCAGCTTCATGCAGAGCCGCTTCGATAATGGCGAAGTCATCGTCACTTATGCCGATGGCAAGCCGCAGCGGCTGGCACTGCGTAACCCCGACAACTGGTGGCCGATCGAACAGGACTACTTTATCGACGACTATCAGTTTGCAGTCTGCGCTCGCTTGCCGGTACGGGTGGATCTGAAGTCGGCCAAGGTACGGGTGCTCAAGCGGTCCGACCCGCAGCCCACCATGGCCAGCCGCATCGACGGCGGCTCGGCCACGGTGCTGGAACTGCCGCTGGACCCGCGCAGGCAGTTGAAGAGCCTGACGGTACGTGCGCTTGCCAACGACGTGGTCATTGGCTTGATGGGGCTGACGCTGAGCGACTAGGCTGTGTCGTTCGGCTTTGAGGACGCTAGGGTGCGAGCAGCACGCGCGCATCCAGCTCCACGACCTTGAATCCTCTGCCGGCCGACTCGTCGAGCAGATGCATAGTACCGCCCGGGCCTTCCGGATCGCGCTCCGGGTTATACAAGGCGAGCAGTGTCAGATCGTCGGCGCCCTGGCTCATTGCGCTGAACATGATCCACAGGTTGTTGCGTATCCAGAGTGTGTAATCCGGCCGGTCCACCAGCCAGCCGGGCAGGTTCTCGTTCGCTTGCAGCACGTGAGGCATCAGCCGCTTGGTTAGCGCCCGAAAGCGCCCGACCCAGTCGGCGCCGCCGTGCTGCACCGAGTGCGCTTCAAATTGTTTGACCGGCAGCGCAAGATACAGTGCCGTGGCCACGCCAAGTTCGGCGCACACTTCATGGAACAGAATGTCGCCGCCGCAGGCGCCGCCCGCAATGCCCAGCACCGCCCCGTCGCAGCCGTGCAGTTCACTGGCCACGGCCTCGCGTATCAGCGCGCGGGCACGCGCCGTGGCCTCGGGCGTGCGCGGGAAGCGCGACTGCGCCTCGGGTTTGCCACGGGCGTCGACCATATGGCCGGTGAACATGATCACCTTGGCCGGTGCCGCGGCCGGCTTGCCGCCTGCGGCAATGGCGTTGTCGATCTCGTTCAGCGCCGCGCTGACACCGGGCTCGAACAAGCCGAGGTGTTGATAGATCGCCAGATTGCGCCGTGTCGCTTCCAGGGCGAACCAGTCGTCGTCGGGCAAAGCGTTGCGGTAGCACTGCGCGACCTGCACGGCGCGCTCGCAGGCTGTGAGCAGCAGAAAATCGGCACGGCTGCCGGCAGCCCATGGATCGGGAGCAGCGGCACGCTTGCCCATCAACTCGTCCAGTTCCAGCGCCAGGTACAGCGTGGACGTCAGATGGCCGATCAGATTCTCGGCCGCGGCAAGGGCGGCTGCGGCGCCGGCGGCGCGGTCGTGCAGCTGTTGCCATTGTTCAGGCAGCGCCTGGGCGCAGGCCAGCCGGATCGTGAGCGCGGCAAGGGCATTGATGGCGGGGTAGTGGGCATTCAGATCCAGGTTGGCCGCGCGCAGGTACTCCTTGAGCATGCGCTCGAAGTGGACCGAACGCAGCGTCACGGCCTGCTGCCGCGCCGGCGCCAGCCCGGTCAGTTCGTCGATCCAGCGCGACTTCTCGTTGCTCGCCAACAGACAATGCGCTTCCACCAGCGCGTCCTTGCAGGGCGCGGTGTCGATGACGCGCTGGATGGCTTGCGCCGAACTGGTCATCAGGTCGGCCTTGTGCGCGTCAGGCTCGATCAGCGTGAGGCGCTGGTAGATGGTGCCCAGCCGCAGATTGGCGTGGGTATGCGTGCCGTCGGTCTGGCGCAGCAGCTCGAAGGTGTCGCGCGCGCCGGCAAAGGCGCGCAGCTTGAACTGAGCGTCGCCCACCAGGCGCAGACCTTCCTGGTCCCATTCGAAGGCCGCCGCTTCGTGCGCGAGCAGGCGCAGCTTGCCATACTGGCGCGCGGTGCGGGCGCGGTCGACATCTTCGCGAAAGTCGGCCGGTACCTTGACCAGCTGCCCGCGGCCGTGCGGCGCCAGGGACGGCAGCAGCGCGAACATGGGGCTGTCGGTCGGCGCCGACGCCAACGTCGAGCGCAGCGCCGCAGCCAGAGCGCGCACGCTGGCCCGCGGATCGGCCGCGTCGTAGGTGAAGTAGCGGTCGGTCTGCAGGTCGAAGGGGTGGGCCTGATCGGTCTGGCAGCGGATCATGAAGGTGTGGCGTGGCCGGAGAGCGTGGCGCATGCCCAGCTCGTAGAACACGTTGGCGTTATGGATCGAGATGTCGGCGATGACCAGGTCGGCCACGGCGATGAGGCGGAACATGTCTTCGCGAATGTTGCCCTGCCTGGTGATCAGCGCCGTGGTGGCGCCGGACACCTGCATGTCGGGCCGGTCGAGCAGTGCCAGCGCCGGCTGGATCAGTTCCGCATCGACCCGGTCGAAGTCGATGCCGTGCTTGGTGCCGAAAGGGCGGACGATAAAGGCGCGCATTGGCAACCTCCGAGCCGTGGGAGATGGGGGCGCAGGATGGTCGCAGCGCCGCAGCGGTGCAGCGCGCTAGTGCGGGCCCGGCTGACAGCCCGTGGCAGGCGCGGATGCTTACTGATTATTCAACCGTGTGATCGCTTTGGCAAGCGCCGTCGTCAAGCGCGCACCGAAACGCTGTCGCGGCGCAAAGCGTCGCGAGATTCGGTCCGCTCAGGCTGGCCGCACGGTCGCCAGAGCGCAGTTCAACGGGATCGGCTCCGATTCCAGTCCCGGGGTCTGACCGCGCAGATCGAAGTCCAGCGTCACGCCGGGACGGAACATCAGGCAATGCGTCGATCCACCGAAGTGGAACATGCCGATCTGGTCGCCCTTGCGCACGCGCTCGCCCGCTTGGACGGTAATGTCGCACGTGGAAATTTCCGCCATTCCAACCGGCATCACGCACATCAGGCCGATGGCGGGATTGTCGGCCTGAATGAAGATCAGCGCCCGCGTGGCCATCTGCGTGATATAGGCCTGGGACTGGCGCGGCGCGCAGTCGTCGAAGTCCTCGCCGGGGCGCGCGGCGTAATAGCTGCCATCGACCACGCGCGTGGCGACCACGGTGCCGTTGACCGGGCTGTGCCAGCGGTGATAACTGAAGGCGCTCAGAAAAGCCTGGTACACGGTGCCCCCGGCGAAGTGGCCGCTGAGCGGATGCTGGTCCAGCATGTGCTCCAGCGAGTAGGGCTGCGCTTTGATCCAGAAGCGCGCCTGCAGGGCTAAGTCGCGCACCAGCCGGTAAGGAGCCGACTCGCAGGCGTTGTTGATGACGTTGTCGTCATCGGGGGCGGCGACAGGGCGCACGCCGGGACGAAAGCGCCGCGTAAAAAATGCGTCCCACGATGTGAAGCCATGGTGGGGCAGGGACGGATCGCAGTCGAACTCCTGCTCGAAGTCCGGCATGGCAGCGCGGGCGTCGGCACCGAACCAGCCGCGGCGCGGGTCGGTGCCCAGCACGTGGCACGATGCCGGCGACTTGAGATATTCGCTCCAGGCGGTGAGGATGGCTTTCAGGTGCGCATTGATATCGGCGTCGATGAAGGCGCTCAAGCCGGCCGGCGTGCCGGTGGCCCAATCCAGCACGGCGTTGATCGGCAATCCGACCAGGCCGGTCTTGTTGAAGGGGGGCGCGTAATGCATCAGGTGATTGATGACGGCCAGCAGATGATCGAAGCTACGCAACTGCGGCTGCCCGTACGGATCTTTGTCATAGGGAGGCTCGCGCGGCACCTGCTCCAGCATCTGATTGAGCAGCATGAACTTGGCCGGGTCGGTGCGCACCGCGGCGGCGAAGCCGGCCACCGCGGGGTGCAGCGCGATGGGGTGCGCACCGCTGCCGGCGGCGGCCTGTTCGAACCACGCCTGGAGCGTCGCTGCATCGGAAGGCAGCCACGGGCCGACGAGGTAGGGGGTGCTGGAATCGGTCATGGCGTGCAGTCGGTGTAAAGCGTCGATTATCTGGCCAAAGAGTCTTCTGCACCGTACGGCCGCGCACGTTGCCTCGCAGATGGCACGGTAAATACGCGATTGTCGATGGCGCGGCTGGCCTGTAAGCGGGCCCGGTTTCGATCCGATGATTGATTGCTTGCGTTGGGTGGGTGACATTACACTGCGGGATAGCCGTCCCGCACGCGCCCCATTGTTCAGCGAACCTCAGGATATCCATGCCGCGCCTTTTCATGACCCGTACAGCCAGTGCCGTCCTGCTCCTGCTCGGCGCTGCCGCCAGCGCCTCGGCGCAGTCCAAGTGGCCCATCAACACGTGGCTGTTCACGTCGTTCCGGGGCAGCGGCGACGGCCTGCATCTGGCAAGCAGCGACGATGGCCGTCAATGGAAAGACCTGAACAAGGTCTTTCTCAAGCCCAGCGTGGGCAGTGGCCTGCTGCGCGATCCGCATATCCTGCGCGGCCCCGATGGCGTATTCCACATGGTCTGGACCACTGGCTGGAAGGACAAGGGCATCGGCTACGCATCGTCGACCGACCTGGTTAACTGGTCTGCGCAGCGTTACCTGCCCGTCTTCGAGAAGATCAAAGGCACCAAGAACGCCTGGGCGCCCGAGACGTTCTACGACGAGGCGAGCAAACAATATGTGATTACCTGGTCGTCCGATATCGATGGCCGCTTCAGCGCCACCAGGTCGGCGCAGCGGATGAACAACCGCACCTATTACGTCACCACGCGCGACTTCGCCAGCTTCAGCGAACCGGCGCTGTTCCTCGACCCCGGCTTCGATCATATCGACACCACCATTGCGTACACAGGCGGGCGTTATGTGGCCGTCTTCAAGGAAGGCGACCGGCAAAAGCAGCAGCAATGGGGGCCGATACACTGGGCCGTGGCCGATAGCGTGCTCGGGCCATACAAGCTGATGCCCAATCCCTTGGTGACCGAGCGCGCCGAAGGCCCGACGCTGGTAACGAGCGGCGAGACCACGCGCCTGTACGTGGATTTTTATGCCAATGGCCGCTACGGCGCTTACGAGACGACGGACTGGAAGCGCTGGAGGGACGTATCGGCCGACGTGGCCGTGGTGGCGGGCCAGCGCCACGGCTCCGTGTTGTCCGTACCGGCGTGGCTGGCCACGACGCTCAGCACCGCAAGCGCCGTTGGTAAGCCCGCGCCTGTGATTCCGGCACCGCCACCGGTGCTGGACGGCTTTACCGCCGACCCGTCGATCCGGGTGTTCGGCGACACCTATTACCTGTACCCGACCTCGGACAAACCGAACTGGCAGACCACCGACTTTTCGGTCTGGTCGTCCAAGAATCTGGTGAGCTGGAAGAACGAGGGCAAGGTCCTCGACGTGGCGCGCGACTTAAAATGGGCCAACATCGAAGCCTGGGCGCCGGATGCCATCGAGCGCAACGGTACTTACTACTTTTACTTTTGCGCCCAGGGGAATATCGGCGTGGCCACCGCCAAATCGCCGCTCGGCCCCTTTGTCGACGCGCTGGGTAAGCCGCTGATCTCCAAGGGCACGGGGGTGCGCACCAACACCATCGACCCGTATCCGTTCATCGACGACGATGGCCAGGCCTATCTGTACTATGGCAACGGCGACCTGGGTAACGTCTACAAGCTCAAAGCGGACATGATCACGCTGGACGGTCCGGTCGCCACCATCGCGCTCAAGGAGCATCGCGAAGGCGTAGTGGTCTTCAAACGCAAAGGCAAGTACTACTTCATGTGGTCGATCGACGACGCGCGCAGCCCGAACTACCGGGTCGGCTGGGGCGTGGCCGATTCGCCGCTGGGGCCTGGCAGGTCGCCGGAGAAGGACTTCATCGTGCTGCAGAAGAGCGGCGCCGCCGTGGCCACGGCGCACCACAGCGTGGTCAATGTACCGGGTACGGACCGCTGGTATGTCGCTTACCACCGCCATGCTCTCCCGGATGGCAATGGCTACAAGCGCCAGACCATGCTGGTGAAGATGGAGTTCAATGCCGACGGCTCGATCAAGCCGATGGATCCGTTGACGCCGGCGTTTCGGCCTGGTGATACGGGCGAACCGCTGGTCGACGGCAAGGGGCTGCGCCAGCCGTAGCGGGGGGCGCGCACGCTGGTTTATTTAGATGTGCGGGAACGTCATTTGCGCCCGGCTGGGTGCCCCGCGTAGTATCCAGGCTGAGCATGCTTTTGCAGCTGACGCTGGCTCAGCATGGGTTCTCGCTTTCGCGAGAATGACGGTCTTACGGTTGGTGGGTGCGAGTTAGTCCTGCCGAATGACGGTTTTACGGTTGGCGGGCGCAAGTTTTTCCTGCCGCTTATTGCACGCTGCTGCGTGCTCAGCGTACGCGCGCGTCGCCAGCGGCCTTGCGGCGATAGAAGTCGGCCAGCACGCCGAACGCCTGCTTGCGCACGCCCGTCTCCGACATGATGCCCTTGCGGTTCCAGCCATTTTGGAACACCGGATGCTGGCGCCGCGGCGACTGGAAGTCCTTCAGTATCCATGGCGACAGCCCGGCCAGGCTCGGAAACGCCTCGGCCATGGCCAGCGTCTTGCGGTAGTACTCGGCCTGGTACTCCTCGGTGAACTTCTTCATGGCGTCGTTACGGTAGCCGGACAAGGCGTCGGCGCCGAATTCGGACAGGATCAGCGGGCGGTCCGCCGGCAGCTGCCATGCCAGCCCGGCCAGATCGGCCAGCTTGTCGTCGCCATACCAGCCGGCGTAGGTGTTGATCGCCAGGACGTCGAGCTTGTCGGCCAGCGGGTCGTGGATGGCGGTGACGTCCTTGCCGCCGATCTTCTGGCGCTCCACCAGCAGCGCCGCGCTGATCAGGCGGGTCGGATCGAGCGCGCGCACATTGTCGGCCATGGCGCTGTGGAATCGGGTGCGCGGCGCCGATACCGGCGTCTCGTTACCGACGCTCCACAGGATCACCGAGGCACGGTTGCGGTCGCGGTAGATGGTCTCGGCCTGCATGGTCAACGCCTTTTTGAGCACCTCCGGGTTGTCCCAGTCGACCGTCCAGTAGACCGGAATCTCGCTCCACACCAGCAGGCCCATTTCGTCGGCCAGGCGCACCGTGGTTTCCGAATGGGGATAGTGCGACAGGCGCACGTAGTTGCCGTTCAAGCCGTGCTTGATTTCGCCAAGCAGAGCACGCGACGCCTGCTCGGTCATGTTACGGGCCGGGTTGCTGCCGAATTCTTCTTCATGCAGCGAAATCCCGCGCAAGAAGATCGGCGCACCGTTCAACAGGATCTGGCTGCCCTTGACGGCGATGGTGCGAAAGCCCATGCGCTCGTGCAGTTCGTCGCCTGCGCCGGCAAAGCGCACGTCGTACAGCGCCGGTGCGTCCGGCGACCAGCGCTTCAGGCCGGCGGGCGCTTTCAGGTCGATCCGCGCGCTGCCGCTGGCATCGGTGGTGACGGTAACTTTGGTCAGCTGGCCGATGGCGACGGTCACGCTTTGGCCCGCCGCACGCGCCCCGGTTATCTGCACGCTGCCCGTGATGCGTCCGTCGGGTTGCAGATTCAGGGTGGCGTCGTCGATGAACGTGGCCGGGGTGTAGACCAGCTTGACCGGGCGTGTGATGCCGCCGTACAGATCCCAGTCGGTGATCGGCGTCGGGATGGTTTGCGCATCATGGGTGGAGTCCACGCCGACGCTGAGGCGATTTTCGCCCGCGCGCAGGGCGTCGGTCACTTCCATGACGAACGGGGTGAAGCCGCCTTCGTGGCGGCCGATCTCCTTGCCGTTCAGGTAGACGTAGGCGCGGTAGTTGACGGCCTCGAAGCGCAAAAAGGCCCGTTCGCCCTTGCGCGCGCGCGGCGTGAATTTGCGCTGGAACCAGATCAGCCCATCGTAGTAGCGCAGCTCGCGTTCGGCCGCGTTCCAGGCGCCGGGGATGGTCATCGCCGGGCCGCGGTCCATGTCGAATTCAAAGAACGTGGCGCCACCCTTGGCTTCCTCGGCCGCCACGTCGAGATCGCGGTGGCGCTGCATGCGCGACTTGGCGACCCAGCCGTTGATGTCGTTCAGGCCCGTGCGATACAGGTCCTTGGAATAGGTCCACTGGCCCGACAGGTCGTCGCTGTCGCGGTGCAGGGCGCCGGTCAGCAGGAACGCCGGGCGCAAAGACTGGGCAGAAGCGCTCAGTAATACGCTCGTCAAACCGGCGGCGAGGAAAACTGCGGAGAGGATAGTCTTGATCATGAGTGCCGATACATGGGATGAGGATACTGGCCGCGCGTGCCTGGACGGCCGCCAGTTAAGGTACTAATATTTTAGTTGGGGACCGAGGGCAAGTGGCTGCGTTTTGTCGATCGATCACAACGTTGATTAAAGTGGCCACAGAGGCGCGGCGTGCAGAGAGGCGAGGGCTGAAAGCGGCGGCATGACGTCCATGCCGGCGGTTTTCTAGTATTTCAGCGCCATTCGCTGTGTTAAGCTTCTGCCACTCCTGTCAAACAAACAGCTCGCTTTCATAGAACGGTCAGGAGCGGTAGTTTCTGTTCAACGCAGTTTTCCGACGACCCGTCCTTCATGGTATCAATCGCTTTCAGTGCACCGTTCCAACTCGACCGGTCCCGCAACGCCGCCATTCAAGTGTATGAATTCCTGCGCGAGGAAATCGTAACGATGAATTTAAAGCCCGGCACGGTGCTGCCGCGCAATGAATTGTCGGCGCACTTCGACCTCTCGCTCACCCCCATCCGCGACGCGCTGATGCGGCTGGAAGAGGAAGGGCTGGTCGATATCTTTCCCCAGCACGCCACCCGAGTGCGCGGCATCAATATCGATTCGGCCCGCCAGTCGCATTTTCTGCGTCTGGCGCTGGAACTGGAGATCGTGCGCGGACTGGCCGCCAAGCGCGATGCGGCGCTGGTCGCCACGCTGCAGCACCTGGTCAATCAGCAGCGCATCGCGCTGGAACAGAACGATCTGGATGGCTTCAGCCGTGCCGATCACGCCTTCCACCACCAGCTCTATACCTCGGCCAACGCGGAAGAACTGTGGCGCCTGATCCGTGGACGCAGCGGGAACATGGATCGCCTGCGGCGCCTGCATCTGCCGCTCAATGGTAAAGCCGATGCCATCCTGAAGGACCATGCCGACATTGCCGACGCCATCGGCGCGGGCGACACGGCGCGCGCGGAAGCCTGCTTGCGCCGCCATCTGTCGGGAACCCTGTCCGAACTGATGGCGCTGCGCGACCAGTATCCGGGCTATTGGATGCCGGGCAGCTGAACGCCGCTTCAAACGGCTATCTGCCAGGCGCCGTATAAAACTCCGCCTCCACAATCGCCAGCACGCCTTTGCCGGTCTGGTTGGCGCCCGTATCGGCGATCTTCTGATTGGCGACCTCCGTCAGCACGATGGCATTGCCTTCGTCGGCCACGCCATCGAGGCGGATGCGCACGTCGCCGCCGGCGTTCGGCGCCAGCGGCAGCGTCACGTAGCCCAGGCTCTTGGGCGTGAGTCCGCTGTAGACTTCCTTGCCGTCCACGTCGATACGCAGCGGATAGCCGCGCTCGCGCCAGCCTGACAGTTTGAGCGTCACTTCCGTCAGCGCGGTCTTGCGTGCCAGCTTGTAGGTGATCGCAGCTTCCCCTTCGCCCGGCCTGCTTGTCCAGCGGGTCGATTCGTCGTCGTCGATGCTGTTGCGCGCGTCGGCAGGATTACTGGCAGTTTGCACGTCGAGCACCGGCACCGCCACCCGGCTTACCTTGAACGACGGCGTGGACGGGGTTGGGCCGCGCTTGAGATAGAGCGGCAGGCCGTCGCCCGGCATGCGCGTGGCCAGCCCCGCGGTGACCTGGAACGGCAGCGCATCGAGCGTCAGTTCGGCACTGGCCAGCCCGGCGGCGCGGGCGCGCAGCGTAATCTTGCCCGGCTGGGTGGCGCTGCGGATCAGCACCCGGTTGACGCCGCCTTCGACCGGCAGCGAGCGCGCCAGCACATGGTTGTTCGGACCTTGCGCGATCCCGCCGCGCCATTCCGCCGGGCCTTGCAGGTCGAAGTCGACCATGTCGAGGGCGACCGGATTGCGGCGGCCCTGCGCGTCCACCACTTCGACCTGCACCAGCGCCAGGTCGGCGCCGTCGGCCCGCATGCCTGCCGGTGCGGTGGTGGCGCTCAAGCGCAGTCCGGCCGGGGCGCCCGCCGTGGCCAGCACCGCCTCGCATACCTTGCGGCCGTGCCGATCGTAGCCGATCGCTTTCAGCTCGCCCGGTTGCCAGGCGACGGCGTCGAAGGTGAACAGAAAGCGCTCGCTCTGGCGGCCGGTGCCGACCTGCTTGCCGTTCAAGAGCAGCTCAACCCGGTCGGCGCTCGACACCACCGTGACCGGCTTGACGGTGCCTGCCGCGTAGTTCCAGTGGCCGATGATGTGGGCGCGCGGCCGCTCCACGTCGACCCAGCCATCCCAGATCACCTGGTGAGCAAAGAAGCCGTCCTTGGGGATGCGCATCGCGTCCACCTCGCCGCTGCGGCGGTAGTTTTCCGCACCCCGATGGTGGGTGTTACTGTCCGAGAAAATGATATTGACGCCGCCACTGGACACGCGTGTGCCGGTGCCGGGCCGCTCGCGCCAGTAGTCATGCCAGCGCTTGACGCTTTCGATGGCGTGCGCATCCTGATTCAGGTTGTACGACGGCGCCGGCTGGCCCTTGTGCGCGGGGCCGTCGCCATTTTTATGGAACGGCGGGCTGTGCTCATCCCAGAATTTTCGCGCCCCTTCGTCGCGCGAGTATTCCATCGCCCACATGGGGTTGCGTGCGCTCTTATTTATATACAGCATTTCACCGCCATACTGGGCCACGTCCTGCAGCTTGGTGGAGAACATTTCGCGGCTGCCGGCGGCGCGCCCGCCATGCGGGTCGTACTGGTCGCGCAGCGCGTTCATCTCCAGCTGATGTTCGGCGCTCACGCCGCGGTTGCCGCTCTCGTAAAAGATCACGCTGGGGTTGTTGCGGCTGTAGACGATTGCATCGCGCATGGCTTCGACGCGCTGGCTCCAGCGCCGCCCGGTGACGTCGGCTTCCGAATCGCCCGCCGGCATGGCCTGCATCATTCCCACGCGGTCGAGCGACTCGGTGTCCTGCTTCCACGGCGCGGTGTGCATCCAGCGGATCAGATTGGCATTGCTGTCGACGGCAAGCCCATTGCTGTAGTCCGACAGCCAGGCCGGCACCGACATGCCGACGCCGGGCCACTCGTTGGAAGTGCGCTGCGCATAGCCCTTCATCTGGATCGCACGGTCGTTCAGCTTGACCACGCCATTGCCGAATTCGGTCTTGCGAAAGCCGGTGCGGGTGGTCACGCTGTCGACCTCCTTGCCGTCGACCTTGAGGGTGGTGACCACGCTGTACAAATAGCCGTAACCCCAGCTCCAGAAATTGAGCTTGCCGACCTTGCCGCCGGCCTTGACGGTGGCGGTGGCCCCGGGGGCGATGGTCTGCGCCGGCGCGGTAAAGCGGGCTACCTGCTTGCCGTCGCGGTCCAGGATGCGCGCTTCGTAGGTGAAGGTGCGGGCCTGTGCGTGCTCATTGCGCACTTCGGATTCGGCGGTGATGAGGGCGCGTTGACCGGCGATGTCGAACTGGCGCGCGTAGACGTACACGCCGGTGGTGCCGAGCGTGGCGTACAGGGGCAGGGTTTGGTACAGCCGGTCGGTCACGTGCAGGCGCACGTTCTTGGGCAGGCCGCCGTAGTTGGCGTTGAAGTTTTTGTCGGCCCACTGGTAACGCTGGTTGGTGCTCTTTTCGCGATAGTCCCAGCTGTTGTCGGTGCGTACCGCGATGACGTTTTCGCCTGCCACGATGGCGTCGGTGAGATCGAAGCCGAACGCATTGACGCCGTTTTCGTGCAGGCCGATGCGCTTGCCGTTGACGAAGATTTCGGCGGCCTGACGCGCGCCTTCGAACTCGATGAACACCTTGCGGCTCTTGCTGGCTGCGGGCAGGGTGAAGCGTTTGCGGTACCAGGCCACGCCCGTCGAGTGGTCGACGATGTCCTTGGCGTAGGCATCGTCCTCGTTCCATGCGCGCGGCAAGGTGACGGCTTTCCAGGCGCTGTCGTCGAAACCGGGTTGCGGCGCTTGCTGCGTATCGGCCACGGCAAGCTTCCAGCCGGGGTTGAAGTTGTATGCCGCGCGCTGGGCCTGCGCAGGCTGGCACATGCCTGCGGTGGCCAGTGCCAGCGCCAGCGGCGCCAGTGAAAAGCGTGGCGACTGCCGGTGAACGGCGAGGGCGTGCGAGGCGGGACGGGACTTCATCGGGACCATTCGATCGGGTGATTGAGTGCTAATATATTAGCATGGTACCGCTGTCAAACTGGCCTGGGAACCGGTCAGCAATCTGAGTGTTTGACGGCGTGCCGGCGCTGCCGACGGCAGCGCCGCGCGCACTTCAGGTATAGGCGAGCAGGCGGCCGCACGAGACCGTGGCGACCCACAGGACCAGCGAGGCGATGGCGTGCAGACGGGCCGTCACTGGGGCCGGGACATGGGCATCCCAGTGGGCGGCGCTGCGGTATACGCCAACATGGAAGGCGGCCGCGTTGATGCCGGCCGCAACGATCAGCAGCAGTTTGGCCTGAAAGACGGGATTGTCGATGAAGTCGCCGGGCCGGGCCGAGAACATCATCAGTCCGGCCGGCACCACCAGCACCATGCCGGCGAGCGACCATGGCACCAGCATGCGGCACAGCTCGCGCACCGGCAGCGCGCGGCCCCAACCCAGCAGGCGCAGGTCGAGCATGGCGATCGATCCGACCAGCAGAATGAAGCCCAGTATGTGGACGATCTCGACGACCGGATACATCCACAGACTGGAGCGCATGATGGCAGCGATGGCGCTTGCCTCGATCCAGGCAAGCACGCTTTCCACTAGCGCAGCTCCGTGGTCTTTTCGGCGATGGTAATGCGCTCGGCGCGCAGTTCTTCGGGCTTGCTGCGGTGCTGGTAGCCGACCACGGTGGCGCTGCCGCCCTTGGCCAGCGCCGCATTGGGCAGGCCGCGGCTTTCCATGCGCGTGGGCGGCGCCAGCACCACCAGCCAGGTTTTGTCGGCGGTTTTAAGGCGTACGTAGCCGTGCGGGTGCGTGTAGCCGGATTCTTCGATCGTGCCGCTCAACTGCAGCGGCTTGTCGGCGTTGTATTCACTCCATCCGTGGTGGGCGCTCGCTTGCGCTGCGAGCAGTAGCGTCAACATGGCAATCCATTTCATGGCGGTTCTCCAGTGGTTGTATTGACGTTCGTGAGGGGTGTTCGACTGACCGGCTTATTCTACGCCGGTGCGGCGCGCCGCCGTTTTCGTTGCGGGCGCGCTGGCCACATGCACCGGCTCGCCCTCCTCGATGGCATCGTGCGGATTGATCACCAGCCGATCCTGCGCCGTCACGCCGGCGGTCACCTCCAGCGTGCGGCCGAAGTCGCGCCCGAGTTTCACCGGGCGCAGCACGATGCGCTGCACACCTGCCGCATCGCTGCGCACCAGCGCCACGCGCGGGCCGTTCTGGCGCACCTGCAGCGCCGCCACCGGGATGACCAGGCTGGAGGCGGCGTTGGCCAGCGGCAGACTGACTTCGACATATGCGCCCGGCAGCAGCTTGCCGTCGCGATTACGCAGGCTGATCTCGATCTGCATCGAGCGCGAGGCGCTGTCGATGGCGCCCGCCGTGCGCGCCACGGTGCCCTTGACCGGTGCGCCGGGGCGTTCGAGCAGCTTGACGCTGACTTCCTGCCCGGCCCGGACAGCGCTGGCATAGGTCTGCGGGACCGCCACGTCGATGCGCAGCCGGTCGATCTGCGCCAGGTAGAACAGCTCACCGCTGGCGCCGTTGTTGCCGGCGCCGATCAGCGCGCCCACCTCCACATTGCGCCGCACCACGATGCCGTCGAAAGGCGCGCTGACGCGGCGGAACGCTTGCAGCTGCTCGAGCCGGCGCACGTTGGCCTCGGCTGCCGCCACATCGGCACGCGCCTGCTGGCGTGCGGCGCGCCGCTCGTCCAGTTCCTGCTGCGGTACCGCATCCTGCAGACGCAGGCGCTCCCACCGGTCCAGCGACGACTCGGTGAGCACCAGCCGCGCCCGGATCTGTTCGATGGCGGCGCGTGCCTGCTGCAGCTCCTGCTCCGCTTCCGGCGCATCGATGACGGCCAGCAGTTCGCCTTTTTTTACCGGGTCGCCGATATCCTTGGTCCAGCGTTGCAGGTAGCCGCTGGCACGCGCGTAGATGGCCGCTTCCTGGTGGCCCTGCAGCGTGCCTGGCAGCGTCAGGGTGCGTCTGGCCTCGCCCGGCGTGGCCTGGCCGGTCTGCACGTGGCGGATCGCGTCCTGCGCCGTGCGCGTGGCCACGGCGTCGGCATGCTGGGTCTTGCTGTAGACGCGCACGGCGGCGCCGGTCAGCAGCAAGGCCAGCGCGCCGGCGCCCAGGATCGTGGCGCGGCGCAGCGGTCTTGGCGAAGAGGTGGCGGGCGCGAAGGGCGGGTGATCGTCTGGTTTCATATGGGTGTCGGATAGGAGGTCAGGTCGGTGAGAGCGCACTAGGGCGGGCTGCATTGGGAACGGCCCCTTCGGGGCGGGCAGCATTTGTGGCAGCAGGTGTGGCAGCAAGTGCGGCAGCAGGTGCGGCAGCGGCGACGACGGTGCGGCGGTGCGCCGCCGCAAACACGATCGGCACGAACAGCAAGGTCGACAAGGTGGCGAAGATCAGGCCGCCGATGACGGCCCGTCCAAGCGGCGCATTCTGTTCGCCCGCTTCGCCCAGGCCCAGCGCCATCGGCACCATGCCGACGATCATGGCCGCGGCCGTCATCAGCACGGGCCGAAGGCGCGCGGCGCCCGCTGCCAGCGCCGCTTGCGCCGCAGGCATGCCCGCCGCCAGCCGTTCGCGCGCGAACGACACCACCAGGATGCTGTTGGCGGGGGCTACGCCGATGGTCATGATGGCGCCGGTCAGGGCGGGCACGCTGAGCGTGGTCCCGCACAGGAACAGCATCCACGCGATGCCCGCCAGCGCCGCCGGCAGGGCGGCGATGATGATCAAGCCGTCCAGCCACGACTGGAAGTTCACCACCACCAGCAGGTAGACCAGCACGATGGCGACCGCCAGCCCCAGCGCCAGACTTGCAAACGCCTCTTGCATGGTCAGTACCTGGCCGCGCACGTTGATCTCCGAACCGCGCGGCAGGCGCGTGCGCACGTCGTCGATCACCTTGCTGATGTCGGCGTAGGTGCTGCCCAGATCACGCCCGTCGACGCTGGTGTAGACGTCGATCACGGGCAGCAGGTTGTAGCGCGAAAAATTGGCCTGCTCGGTGGTCGGCTTGACCCGCACCACGTCGCCCAGCAGCTGCGGGCGGCTGGCCTGGTTGGACTTCCCGGCGGCTCCCGACGCCGCCGCCGACGCCGCGTTGACGGGGATGCGCAGCAGCGCATCCATGCTGTCGATCTCGTGCTGCAGCGTCTGCACCGAGACGTTGAGGATATTGCCGCTGGTGGGATTGCGCCAGTACGTGGGCGCCGTCTGAAAACTGGAGCTGAGCGAAATCAGGGCATTCTGCGCCACGTCGCGCGCCACCAGGCCGGTTTGCTGCAGCTGCGAGCGGTCCATCTCCAGCGACTTGGTGTGGCGGTTGAAGCGCTGGTAAATGCTGGTGTCGACGGCGCCCGGTATCCGGCGGATGCGGTTGACCAGTTCACTGGCGAGCTTGAGGTTCTCTCCCGTGTTGTTGCCGCTGAACTGGATATCGATGGGGGCCGACAGGCCGAAGTTGAGCGTCTGACTGACCATGTCGGCCGGCTGGAAGTAGAACTCCACGCCGGGGAAGGCGCGCGGCAGCGCGGAGCGCAGCTCACGCAGGTAGCCGCTGGTCGGCGCATGGCCGCGCGCCAGCGACACCATGATTTCGGCGTCGCTGCCGTCGAAGGTGCCGTTGTTGTTATACAGCGTGTTGAAAGGCGAATAGGGGCCGCCGATCACGTCGATCACCGAGGCGATCTCCTGCGGAGGAATCACGGCGCGGATAGTGCTGCCGACCCGGTCGATCAGGTTGGGCATCTCCTCCACGCGCGTGCCGACCGGTGCGCGCACGTGCAGCTTGAGCTGGCCCGCATCGACGGTCGGAAAAAAATCGCGGCCGAGCAGCGGGTACAAGGCCAGCGAGGCAAGCGTAAGCAGCAAAAACAGGCTGCCGAAGACGCGCTTGCGCTGCAGCAGGGCGCCCAGGGTCGCCACATACCGCGTCCGTGCGCGCTCGAAGCCGCGGTCGAAGGCCAGGTGGATGCGCAGCAGGCGGCCGGCCGGGCGGTGGCTTGCGGTCTTGGCGCCATGGCTGCGGTTCAGATACATGACCAGCGTGGGCACCAGGGTGCGCGACAGCACCCACGACGCCAGCATGGCGAACACCACCGCTTCGGCCAGCGGCACGAACAGGTAGCGCGCCACGCCGTCGAGCATGAACATGGGGACGAACACGATGCAAATGCACAGCGTGGACACCAGCGCGGGCGTGGCGATTTCAGCCGCCCCGTCCAGGATGGCCTGCGCCGGCCCTTTGCCCATGTGCAGATGGCGCTCGATGTTCTCGATTTCGACGGTGGCGTCGTCGACCAGGATGCCGACCGCCAGCGCCAGTCCGCCCAGGGTCATGATGTTGATGGTCTGCCCGATCAGGTGCAGCATGATCAGCGAGCACAGGATCGACAACGGGATCGATACGGCGATGATGGCCGTGCTGCGCCAGTTACCGAGGAACAGCAGGATCAGCGCGGCGGTCAGAGCCCCGGCCACCAGCGCCTCGTGCACCACCCCGCTGATCGCCGCGCTGACGAACACCGACTGGTCGGCCAGCGGCGTGATGCTGATATCGGCCGGCAGGGTTGCCGCCGCCTTGGGCAGGGCCGCGAAGATATTGCGGATAATGGACAGGGTGGATGCATCGCCGTTCTTCATCACCGTCATCAACAGCCCGCGCTTGCCGTCGTGGCGCACGATGTTGGTCTGCGGCTGAAAGCCGTCGCGCACATTGGCCACGTCGCGTACGTAGACCACCGGCGCGCCGGGCGCGCCGCGCGGCGTGATGGGGATGTCGCCCAGCGCGGCCATGGTGGTGGGCGAGCCGTTCAGCGCCACGCCGAATTCGTTGGCGCCGATCTTGGCCGTGCCGGTGGGTAGCGTCAGGTTCTGTGCGCCGATGGCGTTGACCACATCGACCGCGGTCAGCCCGCGCGCGGTGAGGGCGCCCAGATCCAGGTCGACCGAGACCTGGCGGTTCTTGCCGCCATACGGGAAGGTGACGGCCACGCCCGGGATGGTCACCAGGCTCGGTCGCAGGCCGTTGAAGGCCTGGTCATTGAGTTCCTGGTCGGTCAGGGTGGGGCTGCTCAGGCCAAGTTGCAGGATCGGCAGGCTGGACGCGGTGTACTTGATGATCGTGGGCGGCGTAGCCCCGGGCGGCAGCGAGCGCATGGCGTTCTGGGTCGAGGCGACCAGTTGCGAGATGGCGGTCGAAATGTCCACGTTGGGCTGGAAAAATACCTTGATCACGGCCAGACCGGGCGCGGTCTGCGACTCCGTGTGCTCCATGTCGCTGACGGTATTGGCCAGGTTGCGTTCGATCTGGGTGGTGACGCGGTCCTTCATTTCCTGCGCGGACAGGCCGTTGTACGACTGCAGGATGGCGACGACGGGAATGTCGATCTCGGGAAAGACGTCCACCGGCGTATTGCGCAGGACGAACGGCGTTGCCAGCAAGATCAGTAGCGCGGCAACAATGAAAGTGTAGGGCCGCCTGAGCGCTACCTGAACGATCCACATGAAGGGTAATCCTGATTAATCTGTTGTGATGAGGCAGCGGGCGCTGCCGGACGCTTTTTATGTCTATAAGCAATTTGCAGGCCAGTGACGCCGGCTATGTCACCGTTAGGTAGGGGATTTCCAGGGCGGGCAGCGCGGCGCTGCCTGTCA
The DNA here is from genome assembly GCA_943372275.1 of Janthinobacterium lividum. Lineage (GTDB taxonomy): Bacteria > Pseudomonadota > Gammaproteobacteria > Burkholderiales > Burkholderiaceae_D > Telluria_A > Telluria_A lividum_A. Next base: position 37,847 of record CALRYE020000024.1, read on the forward strand.
GCGACCGTCGGCATCCCCTACTTAACGGTGACATAGCCATGGCGATGGCCGCCGCAGCGGCGCTGGAGTGGCCACTCGCGCTGTACCGCGCCGGGCAGGAGTGTTGTGCAGGCAACAGGGGTGGTGTCTGTAAGCAGCAGCACGCAAAGCTGCTTCGCTGTATAGTTTTGAGCTTTTACAGCCGACTTAACCCACCCCTATGCGTCAGAAAATTGTCGTGGCATCGCTCATGATCGGCCTGCTCAGTGCGGGTTGCGCCAACGTGAATCCGTATTTCGATCAGGCCAAGCAGCACCATACGCCCGAGGGCTTCAGGAACAACTATCCGAACAATCCTGCGTACCAGCGGCCGGAAGTGGGATTCTTCGAAGGCTGGAGCGCGCGCGTGAAGAACTGGACGTCGCCCACCGATGCGCGCGCGCCGTTGGAGCCCATCCCCACGGTCAAACCGGATCTGGCGTTCATCCATCAGAACAAGACCGAGCCGGCGCTGACCTGGATCGGCCATGCCACCTTTCTGTTCCAGAGCGGCACGGGCGTCAATATCCTGACCGATCCGATTTTCGACGAACGCGCTTCGCCGCTGTCGTTCGCCGGACCGAAGCGCCACCAGGCGCCGGGCGTGGCGCTGGCCGACTTGCCGCGCATCGATGCGGTGCTGATCAGCCACTCGCACTACGACCATCTGTCGATCGACTCGTTGCGGGCGCTGTACCGGCAGACCGGCGGGCCGCCCATGCTGATCGCGCCGCTGGGCGTCGACCTGTGGCTGGAGAAAAACGTCACGGGCGGCGACCGCTCGCGCATCGTCAAGCTGGACTGGTGGGACAAGGTGACCCTGAGCGGTCATGAGATTCATTTGCTGCCGGTGCACCACTGGTCGGCGCGCACGCCGTGGGACCGCAGCGAAACCCTGTGGGGCGGCTATGCGGTCAAGCGAGCCGACTTTTCATTCTTTTTTTCGGGCGACCTGGGTTATTCCAAGGACATTACCGATATCGCCAGGCGCTTCGACGGCGGCTTCGATCTGGCCGCCATCGGCATCGGCGCGTATATGCCGATCTGGTACCGCAATTCGCACGTCAGTCCCGACGAAGCGGTACGAATTCATCGGGAACTAAAGGTGAAGCGCAGCGTCGGCATGCACTGGGGAACCTATCCGATGGGGCAGGAGCGCATCGATCAGGCGCCGCGCGATCTGGCCCTGGCGCGCAAGGCGCAAGGGGTGGCCGACGACGCCTTCTTTGTCATCAAGCACGGCGAGACCTACCGGCCCGGGGCGCTCAAGCCATCCACCCCCTAGCCTTTCACCCCCTGGCCGTCCGCCCCTGAGCGGTCATAAGGTCGGGGGAATCGGTGTGGTGACGGAATCGACCTACAGCACTCCACCTTAACTCATCGTCAGACCGGCGATCCATTCATTTATGGATAGTGCATATCCGGCAATGTATGTAGTTTGTCCACGAACTTTGCGCCATCATACGGACTCTGTTGAGTTGGGCTTACGGGGACAGGGCTTACGATGATGCGCAGCGAGATCGACGTTCGGATGTCGGAGAAGGGGCTGGAAGCAATTCTAGCCGCGTCCGATTGGGAGCAGTTGCGCTGCCAGGTGCACGCCGCACTGGCAGGAACTGGGATCAGCGACTTTTTAATACGCATCGAGGTCGATGCCGGCGACGGCGCCGCCTGCGTACACTGCTTCGGCAGCCTGCCCGACGCGCTGGTGAATCTGTTCGGCGCCAAGGTCAAGGGCGAGGACGACTTTGTCAATCGCCATATTGCGCGCTCCGGTCTGCCGCTGGCGTGGAACACCGAGCACCTGTGCAGCGTCGCAAGGTGCCAGCCGTACGTAGCGCTGGGCGCGCATGGTGTCCGCGAGGGCATCAGCGTTACCGCGCGCGATGCGCTGGCCGCCAGCCGGGTGGACTTCTATCGCCAGGCCGCCTGCGGCCATGGCTTGTCAACCGGAATGCGTGCCGATCTGATGTTGCTTGGCTCGTATTTGCACGAGGCCGTCCGCAATTTGTGGAACCAGGAGAACAGCCAGCCGCCGCCCAGCCTCACCGAGCGTGAACAGGCCTGTCTGTACTGGAGTGCGAACGGCAAGACCAGCAAGGAAACGGCGATGATTTTGAGCATCTCCCACCACACGGTGTATTTCCATCTTAAAAATGCAGCCCGTAAGTTCAACGTATATTCCACCCGCCACGCGATTAACCGTGCCACCCGGCTCGGTATGATCGAGCAGCTGGCGTCGGCGTAACACCACGGGCGATGTCGGCCCGCAGCAACTCCCCGTGTGCAGTGACATAGCCTGGCTGGGAAACTGCCTCGCCATGATCGCCTCCTGCACTATCGCTTTTCACACCATGCACGCAAAACTTGGGCGTGTGTGCGCTGCATAGCAAGGCGGCCACTGTGCGTCCACCTGTACGCCTACGTCGTGCGCCTGCCTCGTGCGCCTACCCATGGTCGCGTCCGGTTTCAACGTGGCGGGGCCGCATCGTGCTGCGCAACGCGCAACACGATGCATGGCAAGAGATTCAACAGGCCCGGCCTCAGCCCGCCTGTGCGGCGCGAGCCGGCAGTTGCGGCAACACCGACTGCGCCGTGTGCGCAATCGCGGCCGCGAGCGGCGTCCGGGCGATCTTCAACGTGCGCTCGGTCAGTTCGCTGGAAAATGCCCACGGCTTGTTGTGCAAATACAGCATTTCGATCAGTTCGCGCATGCCCGGATTGAACACGCCCAGCATGCGCATCATCAGGGGACCGGCCGTGCGCAGCTTGACGGGCTGGCCGCCGTGCGCGGCAACCTGATCGAGAAACTGCGCCATCGATGCGCCGCTGTGCGACGGCGCGTGCCAGTGACGGCCAAATGCGCTGTCGTCGGCGCCCACCCGCACCATGGCGGCGGCAAAATCCGGCACATAGGTGAACGCATGGGTGGTATTCGGGTCGCCGATGATATAAGTCGGCTTGCCGCTGAGGGCGCTGGCGAACACGCTTTTGCCGACGCTGGACTGTTCCACGCCGGGGCCGAAGAAGGTGGCAGCGCGCACCACCGCCACCCGCACCAGGCCCTGGCCATCGAGCTGCATCAAGCGCTCGGCCACCTGCTGGCGTATGCGGCCCTTGCGGCTGCACGGTTGGCTGGGGCTGACTTCGTTGAACGTGTCGCGGTCGCACTGACCGTAGCCGTACACGTTGTCTGCCAGCACGATGCGGACCTGCTTGCCGGCCACCGCCGCGGCGATACCCTCGGCCAGCGCGGGAAACTGCGTCTGCCAGTGCCAGTAGGCGGGCGCCGCGCACACGTACAGCACGGTCGGGCCGTCCAGCTGGGTGGCCAGCTGGGCCGGATCGCTGGCGTCGCAGGCAACGGTGGGCCACTTGCCAGCCTGGTGTCCGCTGCGGCTGAGCATCAGCGGAGTGATGCCGCGCTGCTCGAGGCAGGCGGCGACTTCGAGGCCGAGCACGCCGGAGCCGAGAATGAGGTGTTTCAAATTGTCCACAGTGAATCCTTGAAATGTGATGGCTTGGATAAAAGCTCTGTCACCGTTAAGTGTGGGTTTGCGGGAGCGGCCGGAGGGCACGCGTTCGCATTCCACACTTAACGGTGACAGCGCCTGGGTACGTCGGTGCGGCCCGGGTCAGGCCCCGCGGCGCAGCATGTCCAGGCGGGCGCGGATGTCGCCCACCAGCTTGGCTTCCTGGCTTTGCAGGAAGAAATGACCGCCGCTGTATTCCAGCGTTTCAATCGTGCCGTGCGTGTGCTCTTGCCAGGCGCCAATTTCTTCGCGCGAACAGTGCACGTCGCGCCGCCCGCTCATCGCCACGATGGGCAGGGCCAGCTCGGCGCGCGGCGACGGCGCCAGCGCCTCGTACCAGTTGTCGAGCAGGGTAAAGTCCGCCTTGATCGTCGGCAGCAGCAACTGCATCAGCTCGGCGTTGTCGAGCAGCGCCGCCGGGGTGCCGTCGAGACGGCGCAATTCGTCGATGAAATCGGCGTCGCTCATGACGGCGATACGGCGCGGGGCACGCGCCAGGTGCGGCGCCTTGCAGCCGGACACGAACAGGCAGTCGGGTTGGCTGGCGCCCCGTTGCAGCAGTTCGATCGCCACGTGGTGGGCCAGCAACGCCCCCATGCTGTGGCCGTAAAAGGCCAGGCTGGCTGGGTGCTGTTCGGCCATCAGGGCGTCGGCGATGTCGCGCACCAGTACCCGGTGATCGGTTTCGGCAGGTTCCAGCATGCGGCTGCCGCGCCCCGGCAGCTGGATGCCCACCAGCTCGTAGCTGTCGTCGAAATACGCTTGCCACTGGCGGAACACGGCGGCGCTGCCGCCCGCGTAGGCGAACAGATACAGGCGCGTGCGCACGCGGCGCGCATCGGCGCTGGCGTAACGGTGCAAATACGCGTTGTGCACGCTGGCCGGCGGGAGTGGTGCGGCGCCAAGGAGCGCGGCGGGGCGGTGGCCGGTGCTGATGGCCGGAGCGACGTTGTTAATCATAAGAATTCCTGTTCAAAAAGTGCTGCGGATGCCGGTTTGCACCGTCGATGTGACCAGCCGGCCGAAGTCGGAGCGGTCGCCGCCGAAGTTGCGGCTGGCCACGACGAACAGCTGGTGATGATTGCTCAGGTAATAGGTCAGCGAGCCGGACACGCTGGCGCCGCGGCCGCTGCCCAGCGGCTTGACGGCGCGCAGCGCGACGTCGCCCTTGTCCATCCATTCGGTGCGCAACAGTTGCACGAACAGGTAGTTGCGGCTCATGTACGGGAGGTTGGGCGCGAGCGCCCGGCCCAGCGTCTGCGCTGCGGCGGCGCTGCCGCCGTCCTGAAGGCGCAAGGCCTGCGCCGCGACGGTGCCGGCGTCGTCGTACGCGCGGCGCGCGCCCGCGTCGTAGCCTTCATTGCCATGAAGCCATTCAAGCGTTGCCGTCCAGCCCGATTCGACCGTGTAGCTGGCCCCGCCCAGGATGGAGTACGACAGGCTGCGATCGTGCAGTTTGCTCTGGGCGAAACGCGCGCCGCCGCCCGGCGCCCCACTGTCGATAAACCAGCCGGCGTTGCCGCGCCCGGCCGACAGGTCGACATAGGCCAGCGCCGCCTTCGACAGGGGCAGCGTGCCGTACAGCCCGAGCCGGCGCACGCCGTTGTCGCGGCGCGAGACGATCAGGCCGGCGCTGGCGTCGTCGCCGATCCAGTCCAGCTTGAGGGCCGTGGTGGGGGAAAAACCGGACGGGTCGGCCTCCAGCCGGCCATGGCGGTAGTTGCGCAGCGCGGCCAGCGTCAGCCCCGGTGCGGGAAACCACTGCAGCTGCCACATATCCTTGCCATACAATTCCTGGATCGGATTGGTCTTGCCGGTCTCGGTGAAAAACGGATTGCTGGGCGAGAGGAAGTAGGCGCTGCCCCACTGCGTCACCAGCCGGCCGACGCCGAATTCGACCTGGTCGCCCAGGCGGCAGCGCAATCCACCCTCGTTGAGAAAGGTGGCGTGCGCGCCGTCGGCCAGTGGCGCCGCGCCCGGCAGGCCGCCGCGCTCGCCGAGGCGGCGGTTGTATTGGGCGCGCAGCTTGGCCGAGGCGCTGCACTCGCCCAGCTTGGCGTTCAGGTTCACGCGCAGTTCGGCGTCGAGCTGACGCCGGGCCAGGCGCGCCAGCCCATTGTCCGGGTTGAAGCGGCTGTCGGCCGGCGTCAGCGCGCTGGCGTAGAGCAAGGTCTGGGTGAACGCCGTGTAGCTCGCCGCGGCGCGGCCGGCACGCGGCGGCGCGGCGGCATTGGCGTCGGCGACATCGGCAGCATTGGTGGCGGCGGCGTCGGATTGGCCGGCGGCGGCCGGCAGCGCGCCCATTACCGATGCCAGCGCCAGTGCCAGCGCCGCGCGCCGTGGCGTAGCCATCAGCGCGTCAACGCCGCGAGCGTCAGCTCGTCGCGCGGAATGGCCCCGACCTTGACGGCCGAGTATTCCAGCACCGAGACGTTGCCGTTGACGATGGCGTCGCGGATCACCATGCGGCTCACGAACGCCTGCTTGCGCCCGTCGCGTTCGATGCTGTTGGCGGTCTCGAACAAGGCCGACTTGAACAGCTTGCCCGAGACGGTATAGAAGTCGGCCTTGACCGGCACCATGCGTGCGCGCGAGATGTAATACACGATGCGGTCGTAGGTCACCCACTTGTTCTTGCCGACCAGGTTAAGCACGTAGACCGCCTCGCCGTCGAGCTGCTGCTCGGGCAGCATGGTGGCGTCGTACTCCTTGACGTAGTTGGTCGAGGCGATGTCGCCGTTGGCGGCCGGCCCCATCATCTTTTGCCGGCTCGAGATCGAGACGGGCTTCTGGATGTCGGGGCGGCCGTACCACATGTTACGGCCCAGTTGCAGCAGACGGCCGCCGGCCGAACGGGCCGGGTAGAACGTCTCGGCCACGCTGTTGTCGCCGTCGGCCTTGACGTGCATCTTGCGCACGTTTTCGCCGGCGTCGGGGTCGGTCGCGGTGATGGTCAGGTCCCAGGTGATGCCGGCCACGCCGCCGCCGCGGCTGCGGTCGGTGGCTTCGAGCAGCTGCTGCGCGCTCATCGGTTCGGCCGCGTGGGTGGGGCGCACGGGCGCCAGCAGGGCGGCGGCCAGAATCAGGGGAAGCAGGGTGTGCATGGTGTCGGTCCGTTCGAAGTAAGAGGTGATCAGGCGAAGGCCAGGGCATCGACGATGCCGCGGCGGGCCGCTTTGAGCGACGGCAGCAGTGCCGCCAGCAGCGCCAGCACCAGCACCACGGCGGCCACGCCGGCGATGCGGCCCCAGTCCAGGTCGACCAGCAGGTCGACCGCATAGGACGAGTTGGGTGGCACGTACGAGATGCCGGCGCCGTTGACCAGGGCGGCCAGCAGCAGCGTGAGCACCAAGCCCAGGCCGATGCCGCACAGCGCCAGCCAGCCCGCTTCGAGCGCGAACAGGCGGATCACACCCAGCGTGCGCAGGCCCAATGCGCGCAGGGTGCCGACCTCGCGGGTGCGTTCGATCACGGTCATCGAGATGGTGTTGGCGATGCTCATGGCGGCGATGACGAACACGATCGCCGCGATAAAGGCGAAGATCATGTCGAACAGGCCGCGCACCTGCGTGTAAAAACTCGACAGCTCTTTCCAGGTCTTGATCTCCACGTCGAAGCCACCCGCCTTGAGCGCGGCGGCAAGGGCGTCGCGCTTGGGCAGCGTCTGGGCGACGTCGTCGAGCAGCACCACGAAGCGCTCCACGCCTTCGGTGTCCTGCAAGGTCTGGGTCAGGCCCAGCGGCAGCACCAGGTACTTGTCGTTGGTGTTGACGTTACCGGTATTGAAAACGTCGATGATCTGGGCGTCCATGGCATTGGCCTGGCCATCGATGGTCGAGGTCATCAGGGTGACGGTGCTGCCGATTTTGTAGTCGAGCAGCTTGGCCAGGTCGGCCGATACCGCCACGCCGTACTTCTGGGCCGGATCGAGCTTGCCGCCGGCCCCTTCGGCCAGGCCGCCGCGCAGGAGCTTGGCGTCGCTGGCGACGATGCCCTCGCCGATAAAGATGGTCGAGGCATTGCCGTTCGAGGCCATGCCGCTGATACTCAGGCGCGGCGACACCAGCTGTACGCCGCCGCTGTCGGCGACGATGGCGCGCACCCGCGCCGCTTCGTCGGCGTTGAACATGTAGCGCTTGGGATGCAGCTTGCCTTCCAGTAGCATGCCGCGCTTGAAGACCGTCAGGTGGCCCAGGCGCTCGCCGGCGACGGCCTGAATCTGCAGGCTGCCGTAGACGTTGGCGATGTAGCCGGCGAACAGGTTGATGGCGGTCAGACCGGCGGCGATCGCCAGGATGGTGGCCAGGCTGCGGTGGCGGTTGCGCATGACGTTGCGCAGGGCGAGTAAAAGCATATTCATGTTACAGGTCTCCGGTGGCGATACGGCCGTCGCGCAGGTGCACGGTGCGGTCCATGTGGCCGAGGATGCGGCTGTCATGGGTGGAAAACACGAACGTGGTGTTGAAGTCGCGCCGCAGCGACGAGATCAGCTCGATGACCACCATGCTGGTATCGGTGTCGAGGTTGGCGGTAGGCTCGTCGGCCACCACCAGGCGCGGGCGCGTCACCAGGGCGCGCGCGATGGCCACGCGCTGGCGCTGCCCGCCGCTCATGCGGTCCGGGTAGGCCTGCATCTGGTCGGCCAGGCCGACCCGTTCGAGCAGGGCGCGGGCGCGCTGGGTGGCCTCGGCGTCGACCTTGCCGCGCAGGCGCAGCGGCAGCATCACGTTTTCCAGCGCCGAGAGCACCGGAATCAGGTTAAAGTTCTGGAAAATGAAGCCGATGGCGGCGCTGCGCAGGTCGGCCTTGGCGTCGCGCGAGAGGCGCAGGACGTCCTGCCCGGCCAGCATGACTTCGCCGCTGGTGGGCTCGTCGAGCATGCCGATCAGGTTCAGCAGGGTCGACTTGCCGCTGCCGGACGGGCCGCAGATGGCAAGCATCTCGCGCTCGGCGATGGTCAGGTCGACGCCGCGCAGCGCCGCCACCGTCAGCGCACCCTGCTGGTAGGTCTTGTGGATGGCGGACAGGCGCGCCAGCACCGGGCCGGTGGCTGCCGCCGGTGAAGCGGAGGAAGAGGCCGGGGATGCGGCCAGCAAGGCGGCCAGCGCCGCCGGCGGAGTGGCCACTGGGGCCGGAAGATCGATCATCATGCTGTTGTCCTGGTCGAATACGAATGAGGGGGCGGGGTGCGTGCGGTCGGGCACGCGCCCCGCCATGAGGAGCGGCGGGCTAGGCCGCCACAGCGTTGGTCAAGGGCGTCGTCAGCGCCGCCGGTGCCGGCGCCGAACCGTGTTCCGCTGCGGCCTGCAGGGCGCCGATCAGCTGGGCCTGCGCTGCCACCGTCGGATGCTGGAACACGTGCTTGAGGGTGACGTCGCAGCCGAAGGCCTGGCGCAGCGCCAGCACCATCTTGATGGCGAACAGCGAGTCGCCGCCGGCCTGGAAGAAGTCCTCGGTCACGCCGACCGACTCCAGTTCCAGCAGCGCGCACCACAAGCCGGCCACGGCGTGTTCCATGGCGTCGCGCGGGGCGACCTGCTCGCGCAGCGCCACGGGCGCCGCCTCCAGCGCCGGCAGCAGGCGCCGGTCGACCTTGCCGTTGGAACTGAGCGGCAGCTGCTCCAGCTGGCGCAGCGCATGCGGCACCATGTACGCCGGCAGGCGCTCGAGCAGGAAACCGCGTAGCGCCGCCGCCTCCAGCGTGGCGCCGGGGTGCAGGCAGTAGAATGCCCCCAGGCGTTTTTCGGCATGGCGCTCGCCGTGGCACACCACCACCGCGGCGCGCACGGCCGGATGCTGCAGCAGTGCCGCCTCGATCTCGCCCAGTTCGATGCGGAAGCCCTGCACCTTGACCTGCTGGTCCACGCGTCCCAGGAACTCGATGTTGCCGTCGGCCAGACGGCGCCCCAGGTCGCCGGTGCGGTACAGCCGCTCGCCGGTGCGCGGATGGGTCACGAAGGCCGCGTCGGTCAGTTCCGGGCTGTCCCAGTAGCCCAGCGCCAGGCCGATGCCGCCCAGGTACAGTGCACCGGTGACCCAGGCCGGCGCCGGCTCCATGCGGTGATCGAGCACGTGGATCGATTGCTCGCGCATGGCGCGGCCGTACGGAATGCTGGTCCAGGCCGGGTCGACCGCCTCGATCGGATACCACACCGACCAGATCGATGCCTCGGTGGCGCCGCCCAGACTGCGCACGCGGGCCTGCGGGAATATCCGGCCGATGCGGCCCGGCAGGTTGACGGCGATCCAGTCGCCGCTGAGCATGACGTGGCGCAGCGACGGCGCCGGCAGCGCTGCGCGCTCGCAGTAATCGACCAGCAGTGCGCACAGCGCCGGCACCGAGTTCCAGACCGTGACCTGGTGCTCGTCGACCAGCTGCTGCCAGTGCGACGGATCGAGGCGCCGTTCATTGGCCGGCAGGATCAGCGCGGCGCCGGCGGCCAGCGCGCCGAAGTAGTCGTACACCGACAGGTCGAAACTGAGCGAGGACACCGACAGGATGCGGTCGTCGGCATCGATGGCCAGGGTGGTGTTGACGTCGTCGATGGTATTGACCGCGCCCCGGTGGTCGATCACCACGCCCTTGGGTTTGCCGGTCGAGCCGGACGTGAAGATCACGTAGGCGATGCCGTCCGCGCGCGCCAGGCTCGGTTCCAGCAGCGCGGCCGGCGCCGTGCAGCCGGCGTCGAGGATCACCACTCGGGCGGCGGCGCCGGCGCAGGCCGCCAGCAGCGGCTCCAGGCTGCCGGCCAGATCGGGCGTGGTGACCAGCGTGGCCACGCGGCCGTCGGCCAGCAGTTCGGCGATGCGCGCTTGCGGCAAGGCCGGATCGACCGGCATGTAGGCCGCGCCGCTGTTCATGATGCCCAGGGTGGCGGCCACCTGTTCCCAGCCCTTGTGCATGATCACCGCCACCAGTTCGTTCTGGCGCACGTCGGAGTCCATCATCTGCTGGCGCACCCAGGCCGCGTGCGCGGCCAATGCCGCATAGGTCAGTCGCACGCCGGGCGCGGCCACGGCGAGCGCCTCCGGCTGCTGGGTCAGGCGCGCCGTGAACAGGGTGTCCAGCGTGGCCGGGCACAGCGCCGTGGCGGGGAAGGCCGGGTTGGCCGGCGCGGATTTAAGCAGCGCAGCATGGCTGGCGTCGGCTAGCGCTGGCGGCGGCGCACCCAGATCGGCCAGCGGCCGGTCCCAGGCGGCGTCGTCGTCGGCCAGGCGGCGCGTCAGCGCGCAGTAGGCGGCGAACATCTCCTCGATCAACCCGGCCGGATACAGTTCCAGCACCACGTCCCAGTTGCACAGCAAAACGTGGTCGTCTTCCCACACGCCGCAGTCCAGCCATACTTGCGAGGTCTGGGTCACGCCATCGCGGTAGATCGGCGTGATCGGGAAGGCGCTCTTGCGGGTCGGGATCGGCACCACCAGCGCGCTGGTAAACACCACCGGCATCTTGGCGCGCGTGGCGCCGCCATGGGCACGGGTCAGGTCGCGCAGCACCTGCACGCCGCTGATGTCGTGGTGTTCCAGATCGTTCCACAGGTCGGCCTGCACGCGCCGGGCGCGCTCGGCGAAGGTGGCCCCTTCGGTCAGGTCTACGCTCAGCAGCGTGAGCGAAGTAAATTCGCCGACGATGTCGTTGACTTGCGGGTGCATCGGATGGCGGTTCAGGAAGGTCAGGTTGAGCGAAAAGGCCGGATCGGCGCTGTAGCGCGCCAGCACCTCGGCGTAGGCCGCCAGCATCAGGCCGGTGGTGGTCAGGCCATTGCGCACGGCGCGCTGCTTCAGGCGCGTCCAGGTGGCGCGGTCGAACGTTTCGTGCAGCCGGGTGAAGCGCGGCTTGGCCAGCAGGGTCGGGTCCATCGCCATGGGCAGGTCGGGCGCTGCGGGCAAGGCGCTGACGCGGTCGCGCCAGTAGGCCAGCGAGCGGCGATAGCGCTCGGTGGTGCGGATCTTGTCCTCGGCAATCACGTAGTCGCGGAACGACAGCGTCAGCAGCGGCAACTGGACCGCTTCGTCCAGGTAGAACTTGACCAGGTCTTCGATGATGATGACGAAGCTCCAGACGTCGAAGATCAAGGCGTCGTTGCTGAAGTGGATGCGCGCGTCGGCGCCGGGCAGGAGTGTGACGCGCACGTCGAACACGGGCCAGCGGTGCACGTCCAGCATCTGGTGCGACATCTGCGCGCGCACGGTGTCGATGCCGGCGTCGACCTGCTCGGGCGTGGCGTGGCGCAGGTCCAGCACGTCGATGGCGTAGTTCGGCACCGACTCGAGGATGCGCTGGGTGCCGTCGTGCAGAATCTCGGCGCGTAGCATGTCGTGGCGCGCCACCACCTTGTTCCAGGCCCGTTCGAAGCGCGCCGGGTCGATATTAACCGTACCCATTTCATCGTAGCTGTGGGTGGTGACGTTGCCGAACTCGAAGACCTCGTTGCGGCCCAGCCAATAGGCTTGCTGCACTTCGGTCAGCGCGAACGGCAGATGGCGCGACGCCGGATCGCACACCACCACGGGCAGTGCGTTGACGGTGGCGTCGTAGGCGGCGCTGGTGCCGCGCAGCGTGCTGATGGCGCGCGCCAGACCGGCAATGGTGGGGTTGATGAACAGCTGCTGCAACGGCAGGTCGACCTGGAACGCGTCGCGCACGCGCGCCACCAGCTGGAACGCCAGCAGCGAGTGCCCGCCAAGGCCGAAGAAGCTGTCGTGCACGCCCACGCGGGCCACGCCGAACATCTGGATCCAGATGGTGGCCAGGATTTCTTCGTCGAGGGTGCGCGGCGAAACGAAACCGTGGGCGGTGCCGGCGCCGTCGGCGCCTGGCGCGGGCAGGCGCGCCCGGTCGACCTTGCCGTTGGCCGACAGCGGCAAGGCGTCCAGCGTCACATAGCGCGCCGGCAGCATGTAGGCCGGCAGCTGCGTGCGCAGCTGGGCATCGATGGCGGCGGCGTCGGGCAGGGTGGCGCCGACCAGATAAGCGACGATGCAGCCTTCGCCGCCTTCGGCCGTGGCGCGCACGGCGGCGGCGCAATCGTCCACGCCGTCCACGCCGCGCAGCGCCATGTCGATCTCGCCCAGTTCGATGCGCATGCCGCGCAGCTTGACCTGGCTGTCGCGCCGGCCCAGCAGCTCGATGGCGCCGTCGGCGCCAATGCGGCCCACGTCGCCGCTGCGGTACAGACGCGCATCGGCCAGATCGCTGAACGGGTCGGCCACGAACTTCTCGGCCGTCAGGGCGTCGCGGTTCAGATAACCTTGCGCCACGCCGGCGCCGCCGATACACAGCTCACCGGGTACGCCCGGCGGCAGCAGTTGCAGGTTGGCGTCCAGCACCCACACGGACACGTTGGGGAAGGGGCGCCCGATCGGCACCAGAGCGCCGTCGCCGCGGCCGGCCAGCGCCCCTTCGAACAGCGTGCTGTCGATGCTGGCCTCGGCCATGCCATAGGAATTGATCAGGCGCGCATCGGCGTCCAGCAGCGCGCGGTAGCGGCGGTATTCGCCGGCATACCAGGTGTCGGACGCCACCACCAGCACGCGCACGCCGTCCAGGCGCAGGCGTTCGGTCACCAGGTATTCCGCCAGCGCGCGGAAGGTGGCCGGCACGAACTCGGCGCAGTCGACGCCGTGCGCGCGCATCAGCGCATCCAGCCGGGCCGGCGCGCCCAGCAACGGCTGTGGACACAGCAGCAGTGTCTTGCCCGAGCCGAGCGCGCGCACCAGGTCGCCGCAGAACACGTCGAACGGGAAGCTGGCCATCTGCAGGTGCACCTGCAGCAGGTCGAGCCGGTAGTGGCGCTGCCAGCCCACGTAGGCATTGACCCAGTTGCCGTGGCTGACCAGCACGCCCTTGGGCTGGCCGGTGGTGCCGGAGGTGTAGACCACATAGGCGCCGTCGTGCGGCGTCAAGGTCAAGCTCACGCTGGGGGCGGTGGCGGGCGAGGCGGCCAGGCTGGCCTGGTCGGCGCCGTCGTCGTCCAGGGTCAGGCGGGCGCGCGCCTGCGGTCCGGCCACACGCGCGCTGTCGATCACGCACGCCAGGGCGGCGTCGCTGGCGATCAGCGCCAGGCGTGCCGATGGCAGGGTCGGGTCGAGCGCCACGAACGCGGCGCCGGCCTTGAGCACGCCGACTACGCAGGCGACCAGTTCGGCGCTGCGCTCAAGGCATATGCCGACCACGTCGCCGCGCTGTACGCCGCGGGCGATCAGCGCATGGGCGATGCGGTTGGCGCGCGCATCGAGTTCGGCGTAGCTTAAGCGCACGTCGCCGTCAATGACGGCGCTGACGCGCGGCGACTCGGCGGCGCGGCGGGCGAACAGCGCCACCACGTCGCCGCACGGGGCATCCACGCATTCGCCCACGCTGGCGGCGCGCACGGCGACCAGCTCGCGCTCGTCCATCAGGGGCAGCGTGGCCAGGCTGCGGGTAGGCTCTGCCAGCACCGAGCGGGCCAGCTGGGCGAAGCGTTCGGCCAGCGCGCCGATGCGCGACGCGTCGAACAGGTCGGTACTGTATTCAAAGATGCAGTTGGCGCCCTGATCGCTGTGATACACGTCCAGCGACAGGTCGAACTTGGCGGTGCCGCAGTCAACGTCGACATAGCTGACCGTCAGCTCGCCCGCGCGCATCGGCAGCAGCGCGTTCTGGTAGGTATAGAGCACCTGGAAGATCGGGTGCACGCCGGCCGTGCGGGGCGGATTGACCGCCTCGATGATGGCGTCGAACGGCAGGTCCTGGTGGGCGAAAGCGTCCAGGCTGGCGTGCTTGACCGACTCCAGCAGGTCGACAAAGCCCAGCTCGGGGCGCAGCACCGTGCGGATTGGCAGCGTATTGACGAATACCCCGACCAGCGGCGCCAGATCGGGATGCTGGCGACCGCTGACCGGCGTGCCCACGATCAGGTCTTGCTGACCGGTGTGGCGCAGCAGCAGTACCTTGAACAAGGTCAGGAATGCGGCGTAGGGCGTGGCGCCGGCGCCGGCGGCCAGCGCCACGATGCCGTCCGAGAGGGCGCGCGGCAGCACCAGCTTGTGAATGGCGCCGCGGTAGCTGGGCGACTGCGGCCGGGCGTAGTCGCACGGCAGCTCAAGCGGTGCGGGCGGCGCGGCCAGCGCGCTGCGCCAGAACACGGCCTCGACATCCTGGCGCGCGGCCTGGCCGGCGCGCCCGCGCCAGTTCACGTAGTCGCTGTACTGGTGCGCGGCCGGCGCCAGCAGGTCGGCTTGTTCGGCAGTGCCGGCGTCGTACAGGGCGAACAGTTCGCGGGCGAACACGCCCAGCGACCAGCCGTCGAACACGATGTGGTGAAAGCTCAACACCAGAACATGCGCGTTGCGGCCGTCGGCCAGCACGCGTGCGCGCCACGCCGGTCCGCTTTGCAGATCGAACGGCTGCAGCAGCACGGCGCGGATGCGCTGTTCCAGCGTTACCGGCTCGGCGCCTGCGGCGGCAGCATCCGCTTCCGCATCTGCATCAAGGGCGGCGATATCGAGCACGCCGCTGGCATCGATCACCTGGAACGGTACGTCGTTGCCGTCGGTCTCAAAACGCGTGCGCAGGATCTCGTGGCGCTGCTGCAGTGTCGCCAGCGCGCCGTGCAGCGCGGCCAGGTCGAGCGCCCCTTCCAGGTGGAACACACCGGGGATGTTATAGGCGCTGTTGGCGCCGTCCATCTGGGCCATCAGCCAGAGCCGGGTTTGCGGCGGCGACAGGGCGGCGCGCCCGCATGGCGCGCGGCGCAGGCCCTGGCCGCCGACGGCGGCCGCTTCGGCCATCAGCGCGCGCTTGACGGCGTCGCGCTGCGTGGCGCTCAATTCGCCTAATTTCGATACGATGCTGCTCATTTCGATGACTCCTGGTTGGTAAGGTCGTTCAGCAGGGCGGCGCGCTCGGCGGGGCTGAGGGCGTCCAGGTTGGCGATGATGTCGGCGACGGCGGCGTCATGCACCACCACGCGACTGGCGCGCAGCTGCGGCAGCAGCAGTGCGGCGATGTCGTTGGGACTGACCCCGCGTAACAGGTCGACGATGGCCACGCCGATCTTGAGCGATTGTTCCAGCCGGTTTTTCAGTTCGATCGCCATCATCGAATCCAGGCCTTGCTGGCTGATGTTCATGTCGGCCGTGAGCGCGGCGCCGTCGATGCGCAGCACCCGGCACGCCAGTGCGCGCACGTGGGCCGCGACGATGTCGACCACGGCGGCGTCGTCGTCGCAGGCGGCGATCAGTGCCAGCACGTCGGCCTTGGCGGCGCCGTCGTCGCAGCCGCCGCCGGCATCCTGGGCGCGCTCCTCGGCGATCAGGTGTTCCAGCATGGGGGCGGCGATGCCCAGCGGGCTGGTGTCGCCCACCACCGACCATTTGGCGCCCAGCACCACGGCCTGCGTGATGCGTTCGCTCATCAGCGAGCCCAGTGCCTGGCAGCCCTGTTCGGCCGTCATCGGGTAGAAACCGCGATGGTGGAAGTGCGCCAGCAGGTCGAGCTGGGTGGCCATGCCGACGTCGCCCCACGGTCCCCAGTTGATGCTGGTGGCCGGCAGGCCGTCGGCGCGGCGCCGGTGCGCCAGCACATCCAGGAAGGTGTTGGCGGCTGCGTAGTTACCCTGTCCCATGGAGATCACCAGCGAGGCGACCGAGGAGAACAGCGTAAAGAAGTCCAGCGGCGCGCCGGCCAGTGCCTGGTGCAG
>CALRYE020000025.1:0-53506 GCA_943372275.1 Janthinobacterium lividum
CGCGTGCGCGGGGATGACGTTAACTGGCTGATTGGGTGAGGTTAAGCTGGATACACCGGTCAGACCTGCCCAAATCGATCAACTGGCGATAATCCCGCCACCCAGACAGATATCGCCGTCGTACAGCACCGCAGACTGCCCCGGCGTGACCGCCCACTGGGCGTCGGTGAACTGCAAACCGAACTCGGACAAGCCATCCGGATCGACCGTGCAAGCCACATCGGCCTGGCGGTAACGCGTCTTGGCCGACAGCGCGCGCGCGTCGGGCGCCGCGCCCGCCACCCAGCTGGCCTGATCGGCGCGCAGCGCGCCCGACAGCAGCCACGGATGGTCGTGGCCCTGCACGATATACAGCGTGTTGGTCTCGATATCCTTGCGCGCCACGTACCAGGCGTCGCTGGAGCCGTCATCCTTTTTATACTTCTTCATGCCGCCCACGCCGATGCCCTTGCGCTGGCCCAGCGTGTAGAACGACAGCCCCACGTGCTCGCCCACCACGGTGCCGTCGTCGGTCTTCATCGGCCCCGGCTTGTACGACAGGTAGCGATTCAAAAAATCGCGGAACGGCCGCTCGCCGATGAAACAGATGCCAGTCGAATCCTTCTTGGCCGCATTCGGCAAGGCCAGCTTCTCGGCGATCTGGCGCACTTCGGTCTTCGGGATCTCGCCCAGCGGGAACAGCGTCTTGGACAACTGCGCCTGGTTCAAGCGGTGCAGGAAGTAGCTCTGGTCCTTGCTGGCGTCGAAGGCTTTGAGCAGCTCGAAGTTCTGACCTTGCTGGCGCACGCGCGCATAGTGGCCGGTGGCGATCAGGTCGGCGCCGAGCAGCATGGCGTGGTCCAGAAACGCCTTGAACTTGATCTCGGCGTTGCACAGCACGTCCGGATTGGGCGTGCGTCCCGCCTGGTACTCGCGCAGGAACTCGGCGAACACGCGGTCCTTGTATTCGGCGGCGAAGTTGACCGCTTCGATATCCACGCCCACCACGTCGGCCACGCTGGCCGCGTCGATCCAGTCCTGGCGCGACGAGCAGAACTCGGAATCGTCGTCGTCCTCCCAGTTCTTCATGAACAGGCCGATCACTTCGTAGCCCTGTTCCTTGAGCATCCAGGCGGCCACCGACGAATCGACCCCGCCCGACATGCCGATGACTACTTTTTTCTTCACGCTCATACGTTCGTGCTCATCACGTTACATCCGTCTTCAATGTCAGCCCACCCTCGAACACCGACGAGTGGGTATGCAGCAGTTCCAGCGGCGCGCGCTTGCCGGCCAAATAATCGTCCACGCATTGCAGCATCAACGGGCTGCGGTGGCGCTCCTGGCAGGCGGCCATTTCGTCGCGCGTCATCCACAAGGTGCGCAGGATGCCATGGTCAAGCGGGATGTTATAGCTGGCGCCGACCTTGCCGCAAAAGGTGAAGCGCAGGTAGGTCACGTCGGTGCCGCGCCGCTTGGAGCAGTAGCGCGACATATACATGCCCACCAGCGCCTCGGGCACGAAGTCGTGCGCCGTCTCTTCCATCACTTCGCGCACCACCGCCTGCTCCAGCGTTTCGTGCGGGTCGAGGTGACCGGCCGGCTGGTTCAGGCGCACGCCCTCGCTGGTCTCTTCTTCGATCAGCAGGAACTGGCCATCGCGCTCGATGATGGCGGCGACGGTCACGGAGGGTTTCCAGATGTTGGGCATGCGTGTGTCCTTCAAAATGAGCCGCCATTCTACCTTGGCGCCGCGCGCCGCGCCCATCGGCCCGGCAACGGCGGCCCACGGTCTCCGGATACCTTTGATTTTATGCAGGGAACATGCCGATTCTGCTAGGTGTGCGGGGCGAACCGGTTTGAAACTTGAGGACCTCGTCTAGAAAAAACGAACGATGGTGCTTTTCGAAATTTTGCGTGTACTATCTGATCAGATTATTAATTAGGAGGCGTTCATGAGAATTGGCATTCCCGCGGAAACCAGGTCGGGCGAAACACGTGTAGCCGCAACGCCCGAGACCGTTAAAAAGCTCGCCGCCAAGCATCAGGTGGTGGTGCAGGCCGGTGCCGGGGTGAACGCTTCCGTAATTGACGAGGCCTATGCGGCCGCCGGCGCGACCATCGGTTCGGCCGCCGACGCCTTCGGCTGCGAGGTGGTGCTCAAGGTGCGCGCCCCCAACGAGCAGGAGCGCGCGCTGATGGCGCCCGACGCCGTGCTGATCGGCATGCTCAATCCCTTCGACACCGACAACATCGCCGCCATGGCCGCGGCGCGCCTGCGCGCCTTCGCCCTCGAGGCGGTGCCGCGCATCACGCGCGCCCAGTCGATGGACGTGCTCTCGTCGCAGGCCAACATCGCCGGCGACAAGGCGGTCATGGTGGCGGCCAATACCTACGGGCGCTTCATGCCCATGCTGATGACGGCGGCCGGCACCGTCAAGGCCGCGCGCGTGCTGATCATGGGCGTGGGCGTGGCCGGTTTGCAGGCCATCGCCACGGCCAAGCGCCTGGGCGCCGTGATCGAGGCGTCCGACGTGCGCCCGCCCGTCAAGGAGCAGGTCGAGTCGCTGGGCGCCAAGTTCATCGACGTGCCGTACCTGACGGATGAAGAAAAAGAGATCGCCAAGGGCAGCGGCGGGTACGCCCGCTCGATGCCGCCGGACTGGATGCGCCGCCAGGCCGAACTGGTTCATGAACGGGCTAAGCTGGCCGACATCATCATCACCACCGCGCTGATTCCCGGGCGCGCCGCGCCCGTGCTGATTTCCGAAGACACCGTCAAGGCCATGAAGCCCGGTTCCGTCATCGTCGACCTGGCCGTGTCGCAGGGCGGCAACTGCCCCCTGTCGGAACTGAACAAGACCGTCACCAAGCACGGCGTGCACATCATCGGCGAGCCGGACCTGGCCACCTTGGTGCCGGCCGATGCCTCGGCCCTGTACGCGCGCAACGTGCTCGACTTCCTCAAGCTGATCATCGACAAGGATGAACAACTCGTCATCGACCGCGAAGACGAGATCCTCAAGGCCACGCTGGTGTGCGCCGGCGGCGAAGTGTTGCGCAAATAGAGTAACCATCGACGGCAAGCAGCCGGCGACCGCAAGCCGCTGGCGGCGCCGGCGCGCTTGCAGTCACCGAACCAATTCAAAAACCGAGGGAGGCGTCATGGAATTCAGTCACACCATCATCAACCTGATCATTTTCGTGCTGGCGATCTACGTGGGTTACCACGTGGTGTGGACCGTCACGCCCGCGCTGCATACGCCGCTGATGGCGGTGACCAATGCCATCTCCGCCATCATCATCGTCGGCGCCATGCTGGCGGCGGGCCTGACCACGGGCATCGTCGGGCAGGTGGCCGGCACCCTGGCGGTGGCGCTGGCGGCCGTCAACGTGTTCGGCGGCTTCCTGGTCACCCAGCGCATGCTGGAAATGTTCAAGAAAAAAGCGCCCAAGGCGCCCAAGGCCGCCGAGCCGGCCGCAGCCGCAACCGCAACCGCGGCGGGAGAGCAGGCATGAGCGCAATCAGCTTCAATATGGTGGCATTGCTGTATCTGGTCGCATCGGTGTGCTTCATCCAGGCCCTGAAAGGCTTGTCGTCGCCGTCCAACGCGCGCATGGGCAATGCCTTCGGCATGGTCGGCATGGGCATCGCCGTCTTGACCACGGTGGCGCTGATCTTCAAGCTGCAAACCATGATGGCCACCGGCAGCATGGGCTTCGGGCTGGTGGCGCTGGGCGTGGTGGTCGGCGGCGGCATCGGTGCCTACGCCGCCAAAAAGGTCGAGATGACCAAGATGCCGGAACTGGTGGCGGCCATGCACTCGCTCATCGGCCTGGCCGCGGTCTGCATCGCCGTGGCCGCCGTGTCCGAGCCGTGGGCGTTCCTGATTTCCACCCAGGGCCAGCCGCTGCCGTTCGGTAACCGCCTGGAACTGTTCATCGGTACGTTTGTCGGCGCCGTGACGTTCTCCGGTTCCGTGATCGCCTTCGGTAAATTGTCGGGCAAGTACAAGTTCCGTCTGTTCCAGGGCGCGCCGGTCAGCTTTCCCGGCCAGCACCTGCTGAACCTGGCCGTGGCGGTCGGCATCATCGCCCTGGGCCTGGTGTTTTGCTTCGCCGACGGCGCCGAGCCGGCCTGGACCCCGTTCATCATCATGACGGTGCTGGCCTTCATTCTGGGCGTGCTGATCATCATCCCGATCGGCGGCGCCGACATGCCGGTGGTGGTCTCGATGCTCAACAGCTATTCGGGCTGGGCTGCGGCCGGCATCGGCTTCTCGCTGAACAATTCCATGCTGATCATCGCCGGTTCGCTGGTCGGCTCGTCCGGCGCGATCCTGTCGTACATCATGTGCAAGGCCATGAACCGCTCGTTCTTCAACGTGATCCTGGGCGGCTTCGGGGGCGACCCGGCGGCCGCTGCCACCGGCACGCAGGAGCAGCGTCCCGTCAAGTCGGGTTCGGCCGACGACGCCGCCTTCATCATGAGCAACGCGGAAACGGTGATCATCGTGCCCGGCTACGGCCTGGCCGTGGCGCGCGCCCAGCATTCGCTGAAAGAACTGGTGGAAAAGCTGACCCACAAGGGCGTGATCGTCAAGTATGCCATCCACCCGGTGGCGGGACGCATGCCTGGCCACATGAACGTGCTGCTGGCCGAGGCCGAAGTGCCGTACGACCAGGTGTTCGAGATGGAAGACATCAACGGCGAATTCGGCCAGACCGACGTGGTGCTGGTGCTGGGCGCCAACGACGTGGTCAACCCGGCCGCCAAGGATCCCAAGTCGGCCATCGCCGGCATGCCGATCCTGGAGGCGTACAAGGCCAAGAGCATCATCGTCAACAAGCGCTCCATGGCGTCCGGCTATGCCGGCCTGGACAACGACCTGTTCTATCAGGCCAACACCATGATGGTGTTCGGCGACGCCAAGAAGGTGATCGAAGCGATGGTCAAGGCCGTCGACTAGCTAACTTTGCTCTTTTCGCACCAGGCGCCCACCGTGGACACCCACGTGGGCGCCTTTTTTTGGTGCAATAACGTGGCAAAATTGCACGCGCCGTAAAGATAGTCCGCAGAGTTGCAACCTCGATATTTGATTGCGCTGCCATCGCCAGTACCATCGGAATTCCTTCCATGTTTCCGTATGGCATTCATCCCATGTTCAATTCTCTTTCCATCAAGGCGCGCCTGATCTTCCTGATCAGTCTGCTAAGCCTGATCGCCGTCGTCGTCGGCCTCGTCGGCCTGGTCAATCTGAGCACCACCAATGCCTCGCTCAAGACGGTCTACGAAGACCGGCTGGTGGCGGCGGGACAGTTAAATGAAGTGCTGACCCTGGTGCAGCAAAACCAGACCTTGATGGCGCTGGCCGTGAGCGGCAAGCCCGAGGAGCTGCCGGCGGTGATCGCCGATAACCTCGCGCGCGGCAAGCGCATCGACGAGGTCTGGGCCACCTACATGGCCACCTTCCTGACCCCCGAAGAGAAGGCGCTGGCCAATACCTTCATCGAGCGGCGCAAGGAAATGATCGAGGGCGGCATCAGGCCCGTGATGGCGGCGTTCGCCAGCGGCGACCTGGCGGCGGCGTCGGCCCTGATGCACGGCCCGTTGCAGCAACGCTTCGTGCCCGTGCGCGACGGCATGCGCGCGCTGATCGGCCTGCAGCTTGAAGAAGGCAAGAAAGCTTACACGGCAGCAGTGGTGCGCTACGATCAGGCCCGCATGCTGTCGATCGGGCTGCTGGTGGCCGGTGTGCTGGCCGGGCTGGCGGTGGGCCTGACGCTGATTCGCGGCATCACCGCGTCGATCGCGCAAGCCTTGCACGTGGCCAGCGCGGTGGCGGCGGGCGACCTGACCGGGCGCATCGTGGTGGGCAAGCCGGATGAGATCGGCCAGCTGCTGGTGGCGCTGCAGGGCATGAGCGACGGCCTGGTCGGCATTGTCACCCAGGTGCGCAGCGGGACCGACACGATCGCGTCGGCCTCGACCCAGATTTCCAGCGGCACCATGGACCTGTCCAGCCGCACCGAAGAGCAGGCCAGTTCGCTGGAAGAGACGGCCGCATCGATGGAAGAGCTGACCACCACGGTGCGCCAGAACGCCGACAATGCGCGCCAGGCCAGCACCCTGGCCAACACGGCGTCGGACGTGGCCACGCGCGGGGGCGCGGTGATCGGCAACGTGGTCGAGACCATGGGGCGCATCAATTCGGCGTCGCGCAAGATTGTCGACATCATCGGCGTGATCGACGGGATCGCGTTCCAGACCAACATCCTGGCGCTCAATGCGGCTGTGGAAGCGGCGCGCGCGGGCGAGCAGGGCCGCGGGTTTGCCGTGGTGGCCAGCGAAGTACGCAGTCTGGCGCAGCGCTCGGCGCAGGCGGCCAAGGAGATCAAGGGACTGATCGACGACTCGGTGGTGCAGGTCGACGCCGGCAGCGCGCAGGTGGCGCAGGCCGGTGCGACCATGACCGATATCGTGCAGAGCATCAGCCGGGTGACCGACATCGTCGGCGAGATCGCCTCGGCGTGCGAAGAGCAGAATGCGGGGATCGGCCAGATCAACCAGGCCATCATCCAGATGGACCAGGTGACGCAGCAGAATTCGGCGCTGGTGGAAGAGGCGGCCGCGGCGTCCGAGTCGATGCAGGATCAGGCGCAGAAGCTGGCGCAGGTGGTCAGCGTGTTCAAGGTCGAGGGGCTGGCCGCGGCCAGACCGGCGGCTGCGCGCGCACGGGCGCGCGTGCCGGGCCGGACGCCGGCGCGGATAGGCAGCAGCGAGTGGGAAGCGTTGTAAGAAACGAACGGCTTGCTTTTCACCGCTATCTGCAAAACCGTCATCCCCGCGAAAGCGGGGACCCATGCTGACTATGAGCAGCGGTTCTATGGGTCCCCGCTTTCGCGGGCATGACGGCTCACAAGGTAGTGGTTTTGCAGTTGATGTGCGTTTGCGACAAGTGCTTTCGCGGGGAGTCAGGTCGCACAATGTGCGGCATGACGGCTCAAAGGAACATGGCTTTAACTTTTCTTCAGGTGCGCTAGCGCCGCCCGAACATCATCAGATCGGCCAGCAAGCCCCGCGCCGGATTGACCGCATCGATCACCCCCAGCGACAACCCCAGCAGCGCCTGCAACGGCCCCGTGCCGGCGAACACCCGCGCCATCGTGTCGGTCAGCCCGACGATGGCGGCGCGGTCGCTCTTGCGCGCGGCGTTGAAACCTGCCACCCCGTCCGGGCCGATATCCCTGGCCAGCAGCCGCGCCAGCACCGCCGCGTCGCGCAAACCCAGGTTCAAGCCTTGCCCCGCCACCGGATGCAGCGTCTGCGCGGCATTGCCGATGGTGACCGTGCGCGCCGTCGACGACAGCTCTTCGCCGCCGCTGTTCAAGCCCAGCGGGTACGACGAGCGCGTGCCCGTCTTGATGAAGCTGCCCAGCCGGGTGCCGAACGCCTCGCCCAGCTGCGCCAGAAACGCGGCGTCGTCCAGTGCCAGCAAGCGCTGCGCGGTGTCGGGCCGCACGCACCACACCAGCGCGTATTGCTGGCCGTCGCTGCCATCCTGCGGCAGCAGCGCCAGCGGTCCTTCGCTGGTGAAGCGCTCGAAGGCGCGCTGCGCCAGCGCAGCACTGACGCTCACGCGCGCAATCACCGCCACCTGCCGATAATCGCGCGTGACGGCGCGCGCCGGCTGGGCGCCGAACACGCCGCCCTCGGCCTGCACCGCGATCAAGGTATCCAGCCGGCTGCCGTCGTCCAGCGTGAGCGTGACGCCATCGGCGTGCTCGCTGCTGTCGCTCACGCGCACCGGCCGCAGCGCCTGCACGCCGGCCCGTTCGCAAGCGCCCGACAAGGCCGTCACCAGGTCGCCATAGCGCGTCACGTAGCCCAGCGCCGGCACGCCCTGTTCGGTGCTGTCGATCAGCGTGCGGCCCAGGTAACCTCGGCGCGACACGTGAATCTGATGAATGGCGGTGGCCGGCAGCGGCCAGGCGCCGATATCTTCCAGCAGCAAACGGCTGCCGTAGGACAGGGCGATCGAGCGCGGATCCGTCATCGCCACGCCGATGGACCGGGCGTCGATCAGGGCGATGCGCGCGCTGTCCACGCCGCGCCGCGCCAGCAGGCAAGCCAGCGCCATGCCGACCGGTCCGGCGCCGCAGATGGCCACGCCGCTCATCGCATCGCCCGTTCGATATCGGCCGCCAGTTTGGGCGCGCTGCCCGACAGCACCCGGTAGCCATCGGGCGTGACCAGCACGTCGTCTTCGATGCGGATGCCGATATTCCAGAACTGTTCCGGCACGTGCTCGGACGGCCGCACATAGATGCCCGGTTCGACCGTCAGCACCATGCCAGGCTGCAGCGCGCGCGACGGCTTGCCTTCGGCGTTCACGTCGCGGTAGGCGCCCACATCGTGCACGTCCAGTCCCAGCCAGTGGCCGGTGCCATGCATGTAGAAGCGCAGGTGCGCGCGGTCGGCGATGACGTCGTCGGCCGTGCCGTATTCGAAGCGGTCCAGCAGGCCCAGGTCGAGCATGCCTTGCGCCAGCACCTTGACGGCGGCGTCGTGGATGTCGGTGTAGCGGTTGCCCGGGCTGACGGCCACCAGTGCCGCGTCCTGCGCGGCCAGCACCAGTTCGTACAGCTGGCGCTGGGGCGTGGTGAAGCGGCCGTTGACGGGGTAGGTGCGGGTGATGTCGGCGGCGTAGCTGTCGAATTCGCAGCCGGCGTCGATCAGGATCAGGTCGCCATCGCGGCTGTGCGCGTTGTTGGCGTTGTAGTGCAGGATGCAGGCGTTGGCGCCGGCCGCCACGATGGGCGTATAGGCCGGAAACTGGGCGCCGTTGCGGCGGAATTCGTGTAGTAGTTCGGCCTCGATCTCGTACTCGAACATGCCGGGTTTGGACGCGCGCATGGCGCGCAGGTGGGCCTGGCCGGAAATGAGCGCGGCGCGCTGCATGGTCTGCTGCTCGGCGTCGTCCTTGAACAGGCGCATTTCGTCGAGCAGCACGAACAGGTCGTGCGCCACGGCGGGCGCGGTCACCCCGGTGCGGGCCTGGCGGCGCACGGCGCCCAGCCAGGTTTTCATCTGCAGGTCGAGCGCGGCGCTGTGGCCCAGCGCGTAATAGGCGGCCGGCGCATCGGCCAGCAGGCGGCCCATTTCATGGTCCAGGTCTTCGATGGGAAAGGCGCTGTCGAAGCCGAACGTGGCGCGGGCGCCGTCCGGGCCATGGCGAAAGCCGTCCCAGATCTCGCGCTCCAGGTTTTTCTGGCGGCAGAACAGGATCGATTGCGCCGGCTTGTCGCCCGTTGCCGCCACCATCACCAGCACGCTGTCCGGTTCCGTGAAACCGGTCAGGTAGTAGAAATAGCTGTCGTGCCGGTAGGGGTAGTCGGCGTCGCTGTTGCGCGCCACTTCCGGCGCGGTCGACAGGATCGCCACGGCGCCGGGCAGCATGGCCGCGGCCAGGCGCGCGCGCCGCTCGGCGAACGGCGCGTTCATGACGCGGCCTTGGTGTCCGCCGCGTCCGGCCCGGCAGTTTTAGCGCCCGCAGCTTGCTTGCCGCGCGGCGCATTCAGTTCGTCCAGCTGCGCCACGGTGCCCACGTTGACCCAGTCGCCGTCATAGACTTCGCCGCCGACCAGCCCGCGGTCGGCGTACTCGCGGATCAGCATGCCCAGGCCCGCGTGCTGGCCCGGCTTGATGTGGGCGAACATCTCGGGCCGGTACACGCCGATGTTGGAAAAATTCCACAGGGGCGAGCCGGTATTGGCCACGCTGTACATCGACAGGGCGAAGTCGCCCTTGAGGTTGTGGAACGGGTTCGGCGTCAGATAGATCCAGCAGGCGTCGCGCTTGTCGTCCGGCAGGCGGTTGCCCAGCACGTCGGTATCCGGCAGCACGTCCTTGACCTGCTCGAAGTCGAAATACGGGCAGTAGATGTCGCCCGACAGCGCCACGAACGGCTGCTCGCCCAGCAGGTGCAGGGCGTTGGCGATGCCGCCGGCCGTCTCCAGCGCGGTTTCTTCGCGCGAGTACTGCAGCGTGGCGCCGAACTGGCTGCCGTCGCCCAGCGTGTCTTCGATCATCTGGCCCAGGTGCGCGTGGTTGATGACGATCTCGGTAATCCCGGCCCGCACCAGGCTCAGGATATGCCAGACGATCAGCGGACGCCCGCGCACCTTGAGCAGGGGCTTGGGACAGGTATCGGTCAGCGGGCGCAGGCGCTCGCCGCGGCCGGCGGCCAGGATCATGGCTTTCATACGGTCTCCTTGAACGTTGCTGCCATCAGAACGTGTAGCCCACTTGCGGCGCCTTGTCTTCGAACGCGTCGAGCAGGCGCGCCAGCGGCTTGAGCGCGCCGTAGCGGTTGCACGTCTTGCGCACGTAGTCGGTCACGGTGGGCAGGTCGGCCAGGTAGTGGCTCTTGCCGTCGCGGTAGTTCAGGCGGCAGAAGATGCCGAGGATTTTCAGGTGGCGCTGCAGGGCCATGAATTCGAAATCGCGGTAGAACGTGTCGATGTCGGGATTGACCGGCAAGCCGACCTTCTTGGCCGCCTGCCAGTAGCGCACCACCCAGTCCAGCACCACTTCCTCGTCCCACTGCACGTAGGCGTCGCGCAGCAGCGAAGCCAGGTCGTACGTGACGGGGCCGTACACGGCATCCTGGAAGTCCAGCACGCCGGGGTTGCCGTGCTCGAGGAACATCAGGTTACGCGAATGGAAATCGCGGTGCATGTAGACCTGCTGCTGCGCCAGCACATTGGCGATGATGGCTTCGAACACGGCGTCGAGCTGCTGTTGCTGCTCGGGCGTCATGGTCACGCCCAGGTGCTTGCTGACGAACCATTCGGGGAACAGGTTCAGTTCGCGCGTGACGAAGGCGCGGTCGTACTCGGGCAGCACGTCGGGCTGGCTGGCCAGCTGGAAGGCGATCAGCGCATCGACCGCGTCCGAGTACATGAACGGCGCGTTGTCGATGGTCAGCCGTTGCAGGTAGGTGGTGCTGCCCAGGTCGGACAACAGCAGAAAGCCCTGGTCGACGTCGCGCGCGACGATGGCCGGCACCGTCACGCCGGCTTCCAGCAGCAAACCCTGCACGTGGATAAAGGCCGGCACGTTTTCGCGCTCGGGCGGCGCGTCCATGGCGATCAGGGTCGCGCCCAGCTTGGCCTGCAGGGCCGGCACCACGTCGTAGCGGAAGTAGCGGCGGAAGCTGGCGTCGGCCGAGGCGGGACGGCGGCTGGCCACGTCGACGATCTGCAGCGGCGCCAGCCACGCGCCCAACAAGGTCAGACGGGTATCGGCAGGGGAGGGCAAATCGGGTGAGGCGGATTCGGGAGAATCGGTATGCAAGGAAGACATGAAACAATCTGGGGAAACCAGTTGACGGTGAAGATTCCCATATAATACGCAATTCAATTCAAAAAATCGCCTTTGTAGTGGTGAAACACATCTTTTCATGAGCTGGTTGTCAGCCCCACCCCCCCATCAGCGTTGGGCCTATGCCCTGAGCGCCCTCGTCACCGCGCAAGCGGTGCCTGCGCTTGCGCAAACGCCTGTATCGGTGGGCGCGACCATGCCCGTGGCCGTGCCGGCAGCACCGCCCGCGCGTGTGGCCACGCCCGACGCCACCGTCACGGCGCGCGCCGAAGAAATCAGCGGCCGCCCGGAACGCGAACTGAACCTCAAGGGCGATGTCGAACTGATACGCGCCGAAACGCGCATGACGGCCGACGTGGCCTGCTTCAAGCAGGTCGAAGACGAGGTCACAGCCAGCGGCAACGTCAAGATGTGGCGCTTCGGCGACCGCTACCAGGGCGACGAGCTGCAGCTCAATCTGACCACCGGCAAGGGCTGGGTGCTCAACCCGTCGTACCGCATGGAAGCCAACAACGCCCAGGGGCGCGCCACGCGCATGGATTTCCTCAGCGAAGAAGAAGCCTTCATCACCGACGGCACCTACAGCACCTGCGAAGGCCCCAACCCGGACTGGTATCTCAAGTCCTCGACCCTGCGCCTGGACCAGGGCCGCGACGTCGGCGTGGCCGGCAAGACGGTGGTCTACTTCAAGGACGTGCCCATCCTCGGCGCGCCGGCCATGTCGTTTTCGCTGTCGGGCGCGCGCCGCTCCGGCTGGCTGCCGCCCACGATCGGCTTCGGCTCCAAGGGCCGCGCCGAAGCGATGGTGCCGTATTATTTCAATATCGCCCCCAACCGCGACCTGACGGTGTACCCGCGCCTGATGCTCGAACGGGGCCTGCAGATGGGCGCCACCGGGCGCTATCTGGGCGAAACCGGCGCCGGCAGCTACCAGGGCCAGACCCACCTGGAACTGCTGATCAAGGACCGCGTCACCAAGACCAACCGCTGGTATGTCGACTCGCAGCACGGCCAGGCGCTGGCGTCGAATTGGACGTACGGCTGGAACGTGCGCGGCGCCTCCGACGACGAATACCCCAGCGATTTTTCCAAGTCGGTGTCCAACACCGCCGAGCGCCAGCTGCTGCGCGAGCTGCGCACCGATTACTACAGCCAGTACTGGACGCTGTCGGCGCGCCTGCAAAGCTACCAGATCCTGCAGGACCCGGCCGCCATCAAGGACAAGAGCCTGACCGTGATCCGCCCGTACGACCGCTTGCCGGAAGTGCTGTTCCATGCGGGCCGCTACGACGTCAACGGCTTCGACTGGGCCGTCGACGCCCAGGTCACGCGCTTTTCGCATCCGACCTTCGACAGCGGCAACCGCGCCGTGCTGGTGCCGCAGGTGAGCTACCCGATCGTGCGTCCCGGCTACTTCGTCACGCCCAAGCTGCAGCTGCATGCCAGCGCCTATTCGCTCGATCGCAGCGCCACCGGGGCCGACCCCAGCGTGGCCCAGCGCGTCAACTCCGTCACCCGCACCTTGCCCACCTTTTCGGTCGACAGCGGGCTGGTGTTCGAGCGCGCCGCCAAGCTGCTCGGGCGCAGCATGACGCAGACGCTGGAGCCGCGCCTGTTCTACGTCTATACGCCCTACAAGGACCAGAGCGCGATTCCGAATTTCGATACGGCCGAATCGAGCTTCAACTTCGCCCAGCTGTTCAACGAGAACCGCTTCATCGGCTCGGACCGCGTCTCCGACGCCAACCAGGTCACCACCGCGCTGGTGTCGCGCTTCGTCGAAGCCAACGGCGCCGAACGGCTGCGCCTGGCCCTGGGCCAGCGCTTCTACCTGTCGGACCAGCGCGTGCAGCTCACGTCATCCAGCCCGGTCAGCGAGAGCCGCTCGGACGTGCTGCTGGCCGCGACCGGACGCATTTCGGAAACCTGGAGCTTCGACAGCGCCATCGAATACAATGCCAATGCCAGCAGCGTCGTCACGTCCAACTACGGCGCCCAGTGGCGCCCGGCGCCGATGAAGGTGGTCAATGCCGAATATCGTTTCCTGCGCGACACGTTCAAGAATATCGACGTGTCCACCCAGTGGCCGCTGTCGCGGCGCTGGTACGGCGTGGGGCGGGTCAGTTATTCGCTGCGCGATCATAAAGTGCTGGAAAGCTTGCTGGGACTGGAATACAAGGCCGATTGCTGGGTATTCCGGATAGGCGCGCAGCGCTTCGTGACAACGGCGCTGAATACCTCGACCCCGTTCTTTTTCCAGCTCGAGCTGAACGGCCTGTCCAAGCTGGGTTCCGGCAATCCGCTCGAATCGTTTTACCGTAGCATTCCTGGCTACGCCAGGCTGAATCCGGGCCCGTCGACGCGCTAAGCGACGCGCTAAGCGACGCGCTAGGCGACGCGCTAAGCGCGGACAGGCTGGCCGACGTGGCAAGTTGCACCACGTTTTTATCACGACATTTGTTTCACGACATTTTATTCACCGCAGTTACAAGACATGAGTGGTCCCGATGATGCGTAAAGCCAGTGTGCACCAAATCAATCTCGCCGCCGTTCTGGTGTCGGCCCTGGTGGCCGGACCGGTGACGGCCCAGACCGCGGCCAAGCCGGCCGCGCCCGCAGCGGCAGCCGCCCCGGCCGCCGCCAAGCCGAGCAGCGGCTTCTTGCCGCCGGCGTCGGCCAACGCCAACGTGATCGATTCGATCGCCGTGGTGGTCAATGATGAAGTCATCACCAAGAACGAAATCACCGCGCGCGTGCGCGCCGTCGAAGCGAGCATGCGCGCCCAGAAGGCGCCCGTGCCCGACGCGGCCGACCTGCAGCGCCAGGTGGTCGAGTCGATGATCGTGCAGCGCGCGCAGTCGCAGCTGGCCAAGGAAATGGGCGTGAAGGTCGACGACACCATGCTCGACCGCGCCATCGGCCGGATCGCCGAGAACCAGAAGATGAGCGTGCAGGAATTGCGCAATCAGATGGAAAAGTCGGGCACCACGTTCGCCGCCTTCCGCGAAGAAATCCGCAACGAAATCATGATGCAGCGCCTGCGCGAACATGAAGTGGACAACAAGATCCAGATTTCCGACGCCGAGGTGGACACCTACCTGGCCGCCGAAAAGGCCGCCGCCGCCGACAAGGTGGAAGTGAACCTGGCGCAAATCATGGTGCGCATTCCGGAAAACGCCTCGCCCGAGCAGATCGCCGCGCGCAAGGCGCGCGCCGACGAGGTGATGCGCCAGCTGCGCACCGGCGGCGACTTCGCCAAGATGGCGGCCACCTATTCGGACGCCAGCGACGCGCTCAAGGGCGGCGAAATCGGCTGGCGCCCGGCTGACGTGATTCCGCCCCTGTTCGCCGACGCGCTGACCAAGATCCAGCCTGGCCAGGTCACGCCGGTGATGAAAAGCGCCACCGGATTCCATATCATCAAGCTGGTCGACCGCCGTTCGCTGGCCGACAACAAGGACAAGAACGTGGTGCAGCAGACGCGCGCGCGCCACATCCTGCTGAAGGTGACGCCTACCGTGACGGCCGACGCCGCCAAGAAGAAGCTGGCGGAACTGAAAGAGCGCCTGGACAACAAGGCCGCCAAGTTCGAAGAACTGGCGCGCCTGTTCTCCAACGATGGGTCGGCGGCCAAGGGCGGTGAACTGGGCTGGCTGTACCCGGGCGACACGGTGCCGGAATTCGAAAGCGTGATGGCCTCGCTCAAGCCGGGCGAAGTGTCGGGCGTGGTGGAAACCCCGTACGGCTACCACCTGATCGAAGTGATGGAGCGCAAGAGCGACGACCTGTCCAAGGAACGTCTGCGCAATGCCGCGCGCCAGGTGATCCGCGAGCGCAAGCTGGAAGAAGCGACCGAAGACTGGGCGCGCCAGGTGCGTGACCGGGCTTACGTCGAGTTCCGCGACGACAATAAGTAATGGTGCCTGCACTTCCCGGGTCGCGCCCGGGCTTGCGTCCGGGCGCGCGTCCCACCGTCGCCGTCACCACCGGCGAGCCGGCCGGGATCGGCCCTGAAATCTCCCTGCGCGCGGCCTGGGCCATGCGCCATGAAGCCAACTGCGTGCTGGTGGGCGACGCGGCCTTTTTAGCCCTGACCGCCAGCCTGATCGACCCGGCCATCCGCGTGGCCGCGCTGTCGGTGCAAGCCTTGCGCAACAACGGCTTGCCCCAGTTCGGCCCCGAGCGCCTGGCCATCATCGATGTGCCGCTGGCGGCCCACGTGGTGCCCGGCAAGCTGGACGCCAACAATGGCCGCGCCGTGCTGGCCACGCTGGACCTGGCCGTGGAAGGCATCAGCGCCGGCTGGTTCGACGCCATGGTCACCGCCCCCCTGCAAAAAAGCACCATCAACGACGCCGGCGTGGCGTTTTCCGGGCATACCGAATACCTGGCCGACAAGACCGGGACGGCGCAGGTGGTCATGCTGCTGGCCGGCGCTGCCAAGGGCGGCGTGCTGGACGTGCCGCTGAGGGTGGCGCTGGCCACCACCCATCTGCCCCTGCGCGCCGTGGCCGACGCTATCACGCCGGCCTTGCTGGCGCAGGTGCTGGACATCATCGACAGCGACCTCAAGCGCAAGTTCGGCATCGCCGCGCCGCGCATCCTGGTCACCGGGCTGAACCCCCACGCGGGCGAGAACGGCTACCTGGGGCGCGAGGAAATCGACACCATCGCCCCGGCCCTGGACGCTGCGCGCGCCCGCGGCATCGATGCGCGCGGCCCGTATCCGGCCGACACCCTGTTCCAGCCCAAGTACCTGCAGGACGCCGACTGCGTGCTGGCCATGTACCACGACCAGGGCCTGCCCGTGCTCAAGTTCGCCACCTTCGGGCGCGGCGTCAACATCACGCTGGGCCTGCCCCTGATCCGCACCTCGGTCGACCATGGCACGGCGCTGGACCTGGCCGCGCAGGGCGTGGGCCTGGCCGACAGCGACAGCATGGCGCACGCCATCCGCAGCGCGCTGCAGATGGTGGCGGCGCAAGCGCGCTAGTGCCCCGCCTGGTACTGATACCGTATTGTTCCTATCACCGAAAGACACATGAAACACGTAGCCCGCAAACGCTTCGGCCAGAACTTCCTGACCGACAAAATGGTCCTGGATAACATCATCGACGCCATCGGCCCCGAAGCCGGCCAGACGATGGTGGAAATCGGCCCGGGCCTGGCGGCCATGACGGCGCTGCTGCTCAAGCATATGCCGCACATGCACGTGGTGGAACTGGACCGCGACCTGGTCAAGCGGCTGGAGAACAATTTTCCCCGCGAAAAGCTGACCATTCACTCGGGCGACGCCCTCAAGTTCGACTATGGCCAGATTCCCGTGCCGGACGGGCACAAGCTGCGCGTGGTGGGCAATCTGCCGTATAACATTTCCAGCCCCTTGCTGTTCCACCTGGCCGAATTCGCCCATCTGATCGAAGACCAGCATTTCATGCTGCAAAAGGAAGTGGTCGAGCGCATGGTGGCCGAGCCGGGCAGCAAGACTTACGGACGCCTCTCGGTGATGCTGCAGTGGCGCTACGACATGACGCTGATGTTTATCGTGCCGCCGACCGCGTTCGACCCGCCGCCGCAGGTGGAGTCGGCCATCGTGCGCATGGTGCCGATCAGGAACCAGCTGCCGTGCGACGCCGAGCGGCTCGAGGCGGTGGTGCTGAAAGCCTTCTCGCAGCGGCGCAAGGTGATCCGCAACTGCGTGGCCGGCATGTTCACGGAAGCCCAGCTGATCGAAGCGGGCATCGACCCGACCGATCGTCCGGAAGCGGTGGGGCTGGAGCAATATGTGGCGCTGGCCAATCTGAAGTAACGCGGTGGAGCGGCGTGTCCGCGATCTGCTGACGTTGCGCGGCGGACAGCTCGTCGACGTGCGTGCGCAGCCATTCCGACATGTGCTCGAACGTGTAGCCATCCATGGCGATCTTCTGTTGGCGATCCGATCATGGTCAGACCGCTGCTCGACAGAAGAGTTCAATATCCCGTATTTAACGGTGACATAGCCAAAAAAAAGGCCCCACTGTTTGGTGGGGCCTGAATCCAATTCTTATGAGGAGTTGGAGGAGACAGATGCAGTATGCTGCGGCACAGCATATAAAGCCAATTTAGATTTTCAATACCAGTTATTGCTTTTACCTATTACTTCATTCAACTGGCATGCGCCCGCCCCGCTACAGCCCATTGAAACTGACACCAGCGCGTTACGCGGCCTCATCGGGCAAAAAAAAGCCCGCTAAAGAGCGGGCTGAATCCAAATCTTTTAAGGAGAACTGGAGGAGACGGGGTCAGTATGCTGCGTGACAGCATATCAATCCAATTTATCTTTCCAATATCTCCTATTGCGATTTGTTATATCTTGGTGCAGACCACCTTGACGTCGGTTTTGTCGAGGTCGCCCATCACGCCCACGCCGTTTTCGACCACGCATGTGGAACCGGCGGGCTGTGTTACCACGGTAATGCCGTATGCGTCATTGTAGGTTACCGGAAATGTGGCCAGTACCGGAGCATTCGGGCTGACCGGAATGGCAACGGCAGCGGCGGTCACGGTCAACCCGGTGCGGCCATTGGCCAGCACCACGCTTTGTGTGCCGGTCAGCCCGGTCACGGAAGCAATCACGTTGTGGACATCGACCGTGCAGTTGACATACACGTTGATGGTCGCCAGGCGACCCGCCGTATCGCTGCCGCCGCCAAATACCGTGCAGTTCTGGTGCAAGGGCTGCTGCGTTTCAGGCGGCGTGGCGACGGTGTACACCGTGCCGTACTCGATCTGCCTGGAGAACTTGGTCGTTTTGGTGCCAGGCGCGACTGCCAGCGTGTCGCTGCCATTGGTGAGCACCAAGCCTGTGTACAGCGGCAGCGCGGGGTTGCCCTGATCATCAACGAAGTTGACGTTGATGTCGAACATGTTTTTGCTGCCGCAGCCGGCGACGCACAAGGCCAGGGCCAGCAACATGGCGGGGCGCAATAAGGTTAACTTCATAACTTCTCCAGAATGGGTCGAATGGGGGAATTAATTACAGGTCACGACGGCGAGGTCGTAGTCGACGTGGCCCATGATTCCCGAGCCGTTGCTGACCGTGCACGTCTGGCCCTTGGGCTGCTCCAGCACGGTGATGCCGAACGGCTCGCCATCGCCCACTTGACCGGTCAGCGTCTTGCCGTCTTCGGCGGTCTGGGTGAACTTGAACGTGGTGGAACCATTGGTGACCTTCAGGCGGTCCCTGCCATTATTCAGTATCAGGTCGCCGCCCGTCAGATTCTGCACCTTGCCGCTCAGATTGCGGGGCACGTTGGCGCAGAAGAACTGCACGCTGGTGACGCTGTAGGCGCCGGACGTGCCGGAGGCGTAGCGGCTCTCGCAGGTCATGCCTTCAGGCAAGTCCTTGACCTTGACATCGTAGCGTTCATCCGAGCCGATCGCGTCCGGAAAGTAAAACGAGCTCTGGCCGGGGACGATGGCCAGCGCGGGACCGCCGTTGTTGCTCAGTGTCAGGCCGGTCTTGGTCACGCCATAAATGGTGCCGCCGAGCTGCAGGTTACCGTCATCGCCACCGCACGCGGCCAGACTCAAGGCGCAGGCGAGCGCGGCGCTCGTACGCGAAAACAGCTTATTCATACATTCTCCAAAACGGGATAGGTGGCACGGCACGCGGACGCAACACGCGCACGCTAAGATGGACGCCATTTTAGTGCATTTGCCATGCTTACGGCTCACCTGGGTTGTATCAGGGTGTAAAGTCGTGCGCCCGGCATGGCGCCGATTGATTTTCACCCGGCGCCTCGCTATGCTGGAGCGACGCCTCCACCTGACCGAGCCTTTTCCCATGCCAACCCCGCCGACTCCGCCGACCACCGCCACCGCACCCGCCACCCCGGTCGCACCCGCCGCGGCCACCGCAGCCCGGCGCAGCTGGCCCAAGGCCATCCTGTTCGACCTGGACGACACCCTGTGGCCGATCGCCCCCGTCATCATCCAGGCCGAGCAAACCCTGCACGCGTGGCTTCAGACCCACGCGCCGCGCGTGGCCGAGCGCTTTTCCATCGACAAGCTGCGCCAGGCCCGGCTGGAATTGCTGGCGCGCCAGCCGAGCTTCCACGTCGACCTGGGCGCCTTGCGCCGGGCCGGTCTGCTGGCCGCGTTCCAGGCGGCGGGCGAGGACGAAGCCAAGGTCGAGCACGCCATGGTGCAGTTTGTTGCCGCCCGCAACGCTGTGGTTCCCTATGACGATGTGCTGCCCGGGCTGCTGCGCCTGAAGGGACGGGCACTGCTCGGCTCCGTTTCGAACGGCAATGCCGACCTGCAGGCGATCGGCCTGTCGCACCACTTCAAGGTGTCGGTTGCGGCCCACCATTTCGGCAGCGCCAAGCCGGACGCGGCGATTTTCCTGGCCGCCTGCGCCGAACTGGGCGTCGATCCGCAGGATGCGGTCTACGTGGGCGACGACGTGTTGCTCGACGTGCGCGGCGCCCAGCAGGCCGGATTGCGGGCCGTCTGGCTTAACCGCAACGGCAGCGCAGCGCACCTGGAACACGGGGTGGTGCCCGATGCCATTTGCCGCGACTTCCATGAGTTGCTGGACTGGCTGGGGCGCGAGCACGAGCATCCGGCGGACCGGCCGGGATAAGGGAACTGCGGGGGAGCTGCGGGGGAGCTGCGGGGGAACTGCGGGGGAGCTGCGCGGAACTGCGGGGAACTGCGCACGCGTCGCGCGCGGGAGTGCATAATACACAGCGGTAGTAATGCATTACCCGCAGCAGCGGCGCACAGAACTGTGCGCTCAGAATTAGCTTGCCTGCAATTGGCTCGCTCGAAACATTAGCTTGAAACCGAATCATGAAACTCGATACACGTGCACAAACGTTGCTCAAAGCCCTGGTCGAGCGGTATATCGCCGACGGCCAGCCGGTCGGTTCGCGCGCTTTGTCGAAAATTTCCGGGCTCGACCTGTCGCCGGCCACCATCCGCAACATCATGGCCGACCTGGAAGAAATGGGCTACGTGGCCAGCCCGCACACCTCGGCCGGGCGCATCCCCACCCCGCGCGGCTACCGCATCTTCGTCGATACCTTGCTGACGGTGCAGCAGCTCGACGAGCATTCGGTCGAGTCGCGCATGCGCCTGCCCATGCAGCAGCCGCAAAAACTCATTGCCAACGCGGCCCAGATGCTGTCGTCGCTGTCGCAGTTCGCCGGCGTGGTGACCAGCCCGCGGCGCGAGTCGGTGTTCCAGCAGATCGAATTCCTGCGCCTGTCCGAAAAACGCATCCTGCTGGTGATCGTCGATCCGCGCGGCGACGTGCACAACCGCCTGCTGCTGACCGACGCCGACTACACGCCCACCCAGCTGATCCAGTCGGCCAATTACATCAACCAGAATTACGGCGGGCTGTCGTTCGACGACGTGCGCCTGCGCCTGACGGGCGAACTGCGCCAGCTGCGCGACGACATGGGGCGCCTGATGCAGGCGGCGGTGGAGGCGGGCAGCGAGGCGATGGCCGAGCATGGCGACGCCATGGTCATTTCCGGCGAGCGCAACCTGCTGAGTGTGTCGGACCTGTCGTCCAACATGACGTCGCTGCGCCAGATGTTCGACATGTTCGAGCAGAAAACCAGCCTGATGCAGCTGCTGGACGTGTCGAGCAAGGCGTCGGGGGTGCAGATTTTTATCGGCGGCGAATCGAACCTGGTGCCGATGGACGAGATGAGCGTGGTCACGGCGCCGTACGAAGTCAACGGCACCATCGTCGGCACGCTCGGTGTGATCGGCCCGACCCGCATGGCGTACGAGCGGGTGATCCCGATCGTGGATATCACCGCCAAGCTGCTGTCGAACGCGCTGAGCCATTCAAACTAAGCGCAGTAGCGGCCGCGTCACCTGGTTGCAGGCTGACGCGGCAGGCCCGGCGATGCGCGGCGGTGCTCAGCTGCGGTGCGGGCAGGCCGGCTTGATGCAGTTGCCATAGATGGCCAGCGCGTGTTCGGCGATCTTGAAGCCGCGCTCGGCGGCCACCATGTGCTGGCGCGATTCGATGTCTTCGTCGTAAAACTCTTCGACCCGGCCGCAATCGAGGCAGACCAGGTGGTCGTGGTGCGAGCCGGCGTTGAGCTCGAAGATCGCCTTGCCGGTTTCGAAATGGTTGCGGTGCAGCAGGCCAGCTTGCTCGAACTGCGTCAATACGCGATACACGGTGGCCAGACCGACGTCCATATTCTCGGTCAACAGGATTTTATACACATCCTCCGCGGTCAGATGGCGCACTTCGCTGTTCTGGAAGATTTCCAGGATTTTCAGTCGTGGCAGGGTGGCTTTCAGCCCGCTGGCCTTCAGGTCGCTAGGATTGTTACTCATGATTGTTACTCGTATATGGGCGGAGTGCTTTATGATATAGCGTTTTAGACGGGGGTGGTTAGCCTTCCGTTCAACGAATTTGAGGTCCCTATGCGTGTTATGACTGCCGTTTTGCACCACGTTCGCCGCCGCGCACCGCTCGCGGCCTTTGTCGCCGCCGCCGCCCTGACCCTGTCGGGCTGCTCACTGTTCCGCCCGCAGGCCGCGCCCGCCATGCCCGCCGCTGCCGCCAGCACCGCGCCCGAGGCCGTGGCCGCCGACGCCAGCAAGGCCGCCGCCGCCGCCAATGCCGGCGCCCAGACGGTGCAGGCCAGCAAGCTGCAAAAGTTCCTGTGGATCTTCAAGCCGTATCGCCCGGACATTCAGCAGGGCAACTTCGTTTCGCAGGAAATGCTGGCCCAGCTGAAAGTGGGCCAGACCCGCGAGCAGGTCAAGTTCATCCTTGGCACGCCCCTGCTGCAAGACATTTTCCACGCCAACCGCTGGGATTTCCCGTTCTATCTGGCGCGCGGCAATGGCGACCTGACCAGCAGCCGGGTGACGGTGTACTTCAAGGATGACAAGGTCGAGCGTTTCGACGGCGGCAACCTGCCGACCGAGCGCGAGTACATCGAGCGCATCGCCGGCAAGTCCAAGATGGCCATGAAGGAAGCGCCGCGCAAGGTCGAAGTGCCGTCGGTCAGCGACGTCCAGACCCAGAAGTAACGATCGAAGGTAAAGATCCAAAGCAACAAAGCACAGCAACGATTTTAAAAGTAGAAATCACCCACGTTATGACTCAACTGAAAATCGCAGTAGCGGGCGCCAGCGGGCGCATGGGCCGGATGTTGATCGAGGCGATCGCCGCGTCGCCCGACCTGGTGCTGGCCGGCGCGCTGGGCGTGGAAGGCGCGCCCGAGCTGGGCCAGGATGCGGCCGCGTTCGCCGGCAAGCCGGCCGGCGTGCCGATCGAATCGGATCTGGCGCGCGGCCTGGCCGAGGCCGACTACCTGATCGACTTCACTCGCCCCGAAGGCACCTTGCGCCATCTGGAATTTTGCGCCGCCAACGGCATCAAAATGATCATCGGCACCACCGGCTTCGACGACGCCGGCAAGGCGGCCATTGCCGCCGCCGCCGACAAGATCGCCATCGTGTTCGCCCCCAACATGAGCGTGGGCGTGAACGTCACGCTCAAGCTGCTGGAACTGGCCGCCAAGAGTCTGTCGGAAGGCTACGACATCGAAATCGTCGAGGCGCATCACCGCCACAAGGTCGACGCCCCGTCCGGCACCGCCCTCAAGATGGGCGAAGTGATTGCCGACGCGCTGGGCCGCGACCTGAAGGAATGCGCCGTCTACGGGCGCGAAGGCGTCACCGGCGCGCGCGACCCGTCGACCATCGGCTTTGCCACCGTGCGCGGCGGCGACATCATCGGCGACCATACCGTGATGTTCTGCGGCACGGGCGAGCGCATCGAGATCAGCCACAAGTCCAGCAGCCGCGCCTCGTACGCGCAGGGTTCGCTGCGGGCGGCGCGCTTTCTGGCCGACAAGTCGAGCGGCCTGTTCGACATGCACGCCGTACTGGCCCGCGCCGGTTAAGGGCGCAGCCGCATGAGCCTGCCTGCCAGCCAGTTCAGCGTTGCCTCTTATTGGGCGCAGGGCGACGCGCTCGGCCATGCAGTGGCGTACCTGCTGCTGGCCATGTCGCTGGCCAGCTGGGTGCTGATCTTTTCCAAGGCCTGGAGCACCTGGCGCGTGCGCAAAGCGGCGCCGATGCTCGACGCCTTCTGGGCCGCGCCCACCGTCACCGACGGCCTGGCGTTGCTGCGCGTGTCCGACCCCGAAGCGGTCTATGTCAACCTGCCCGCCGCCGGGCTGGCCCATGTGGACGGCATGGCCACCGTGGCCGGCGCCATGAGCCGCGACGAGCAGATCATCCGCGTGCTGCGCCAGGAAATCACCCGTTCCACCCATCGCATCGAAGGCGGGCTGACCATGCTGGCCTCGATCGGCGCGACCGCGCCGTTCGTCGGCCTGCTGGGCACCGTGTGGGGCATTTACCATGCGCTGTCGAACGTGTCGGCGGCGGGCGCGGTGCAGATCGACAAGGTGGCCGGACCCGTCGGCGAAGCGCTGATCATGACGGCGTTCGGCCTGATCGTGGCCATTCCCGCCGTGCTGGCGTACAACGCCCTGAACCGCGCCAACCGCCTGACGCTGGCCGAGCTGGACGGCTTTGCCCACGACCTGCAATCGTTCTTCACCAAGCGCTAAGAAGCATATGGGTTTCGGCGCCTTCTATCCCCAGCGGCAACAGTCGATGATGAGCGACATTAACGTCACGCCCATGGTCGACGTGATGCTGGTGCTGCTGGTGTTTTTTATTATGGCCGCGCCCATGCTGACCAGCGCGGTACGGCTGGAACTGCCCGGCGCCGCCGCCGGCGCCATGGCCGTGCAGCCGGAAACGGTGACCATCGCCATCGACGTGCAGGGCAGCTTGTTCTGGAATGAGGAGCGGGTCGACCGGGCCACGCTGGACGCGCGCCTGAGCGCCGCGGCGGCGAAAAAGCCCCAGCCGGAGCTGCATCTGCGGGCTGACAAGAGCACGCGCTACGAAGTGGTCGCCCAGGTCATGGCCGCGGCGCAGACGCGGGGCTTAACGAAACTCGGTTTCGTCACCGACCCCACCAAGGAGAATGCCAATGGCAAGCGTTGAACTGAATGGCGACGCCATCGTCGACACCGACAGTTTTCATGCCGAATGCAAGCGCGCATTCGGTTTTCCCGAGTATTACGCCAATACCATGGATGCGTGGGTCGATTGCCTCAGTTACCTGCGCGACGACGATGGCATGACGCGTTTTAAATTGAAACCGGCCGAGGTGCTGGAGATCGTGGTGCTCAAGGCGCCGCTGCTGCGCGAGAAGGCGCCGGATCTGCTCGATGAGATGACGTTCTGCGTGGCCGGTATCAATGAGCGCTATGACGACTACGGCGAAAAGCCGGCGCTCAAGCTGACGTTGCGCTAAAAGCCGTGCAGGACCGCCGCAAGGCATGCGCTGTGGTCACCCGATGGACAGCTTGGCCAACACCGCGATATTTACCACCAGCGACGTCATGATGACCCAGGACAGCTGACCAATCTTCGATTCCAGCGCTCCGATGCGCGCCTCCAGCGCATCGAACCGCGCCTCCAGTGCATTTAACCGCGCCTCCAGCGCGTCGAGCCTCGCCTCCAGCGCATCAAGCCGCGCCTCCAGCGCGTCGAGCCGCGCCTCCAGCGCATCAAGCCGCGCCTCCAAAGCCTTGAAGCGCGCTTCAAAGCGGGCTTCCAGCGCATCGAACCGCGCCTCGAAATATACTTTCAGCGCATCGATGCGGGCATTAGTGCTCACGTCCGGGGCATGCACCTGCTCTTCCAGCACCTCCACACGATGCGCCAGTTGTTCAACCTCATCCACAATAACCGTGGTCTGATTAAGGGGGAGGCCGGCCTGTGTCAGCTCGCCGGCAAAGCGTTGGGGGTCGAATGGGGTTGTCATCATGGTTAGAGGATGGCCCGCCCCGATGGTTCCGCAAACGCCCTGATCCGCCTCAAGCCCATCGAGCCGGTATAATGTCCGGTTCAACTCCACTCATTGGCCGCACAACATCATGCAAGATAAATATAGTCCCGCCGACGTCGAACAAGCCGCCCAATCCCACTGGAAGGCG
Source organism: Janthinobacterium lividum (assembly GCA_943372275.1). Lineage (GTDB taxonomy): Bacteria > Pseudomonadota > Gammaproteobacteria > Burkholderiales > Burkholderiaceae_D > Telluria_A > Telluria_A lividum_A. Next base: position 25,417 of record CALRYE020000025.1, read on the forward strand.
ATCGACGCCTACAAAGCCGTCGAGAACGACCCGCGTTTCCCGAAAGGCAAGTATTTCGCGTGCTCGATGCTGCCTTACCCGTCGGGCAAGCTGCACATGGGCCACGTGCGCAACTATACGATCAACGACGTGATGTACCGCTACCTGCGCATGAACGGCTACAACGTGCTCATGCCGATGGGCTGGGACGCCTTCGGCATGCCGGCAGAGAACGCCGCCATGGCCAATAACGTGCCGCCAGCGCAATGGACCTACGCCAACATCGCCCACATGAAGGAGCAGATGGCGTCGATGGGCCTGGCGATCGACTGGTCGCGCGAGATGACCGCGTGTAAGCCTGAATACTACAAGTGGAACCAGTGGATGTTCCTCAAGATGCTGGAAAAAGGCATCATCTACAAGAAGACCGGCACCGTGAATTGGGACCCGATCGACCAGACCGTGCTGGCCAACGAGCAGGTGGTCGATGGCAAGGGCTGGCGCTCGGGCGCGCCCATCGAAAAGCGCGAGATCCCCATGTACTACGCGCGCATCACCGACTACGCCGACGAACTGCTCGATTACGTCGACAACAAGCTGCCGGGCTGGCCGGAACGCGTGCGCGTCATGCAGGCCAACTGGATCGGCAAATCGGTCGGCGTGCGCTTCGCCTTCCCGCACACGATCGCCAACGACGATGGCCCGATCAACGACGGCAAGCTGTATGTGTTCACTACCCGCGCCGACACCATCGCCGGCGTGACCTTCTGCGCCGTGGCGCCGGAACACGCGCTGGCCCAGCATGCCGCGCAGAGCAACCCGGAGCTGGCCGCCTTCATCGCCGAGTGCAAATTGGGCAGCGTGATCGAAGCGGACATGGCGACGATGGAAAAGAAGGGCATGCCCACGGGCCTGTTCGTCACCCATCCGCTGTCGGGCGAACAGGTCGAAGTCTGGGTCGGCAACTACGTCTTGATCACCTACGGCGACGGCGCCGTGATGGGCGTGCCCGCGCACGACGAGCGCGATTTCGCCTTCGCCAAAAAATACGATCTGCCGATCAAGCAGGTGGTGGCCATCGAAGGCAAGGAATTTTCGCTGGACGCCTGGCGGGAGTGGTACGGCGACAAGGAGCAGGGCGTGTGCATCAACTCCGGCAAGTACGACGGGCTGGATCACATCGCCGCCGTCAACGCCATCGCCGGCGACCTGGCCAACCTGGAACTGGGCGACAAGAAGATCACCTTCCGCCTGCGCGACTGGGGCATCTCGCGCCAGCGCTACTGGGGCACGCCGATCCCGATGATCCACTGCGCCGACTGCGGCGTGGTGCCGGTGCCGGAAAAAGACCTGCCGGTGATCCTGCCGGAAGACTGCGTCCCGGACGGCAGCGGCAACCCGCTGAACAAGCACGAAGCCTTCCTCAAGTGCGACTGCCCCGTGTGCGGCAAGCCCGCGCGCCGCGAGACCGACACCATGGACACCTTTGTGGATTCGTCATGGTACTACATGCGCTATACCTCGCCGGGCAGCAACGACGCCATGGTCGACGCGCGCAACGACTACTGGATGCCGATGGACCAGTACATCGGCGGCATCGAACACGCCGTCATGCACCTGCTGTACGCGCGCTTCTGGACCAAGATCATGCGCGAACTGGGCCTGGTCAAGTTCGACGAGCCGTTCGTCAACCTGCTCACCCAGGGCATGGTGCTGAACGAAACCTACTATCGCGAAGACGAGGCGGGCAAGAAGACCTGGTTCAACCCGGCCGACATCGATCTGACGCTGGACGACAAGGGCCGCCCGCAAGGCGCCAAGCTGAAAACCGACGGCGAGATGGTGCAGATCGGTGGCACCGAAAAGATGTCCAAGTCGAAGAACAACGGCATCGACCCGAAGGCCCAGATCGACCAGTTCGGCGCCGACACGGCGCGCCTGTTCACCATGTTCGCCGCGCCGCCGGAGCAGACGCTGGAATGGTCCGACAGCGGCGTCGAAGGCGCCAGCCGCTTCCTGCGCCGTGTGTGGGCGTATGCGTACGCGCAGTCGCCGCGGGTGGCCGCGAATCTGGCGGCAAGCCTGGCCGCGCCGGCCGCCGAAACCCCGACCGAAGCGCACAAGACGCTGCGCCGCGAACTGCACAAGATCCTGCAGCAGGCCGACTATGACCTGAAACGCATCCAGTACAACACCGTGGTCTCGGCCTGCATGAAGATGCTCAACACGATGGAGTCGGCCAAGCTGCCGGACGGCGCGGCCACCGACGCTGTCGTCGCCGAAGGCTTGTCGATCTTCCTGCGCGTATTGAACCCGGTCGCGCCGCACATCACCCACGTGCTGTGGCAGGAGCTGGGCTTTGGCGCCGTGCACGGCGACATCCTGGATGTGACCTGGCCCGCGGTCGATCCGGCCGCGCTGGAACAGGCGGAAATCGAGATGATGATCCAGGTGAACGGCAAGCTGCGCGGCTCGATCAAGGTGGCCAAGGATGCCGACAAGGCCAGCATCGAAGCGGCCGCGCTGGCATGCGAAGCGGTGCAGAAGTTCATCGAGTCGCCGCCGAAAAAGGTGATCGTGGTGCCGGGCAAGTTGATCAGCATCGTGGTGTAAGCCATGACGAATCTACGTTCGACTCTGCGTTCGACCTCGCGTTCAACCATCGTCTCGACCTTGTGCAAGGCTGCCGCCGGCGTGATGCTGGCCTGCGCCCTGTCGGCCTGCGGCTTCGCGCTGCGTGGCTCGACGGGCGACTATGGCATGCCGTTCAAGACCATCTACCTGGCGTTTGCCGACACTTCGGCGCTGGGCACGGAGCTGCGCCGCAACCTGCGCGCCACCGACAAGGTGCAGGTGGTGACCGATCCCAAGGCGGCCGAGGCGCTGTTCGACGTGCTGGCCGAAACGCGCGGCAAGGCTATCCTGTCGCTCAACACCCAAGGGCGGGTGCGCGAGTATCTGCTCACCTACACGCTGATCTTCCGGGTGCGCGACGCCCAGGGCAACGAGCTGCTGGGGCCCACCGAGATCAATCTGAAGCGGCCGATCACCTTCACCGAATCGCAAGTGCTGGCCAAGGAATCGGAAGAAGTGCTGCTGTACCGCGACATGCAGACCGACCTGGTGCAGCAGATCATGCGGCGCCTGGCCGCCGTCAAGCCGGGCTGACCGATGCAGCTGCGTGTCGACGCCCTCGAAGGCCATCTCGCCAAGACGCTCTCGCCCTTGTATGTGATCGCCAGCGACGAGCACTTGCTGGCGCTGGAGGCGGCCGACAAGATCCGCAAGGCCGCGCGCGCCGGCGGCTATTCGGAGCGCGATGTGCTGACGGTGGAGCGCACCTTCAAATGGGGCGAGCTGCTGGCGGCCAACCAGGCGCTGTCGCTGTTCGGCGACAAGAAGCTGATCGAACTGCGCATCCCGACCGGCAAACCGGGCAAGGATGGGGGCGCCGCGCTGCAGGCGTATGCCAAGGACCTCAGCCCGGACAACCTGACCCTGATCACCTTGCCCAAGCTGGACTGGCAGACCGCCAAGGCGGCCTGGGTGACCAGCCTGCAGCAGGCTGCCGTGTACATCGAGATCCCGCTGATCGAGCGGGCCCAGTTGCCCGGCTGGATAGGCACCCGGCTGGCGGCGCAAGGCCAGAGCGCCGACCGCCAGGGACTGGACTTCATCGCCGAGCGGGTCGAGGGCAATCTGCTGGCGGCGCACCAGGAGATTCAAAAGCTCGGGCTGCTGCATGAGCCGGGGCGCCTGACGTTCGAGCAGATCCACGACGCGGTGCTGAATGTGGCGCGCTATGATGTGTTCAAGCTGTCCGAAGCGATGCTGGGCGGCGACTGCGCGCGCCTGGTGCGCATGCTGGAAGGCTTGAAGGGCGAGGGCGAGGCGCTGCCGCTGGTGTTGTGGGCGGTCTCCGAAGAAATCCGGACGCTGCTAAAATTGAAGTCCGCCATGGCGCAGGGAAGGCCGCTGGGGATGCTGCTGAAGGAGGCGCGCATCTGGGGGCCGCGCGAGCGGCTGATGGAGCCGGCGTTGCGGCGCATCGCTCTGCCGACCCTGGAAACGGCCATGCGCGACGCGGCCCAGGTCGACAAGATGATCAAGGGACTGCGCGCCAGGACGTTCGCGGGCGACGCGTGGGATGCGATGCTGCAGCTGGCGTTGCGGGTGGCGCGGGGTTAACGGTCGCTTATCTTCAAGCGCAGTGGTAAAAGAACATATACCACCGTCGTCCTCGCGCAGGCGAGGACCCATAGCACGGCTGAATTGAGTTACCCGATTCAGCATGTTGTCCATGGATCCTCGCCTTCGCGAGGACGACGGTTATAAGCCAACACAAAGAAGAATATGAACATCACCGACTACATGAACCAGGTTGGCCAGCAAGCCCGGAGCGCCTCGCGCGCGATGGCGCGGGCCGACAGCGCAACGCGCAACCGCGCGCTGCATCTGATCGCCGACGCCGTGCGCCGCGACGCAGCCCTGCTGCGCGCGGCCAACCAGCTCGACCTGGACGCGGCCCGCGCCACCGGCATGGAACCGGCCATGCTGGACCGCCTGGCCCTGTCCGACAAGGCCATCGACACCATGGTCGAAGGGCTGCGCCAGATCGCCGCGCTGTCCGACCCGATCGGTGAAATCTCCAACATGAAGTTCCGCCCCAGCGGCATCCAGGTCGGCCAGATGCGCGTGCCGCTGGGCGTCATCGGCATCATCTACGAAGCCCGTCCCAACGTGACGGTGGACGCGGCCGGCCTGTGCATCAAGAGCGGCAACGCCACCATCCTGCGCGGCGGCTCGGAAGCGATCAACTGCAACCGCGCGCTGGCAAAGATCGTCGCCGAGGGTCTGGCCGGCGCCGGCCTGCCGGCCAACGGCGTGCAGGTGGTCGACACCATCGACCGCGCCGCCGTGGGCGCGCTGATCACCATGCCCGAGTACGTGGACGTGATCGTGCCGCGCGGCGGCAAGGGCCTGATCGCGCGCTTGATGAAAGAGGCCACTGTGCCGATGATCAAGCACCTGGACGGCATCTGCCACGTCTACATCGACGCCAAGGCCGACATCGCCAAGGCGCTGCCAATTGCCTTCAACGCCAAGTGCCACCGCTACGGCACCTGCAACACCATGGAAACGCTGCTGGTGGCGCGCTCGATCGCGCCGCAGGTGCTGCCGCAGCTGGCCAGGCTGTACGCCGACAAGCAGGTCGAATTGCGCGCCGACCCGGAAAGCCACCAGCTGCTGGCCGGCTACGCCCATCTGGCCGAGGCCAACGAGGAAGACTGGCGCACCGAATACCTGGGGCCGATCCTGTCGGTGAAGGTCGTGGCAGATGTCGATGAAGCCATCGACCACATCAACACCTACTCGTCCAAGCACACCGACGCCATCATCACCGAGGATTACAGCGACGCGCTCAAGTTCCTGCGCGAAGTCGATTCGGCTTCGGTGATGGTGAACGCCTCGACCCGCTTCGCCGATGGTTTCGAATACGGCCTGGGCGCGGAAATCGGCATCTCCAACGACAAGCTGCACGCGCGCGGCCCGGTCGGGCTGGAAGGCCTGACGTCGCTGAAGTACGTGGTGTTCGGCCACGGCGAAGTACGCAGTTAAGACGGCATTCGCGCGGCCTACACCCATACCACCAACAACGCCAACAACGTCAACAGGAACCTCATGCTCTGGATCAAAGCGCTACACATCGTCTTCGTGACCTCCTGGTTCGCCGGCCTGTTCTACCTGCCGCGCATCTTCGTCAACCTGGCGATGGAGACCGAGACAGTGGCCACCACGCGCTTGCTGCTGATGGCGCGCAAGCTGTACCGCTTCACGCTGATGCTGTCGGTGCCGGCCGTGCTGCTGGGCCTGTGGCTGTGGCTGGGCTACGGCTTCAAGGGCGGCTGGCTGCACGCCAAGCTGACCCTGGTGATCCTGGCGATCGGCTACAACCACGCCTGCGGCGCTATCCTGAAAAAGTTCGAAAAGGGCGTCAACCAGCGCTCGCACGTGTGGTTCCGCTGGTTTAACGAAGTGCCGGTAGTGCTGCTGCTGGCCATCGTGATCCTGGTGGTGGTCAAACCTTTTTAAAGGGGTGGCATGATGAGCAAGACCATTCAGTATTTTTTCTCGCCGCAGTCGCCCTGGTCGTACCTGGGCCATGACCGGCTGATGGCCATCGCAGAAGCCAAGGGCGCACTGATCGAGCCCAAGCCGTTCGATCTGGCCAAGGTATTCAGCGTCTCGGGCGGCCTGCCGCTGGCCAAGCGCGCGCCCCAGCGCCAGGCTTACCGCCTGACCGAACTGGCGCGCTGGTCCAGCCATCTGGGCCTGCCGCTGGTGCCGCAGCCGAAGGTGATGCCGGTGGCGCCCGAGAACGCCGCGCACCTGATCATCGCCGCGCGCACCAGCCTGGGGGCCGACGCGGCCCTGAAACTGACCAGCGCAGTCATGCGCGCCCTGTGGGCCGACGAGCGTAATATCGCCGATGAGACGGTGCTGGCGCAGATCGCCAGCGAATGCGGGCTCGATGGCCGCATGCTGGTCAAGTCGGCCGCCACCGCCGGCGTGCAGACGCAGTACGAACGCAATACCGACGAAGCCCTGGCCGCCAGCGTATTCGGCTCGCCCTGGTACATCGTCGATGGCGAGAGTTTTTGGGGGCAGGACCGCCTCGATTTTGTAGAACGCGCCCTGAGCTAGTGTTATGTAATCCAGTATTTATGTAGTATTCAGCCGTCGCCCCGCGCCCGCGCAGAGCGACGAAACACAACGGACAAAAGGTACACCTGATGGCTTCATTTTTTTGCCCATGCCCACGCGGCATGGAAGCGGCGTTGGCCGAAGAACTGGGCGAAATCGCTCTCACCAGCAGCACCATGAAGGTGCACAACCAGGTGCCGGGCGGGGTGCACTGCTCGGGCGACCTGACCGACTCCTACCGCATCAACCTGCATTCGCGCATCGCCTCGCGCGTGCTGATGCGCATCGCGCACCAGAGCTACAACAACGAGAACGATATCTACGACCTGGTGCTGGCGCAGGAATGGGAAAACTGGTTCACCTACGACCACACCATTCGCGTCGACGTCACGGCCGTCAAGTCGCCCCTGCGCAGCCTGGAATTCACCACGCTCAAGATCAAGGACGCCATCTGCGACCGCTTCCGCGACCAGTTCGAAAAGCGCCCGTCGGTCAACACCCGCGAGCCGGACATGCGCATTGTCGGCTTTCTGGACGCGCGCAACTTCACCGTGTACCTGGACACCTCGGGCGAAGCGCTGTTCAAGCGCGGCTGGCGCGAAGAGACGGGCGACGCGCCCCTGCGCGAGAACCTGGCCGCCGGCATGCTGCGCGTGTCGGGCTGGAAGCCGGGCACGGTGCTGTTCGACCCCATGTGCGGCTCGGGCACCATCCTGATCGAAGCGGCGCAGATGGTGCAGGGCATTCCGCCGGGCGCGCGGCGCCAGTTCGCCTTTGAAAAATACAACGACTTCGACCCGGCTCCATGGCAAGCCATGAAGCACGCCATCAAGCCGAACCCGCTGCCGACGGAACCGAGCATCTTCGGTTCGGACATCTCGGGCGACATGGTGGCCATGACGCGCCATAACCTCAAGATCGCCGGCATTCTGTTCGACGTGCCGCTCAAGCAGATCGAGGCGCAGGAAGTCAAGGCGCCCACCGAGCAGCCGGGCATCCTGCTGACCAACCCGCCGTACGGCGAGCGGATCGGCGTGCGCGGCGACAGCACCATGCCGGTCGATGAAATGTCGGTATCGTTCTACTCCGCGCTGGGCACCACGCTCAAGCAGCGCTTCGCCGGCTGGACCGTGTTCCTGTTCACCGCCGACCTGACCCTGCCCAAGCTCTTGCGCCTGAAAGAAGCGCGCAAGACGCCGTTCTTCAACGGCGCGCTGGAATGCCGTTTGTTCCGCTTCGACATGGTGGCCGGCTACAACCGCCGCGACGAAGCCAAGCCCGCCGCCAAGCCCGCCGCCAAGGCCCAACCGGAGTAAGGATGTTCCCAACGCCGCCGCCGAACATCCCGCCGGACCCGGTCACGCCGGTGCCGCTGCCGCCGGTGCACCGCATTGCCATGCTGGGCAATGTGGGCCTGGCCTGCCTGCTGGCGGCGCTGTCGATGCTGGGGCCGTTTTCCATCGATGCCTATCTGCCGGCCTTCCCGCAGATCCAGCAGTCGCTGGGCGCGACCAGCATCGAGGTGCAGCAGACGCTGACGGCCTACATGCTGGCCTTTGCCGCCATGGTGCTGTGGCACGGCGCGCTGGCCGATGCGTTCGGGCGGCGCAACGTGATCCTGTGCGCGCTGGTGGTGTTCGCCATCGGTACCTTCGGCTGCGCGGCCTCCCATTCGGTGCACTACCTGTGGGTGTTCCGCATCATGCAGGGCGTCTCGGCCGGCGCCGGCGTGGTGGTGGGGCGCGCCCTGATCCGCGACCTGTATGCCGACGCGGCCGCCGCGCGCCTGCTGTCGCTGGTGACGATGATCTTCACCATCGCCCCGGCCATCGCGCCGATTCTGGGCGGCTGGATCGTCAAGTATTCCGACTGGCGCACCATCTTTCTGGGCCTGCTGGTCTACACCATCGTGCTGTTCGTGGTGTGCTACCGGCGCCTGCCCGAAACGCTGCCGCCCGAGCAGCGCCAGCCGTTCAATCCACGCTACCTGGCCAGGAATTACTTCGCCATTTTCAGTTCGCCCCTGTTCCACATGAAGGCCGGTATCGTGGCCTGCAATTTCGCCGGCCTGTTCTTGTATATCACCGCCGCGCCCGTGCTGCTGCCCGAGCACCTGCACCTGGGGCCCGACCAGTTCGGGTGGCTGTTCATTCCCTCGGTGGCCGGCATCTTCCTGGGGGCGCTGGCGGCCAACCGCATCGCCGGCAAAATCACGTTCGCGCGCCAGATCGGCATCGGCTTCTGTTTTCTGCTCGCCGCCGTGGTGGCCAACGTCGCGTACGCGTCGCTGCACCCGCCGGCCCTGCCGTGGACGGTGGCGCCGCTGTTTTTCTACACCTTCGGCATGTCGTTCATCGCGCCCGGCGCCACCTTGCTGGCGCTGGACCTGTTCCCCCACATCCGCGGCACCGTGGCGTCGTGCCAGTCGTTCGCGCAGACCTTGCTGGGCGCCGTGGTGGCCGGCGTGATCGCGCCGTTCCTGTCGCATTCGGTGTTGTGGCTGGCGCTCGGGCAGGCGGCGTTCGCCTTCATGGCGCTGGCCTTATGGGTGGCGTCGCGCTTCTACCGGGGCGCGCTCAAGCGGAAGCAGGAAGGCCGTTTTCTCCGCTGATGGCTAGCCGGCGTGGACATTTGTTGTTGCCCTGTAGTTTTTTTTCACATAGCAATGTTCTTTGAATCAACATTTGTGTATATATGCTAATATCGCTTTTGATTGTCCGAGCATCGGCCCAAAACCTGCCCTGATCGGAGCTTTGCGCAACAAAACACTGTGGCAGCTTGCCGTATGGCGCCACCTCGGAAAACCAGCTATTTGGCGGCACTGCTTGAGACGATGCATCAACCAGACCACGATATTCGCAATCGCCTGCTGATTGCCCGTCTGCCGGCCATGCCGCAGATACTCATCAAGCTGATCGAGCACCTGCAGGCCGACGACCTGGGCATGGCGGAGCTGGCGGCGCTGGTGGCCAAGGACGCCGGCATGACCAGCAAGATCCTGGGCGTGGCCAACAGCTCGGCCTACCACCGCGGCACCCGCTCGGCGGGCCTGGAGCAGTCGCTGGTATCGCTGGGAACCGACATGATCAAGACGCTGGTCATCAGCGAATCGGTATTCCAGACCTTCAACAGCTTCCCCCATTCCGGCAGCACCGACCTGCGCGCCTTCTGGAAGAATTCGCTCACCGCCGCCGTCATCGCGCGCGACCTGGCCAAGCGCATGGACTACGGCCAGATCGAGGAAGCTTATCTGGCGGGCCTCTTGCACAACGTGGGGCGCCTGGCCCTGCTGGCCACGGCCCCCAAGGAATACGCCTTCAATTTCAGCGCGCGCGACGACGAGGAACTGTGCGCCGTCGAGCAGCGCACCCTGCAGATCACCCACTCCGAGGCGGGCGCCTGGCTGATCGAACGCTGGAACCTGGACTCCTTTTTGGCCGATTCGGTGCTGTACCACCATGAACCGAGCAGCCGGCTCGAGTCCAGCCATGCCCTGATCCGCATCGTGCGTCTGGCGCACCTGATGTCGGCGCACCCGGCCGACAACGACGCCGTGGCCGAAGCCGGCGCCCTGTGCGGCATGGAGCAGCGCGACATCGACGCCATCGCCAGCGCCGCCGTGCGCCAGGTCGACAAGTCGGCCGCGCACCTGGGCATCGACCTGGCCGGCGCCGACGACATCCCCGCTCCGCGCGCCCAGGCCAGCGCAGCGCCCGATCCGGTGCAGCAGCGCCTGTCCGAGGAAGTGCGCAACCTGGTGATGGTGTCGGAAGTGGGCCAAAGCTTCGCGCGCCAGCAGGGCGAGCATGGCTTGCTCGAAGCGATGACGCGCTCGGCGCGCATCCTGTTCGATTTCGATAACACCGTGGTCCTGCTGGAAAACCCCACCGGCCACGCGCTGGTGGGCATGCCCGGCAGCGGCAACCAGCGCATCGCCGAATTCTCCATCCCGCTGGGCAAAGGCGGCCCGGTCGCGGGCGCGGCGCTGTCGCGCCGTCCCGCGTTCGTGGGCAAGGACAGCGCCGGCATGGGGCTGGCCGAAGAACAGCTGCTGCGTATCCTCGGCACCGACAGCCTGGTGTGCCTGCCGCTGGTGGCCGGCGCGCGCTGCCTGGGCGTGATCATCGGCGGCGTGGCGGCCTGGCAGCTCGGTCCCATGCAAAAGCGCGAGCGCTTCATGCAGGCGTTCGGCGCGCAGGCGGCCAGCGCGCTGGAAACGGCGCTGTCCGAGCGCGGCCAGGCGCGCCGCCAGCTGGCCCACGTGGCCGAGGAATACCGCGAAGCGTCGCGCCGCGTGGTGCACGAGGTGAACAACCCGCTGTCGATCATCAAGAATTATTTGAGTGTCCTCGATGGCAAGCTTTCCAAACGCGAGCCGGTGCAGGGCGAAATGTCGATTCTGAACGAGGAAATCGACCGCGTCGGCCAGCTGATCAACGGCCTGGCCGACCTGCAGCCGTCCGATGGCGTGCGCGCCACCGACGTGGCCAAGGTGGTCGACGACGTGCTGCGCCTGTTCCGCGCCACCGACTTCGTGCCGGCCTCGGTGCAGATCGTCGCCTCCATGGATGACGAACACAGCGCCATCGACGGCAACGCCGACACTCTCAAGCAGGTGCTGGTCAACCTGGTCAAGAACGCCGTCGAGGCGCTCGGCCGCGACGGCGGGCGCATCGACATCGTCAACCGCGGCCATGTGAACCGCGAACGGCGCCTGTACCTGGAGCTGGTGGTGTCCGATAATGGCCCGGGTTTGTCGGCCGATGTGCTGGCCAACCTGTTTTCCCCGGTGCGCAGCACCAAGGACGGCGCCCACCATGGCCTCGGCCTGTCGATCGTGCACAGTCTGGTGCAGAAGATGGATGGCCTGATCAGCTGCCGCAGTGGCCGTCACGGCACTACCTTTGAAATCCTGCTGCCAGCCAGGGGAGGCGCTGCCAGCGTCACTGGCGTGCAGGCGCGTTCGATGAATCCCGTATAAAGGCCACGATGAACGGCACCCCTTCCAACGTGACGGCACTGCCCTTCGGTGCGGACCCTCAACATCCCGATTGTCTCCCGCGCATTTTGCTGGTCGACGATGAACCACGCCTGCTCTCGTCGCTGTACGAGCTGCTGCGCGACCGCGACTACCATCTGGTAACGGCCACCTGCGGCGCCGAAGCGGTGGCGCAGCTGACCAAGGTGCGCTTCGACCTGGTGCTGCTCGACTTGCGCCTGCCCGATATGAGCGGGCACGAGATCATGGACTTCATCAACGAGAAGGGCATCGGCGCCGACGTCATCGTCATGAGCGGCGAAGTGGGCATCGAGGCGGCCATCGGCGCGCTGCGGCGCGGCGCCTACGATTACATCCGCAAGCCGTACAGCCGCGAAGAGCTGCTGAAAACCGTGGCCAACGCACTGCAGCAGCGCCGCCTGGAACTGGCCAACGAGCGCATCGCGTCGCAGCTGGAGAATTCCGAAAAGCTGTACCGCTACCTGGTCGACTCCTCGCCCGACATCATCTACACCCTCAATCACGAGGGCCGCTTCACGTTCGTCAACGACCGCGCCTACCAGCTGCTGGGGTTCTCGCGCGAAGAGCTGATCGGCAAGCATTACTCGATCCTGGTGCACGACGAAGACATCGAGCGCGCGCGCTATGTGTTCAACGAGCGCCGCGTCGACGAGCGGGCCTCGCGCAACGTCGAACTGCGCCTGAAGTGCCACAGCGGCAGCGGCCAGGACCGCACCTTCAACAATACCCTGATGACGATCTCGCTCAATTCGATCGGCATGCACGTGCCCGACAGCGAAGTGCGCAAGCTCGAATTCTTCGGCACCTACGGCGTGGCGCGCGACATCACCGACCGCAAGCGCGCCGAGGAAGTGATCTCGTACCAGGCCTACCACGACATCCTGACCGACCTGCCGAACCGCATGCTGTTCAAGGACCGCCTGGGACTGGCCGTGATCCAGGCCAAGCGCAAGCTGACCGAACTGGCCGTGATGTTTATCGACCTGGACCGCTTCAAGCTGGTCAACGACACCTTGGGCCATGTGAAAGGCGACGAACTGCTGCAGCAGGTGGCGCTGCGCTTAAAAGACTGCCTGCGCCGCGGCGACACGCTGGCGCGCCAGGGCGGCGACGAATTCACCATCGTGCTGCCCGAGCTGCGCGACCGCGAGGACGCCAAGGCCATTGCCGACAAGTTCCTCGAATGCCTGCACCTGCCGTTCGACCTGGATGGCCATGAAGTGCACATCTCGGCCTCGATCGGCATCGCCATTTACCCGGGCGACGGCGAATCGATCGACGAGCTGCTGCGCCACGCCGACATCGCCATGTACCAGGTCAAGGCGCTGGGCAAGAACGGCCACAGTTTTTATCACAACTCGATGCTGGACGTGTCGCACCAGAAGATCGCGCTGGAGCAGAGCCTGCGCCGCGCGCTGGAGCACAACGAGCTGGAGATGTACTACCAGCCGCAGATCGACGTGATCAGCGGGCGCATCGTGGGCGCCGAAGGCCTGATGCGCTGGAATCATCCGCAGCGCGGCCTGCTCACGGCCGGCGAATTTTTGCCGTTCGCCGAAGAGAATGGGCTGATGCTGCCGATCTCCGACTGGATGCTGGGCGCGCTGTGCCGCGACATGCTGGTCTGGAACGCCGCCGGCGGCCAGCCGATCCGATTGTCGCTGAACCTGTCGCCGCAGTACCTGGACCGGGGCGACTTTTTCGAGAAGATGCGCGGGGCGCTGGTGCGCTACGGGATTTCGCCCGACCAGATCGAGGTCGAGATCACCGAGAACATCTGCATCCGCAATCCCCAGTACGCCATCGAGCAGCTCAATAAACTGTGCCAGCTGGGCGTGTCGGTGGCCATCGACGACTTCGGCACCGGTTACTCGTCGTTGTCGTACCTGCACCGCTTCCCGATCCACACCATCAAGATCGACCAGAGCTTCGTCAAGGAGATCCATGACGAGCATGGCCACTATCCGGTGATTTTGGCGATCATCTCGATCGCCCGCGGCCTGGGGCTGCACCTGATCGCCGAGGGCGTCGAGACCGACGTGCAGGCGCGCTACCTGAAGGCCAACGGCTGCCTGACCATGCAGGGGTATTTCTACCACCGCCCGATTTCGCTGCCCAACTTCATCCATGTGCTGCAGGAGCAGATCGCCCACGGCGCCAGCGCCGCGACCACGCCCGGCCTGATCGCGCGCCACGGATAGGCGGGCGCCGGCATGAGCAGCGAGCAGAGAGCGATGGGCAGCGTGCCGACACCGAGCGCCGGGCACACCGCGGCCGGTCCTACGGCCGCCGGTCATACCGCTGCGGGTCATACGGCTGCGGGTCATACAGCCGAATTCTTGCGCGTCAAAGGCCTGGCCGAACGCGGCATCGCCAACGCCCAGCACAGCCTGGGCTTCATGTACGTCAACGGCCAGGGCGTGGCCCAGGACTATGGCCTGGCCGTGGCCTGGTACCGGCGCGCCGCCAACTCCGGCCTGGAACACGCGCAATACAACCTGGGTGTGATGTACCAGAAGGGCCAGGGCGTGGTGCAGGATTTCGTCGAGGCGGCCGGCTGGTACCGGCTGGCGGCCGAGCAGGGCTACGCGGCGGCCCAGTACAACCTGGGCTGGCTGTATGCCAAGGGACAGGGCGTGGCGCACGACGTGCAGCGCGCCATGCACTGGTTTAGCAAGGCTGCCGAACAGGGCGACGCCGGCGCCCAGCACAACCTGGCAATGATGTACGAGAACGGCAAAGGCGTGCCGCAGGACGAACGCCAGGCCATCGTCTGGTACCGCCGCGCCGCCGAGCAAGGCTATCCGCGCGCCCAGTTCAACCTGGCGCTGCGCTTCGACGGCGGCCAGGGTGTGCAGGCGGACCCCCACCAGGCGCTGGCCTGGCTGCGCAAGGCGGCCGAGCAGGGCTACGCCCCGGCCCAGTTCAACCTGGCCCTGCGCTACGACAAAGGGCAGGGCGTGGCGCCCGAGCGCCGCAAAGCGCTCCAGTGGTACCAGCGCGCCGCCGCCCAGGGCCATGCCAGTTCGCAGTTCAACCTGGCCTTGCTGCACGACGCGGCGCGCGAGGATGCCCTGGCGCTGGACTGGTACCGCAAGGCCGCGGCGCTCGGCCACGCGGGCGCGCAGGACAATCTGGGCCTGCGCTACGAGCATGGACAGGGCGTCGAACAGGATTACGCGCTGGCGCGCCAGTGGTACCGCCAGGCGGCCGACCAGGGTTTTGCCAGCGCCCAGTATCACCTGGGTCTGCTGGCCGACGCGCTCGATCCGGCGGAGGCGGTGCAGTGGTTCCGCCACGCCGCCGAACAGGGGCACATGCGCGCCCAGTTCGACCTGGCGCTGCGCTGCGACAGCGGGCGCGGCGTGGCGATGGATGCCGCCGCCGCGCTGCACTGGTACCGGCGCGCCGCCGAGCAGGGTTACGCGGCGGCCCAGTACATGGTCGGGGTGCTGCTCGAACGCGACGACGGGGCCCTGTCGGCCCAGGGCGCGCAGGGAACCCAAGGCCACCCCGCCGAGGCGCTGGACTGGTACCGCAAAGCCGCCGAGCAGGAACACGCGCTGGCCCAGTTCGCGCTGGCGCTGCGCTACGACAGCGGGCAGGACGTGGAGCGCGATTTCGACGCGGCCTATTTCTGGTATCTGCGCGCCGCCCGCCAGGGACACGCGCGGGCCCAGTTCAACCTCGGGCTGATGCACGCCAGCGGCCACGGCGCCGAGGCCGATCCGGTCGAAGCGTGCCGCTACCTGGAACAGGCCGCGCGCGCCGGCATCGCCGCCGCCGCCAGCTATCTCAAGCGCACCGCGGCGCGCATGACGCCCGACCAGCAAGCCCTCTTTGTCGGCCTCGGACAACACCCCTCCCGCTAAAACCCGCCCGCCGCGCGTGCGCCAGCGGCGCCGCAGCTGATGTACTATATACTGTATGGGCATACAGTATCTCTACGGCATTTATAGAGTCATCACGTAGAGTCATCACATAGTAACGTCACACGGCAACCGGGCCTTATGGAACTCACTGACAAGCTGGAAATTCTCGCCGACGCGGCCAAGTACGACGCTTCCTGCGCCAGCAGCGGGGCGCCCAAGCGCAGCTCCGAGGGCAAGGATGGCATCGGCGCCACCAACGGCATGGGCATCTGCCACAGCTATACGCCGGATGGGCGTTGCGTGTCGCTGCTCAAGATTTTGCTGACCAATTTCTGCGTGTACGACTGCCAGTACTGCGTCAACCGCCGCACCTCCAACGTGCCGCGGGCGCGCTTCACCGTCGACGAGGTGGTCAAGCTGACGGTCGACTTCTACCTGCGCAACTACATCGACGGGCTGTTCCTCAGTTCGGGCATCATCCAGTCGGCGGACTACACCATGGAGCAGCTGGTGGCCATCGCGCGCGAACTGCGCGAAGTACACCAGTTCCGCGGCTACATCCACCTCAAGACCATACCCGACGCCGATCCGGCCCTGATCGCGGCGGCCGGCAAGTACGCCGACCGGCTCAGCGTCAACATCGAGCTGCCCACCGAGGCCAGCATCGACCGCCTGGCGCCGGAAAAGAATGTCCATACCATCAAGCTCACCATGGGCAACATCCGCCAGAAGCTGGATGAAAAAGCCGAGGAACCGCGCTCGCCCAAGTTCGCCCCGGCCGGGCAGAGCACGCAGATGATCGTGGGGGCCGACGCCAGCGACGACCAGACCATCCTCAGCACGGCGCAGACCTTGTACGGCAGCTACAAGCTCAAGCGCGTGTATTACTCGGCTTTCAGTCCAATTCCCGAAAGTCCCGGCACGGTGCCGCTGGCGCCGCCGCCGATGCAGCGCGAGCACCGCTTGTACCAGGCCGACTTTCTGATGCGCGGCTACGGCTTCAATGCCGACGAGCTGCTGCCGGACGCGGGCAACCTGGCGCTGGACATCGACCCCAAGCTGGCCTGGGCGCTGTCGCACCGTGAGCATTTTCCGATGGACCTGAACATGGCGGAAGAATCGATGATCGCGCGCATCCCCGGCATCGGCCTGCGCAATGCCAAGCGGCTGGTGGAACTGCGCCGTCTGCGCCGCATCCGCTACCTGGACCTGACCCGCTTAAAGTGCAGCATGAAAAAGATCGCGCCATTCATCGTCACCGCCGATTACCGCCCGGCGGCGGACGCGACCGCGTCGCATATTTTGCGCCGCTCGATGGCGGAACACTCACCGAAGCAGCTCGACCTATGGGCACAACTGCAGGCGGCATGAAGGCAGGCGGCATCAAGGCAGGCGGCGCGGGCGCGGCGGCCTGCGCGGCCGCGGGCCGGCCCGTGCTGGTGCACTCGTTCGACGAGTGGCGTGCCGCCGCGCGCGACCTGCTGGCGCACAAGGTCGCGCCCCACGCCGTGCAGTGGATTTCGCACAAAGACGATGGCGACCTGTTTGCCGGCGCAGCGGATCTGCTGGCGCCAGTGCCAGCGCCAAAGGCAATGCCAATGCCAATGCCCACGCCCACCCCAACGCAAGTGCGGGGCTACGCCAGCCCGGGAGGTGATTTGCTGGCCGGTCTTGCCGACGGTGGCGACAATGGCCGCGATGGCTACAGAGACCACAATGGCAGCGATGGCCACGATGACCACGATGGCGGCGAGGGCAACGATGGCCGCCAGGGCCACAATGGCGGCGATGGCGGCGAGGGCGGCGGGGGCAGCAATGGACATCGTGCCAGCGATGGCGGCAATGCGGGCGGCAATTCCGGCGGGACGGCCGGAACAACCCCGCTGCTGCGCATTCCCCGCAAGCTGATGGACATGCTGCAAAGCGCGGCCTGCTGCCGGGTGCCGAACCGCTGGGCATTTCTGTACCTGGTGCTGTGGCGCTGGCAGCAGGGCGAGCAGGACGTCATTTCTCCGGCCGACGAAGACGGCGCGCGCCTGAATTCCATGGTCAAGGCGGTGCACCGCGAAGAGCACGACATGCACGCGTATATCCGCTTTCGCGAGCGGCGCGAGGAGGCCGGCCCGCCCCGCTTCGTGGCCTGGTTCGAGCCCAGTCACGATGTGCTGCCGCAGGTGGCGCGCCACTTCGCCAGCCGCATGGGCCGGGTGACGTGGATGATCGCCACGCCGGAGGCCAGCGTCATGTGGGACGGCGCCACCTTGCACAGCACCGGTCCGCTGATGCGCGGGCCGGAAGACATCGACGACGCCGGCGAAGCGCTGTGGCTGACCTACTACCGCAGCATTTTCAATCCGGCGCGCCTGAATGCCGACCTGATGCACGGCCATATTCCTTCGCGCTTCTGGAAGAATCTGCCCGAAGGCAGCGTGGTGCCCGAGATGGTGTCGCAGGCCGCCGCTGGCGCGCGCAGCACGGGCCAGACCCGCAGCGTGGGGCAGCGCGGCGGCACGTCGATTCCCATTTCCGCCGACAAGGCCCAGCCCGAGCGCGACGCGCCCAGCACGCTGGACAAATGCCGCCGCTGCGACCTGTGGAAGAACGCCACCCAGGCGGTGCCCGGGGTGGGGCCGGCCGAGGGGCCGGACAAGGCCCGCATCATGCTGGTGGGCGAGCAGCCGGGCGACCAGGAGGATCTGGCCGGGCTGCCATTCGTCGGGCCGGCCGGCAACCTGCTGGAACGGGCCATGAGCGAGGCCCAGGTGGAGCGCCGCACCATTTACCTGACCAACGCCGTCAAGCACTTCAAATGGGAGCCGCGCGGCAAGCGGCGTCTGCACAAGACGCCGGCGCAGCGCGAGATTGAAGCATGCAGTTATTGGCTCGACAGCGAGATCGAACAGGTGGCGCCCAAGGTGATCGTGGCGCTGGGCAGCACGGCGCTCAAGGCCGTCACCGGCGACGCCCATGCGACGTTGAAAGACGTGCTGGGCAAACCGTTCATGCATGGCGACCACTGGATCGTGGTGGTGTATCACCCGTCCTACATTCTGCGCGTGCCGGGCGAGGACGCCAAGGCGCAGGCGTTCGAGGTAATGGTGGAGGGACTGCGCACGGCCAGGCAGCTTGCGCTGTGAGGCGCAGTGCAGGACACCTGTCCGATGCTGAACCGACGTTACGATAGCAACGCCACGCCGAAGCGCCTGGTCGGGCCCCAAGTCCACGTGGTCGGTGAGAGCCACTTGGGCGGCGCTGTTGGTCGTCGACGGGTCGGTGACCGGGCTTAGTCGGCCAGCTTGAACAGCAGTGTGGTTCGCAGCTTGACTGGATCAGGCTCGATCGACGGATTATTGTCATGCACCTCAAGGCGGCCAGCGAATTTCTCTCCGTCAGGCGTCCGGTGGCTGTCCCACGTCAACCCCTGTTCCTTGGCCCAGCCGACCAGCATTGCCGTGACATCCATCAGGTCGGCGTAAGGTCCCGTATAGGTGAGACTGACATATCGACCGGCGGGCAGTTCGCCTTCGATCAGCCGCCCTGCTAGTGGTATGGCCGCGTTGGTGGTCATGCCGACGTCGATCTCGAGGCGGGGCATGTCGATCAGGTTGAATTTGATGAACTCCATGCCGTTCGGCGCCACGCCGGCACGCGCGAATGCTGAAAAAAGTTCATCAAAGGCCGGATCCATGGCCTCGCCAAACGGGATCGAAACGGCAAGGCGGACGGCGATGTAGCGTTGCGCGGTCCGGTTGATGATGTGCGGGATAGTGAGCATCAGGCAATCTCCAGTTGTCCAGGTTGTCTATATCGACGAACGGCGGTTGCGAAAATCGACATCCGGACCTGTTGTCGATCCTCAATGGGCGGCGGAAGGAAGAAATGGTATCCTTTCCACCTTCCCGTCGTTCACGCCGCGCCGCCCCGCCGCATGCCGCGCATGACGACGCTCACCACCACTAATAAGGTTAGTCATGACGCCCAATTCCCAACGCCTCGACGTTGTCGATTGCCTGCGCGGTTTTGTCATCGTGTCGATCATGCTGCTGCATAACATCGAGCACTTCGACCTGTATTTCACCGTCAAAGATTCGCCCGCCTGGCTGGCCGCGCTCGACAAGGTGATCTGGGACAGCGCCTTTTTCCTCTTCGGCGGCAAGTCGTACGCCATCTTCGCCATGCTGTTCGGCCTGACCTTCTTCATCCAGTTCAATAGCCGCGCGCAACGGGGCGAGGATTTCCGGCCCCGCTTCGTCTGGCGCATGGTGCTGCTATTGCTGTTCGGTCTGGTCAACTCGGCCATCTACCAGGGCGACATCCTGTCGTTCTACGCGGTGATGAGCCTGTGCCTGATCCCGGTTGCCAAGCTGTCGAACCGCACCGTGTTCATCATCGCCGTGTTGCTGATGGCGCAGCCCTATGAGTGGGCCAAGGTGATCGCGTCGCTGCCCACTCCTGCCGAGAAACTGGCCGAGCCGGCATCCTACGTGTACTTCGGCCGGGCCGAGGCCTACCTGAAATACGGCAGCTGGCCCGAAGTCTGGTGGGGCAATCTGACCAATGGCAAGGCCGCAGCAGTGATCTGGTCGTGGGACGCGGGGCGCATGTTCCAGATTGCCTCGCTGTTCATGCTGGGCATGCTGGCCGGCCGCAAGCAGTTATTCGCCTTCACCGACGCCAGCTCGCACTTCTGGCGGCGCGTGTTGCTCGCGGCCGGCATCGCTTTTGTCCCGCTGTATGTTTCCAAGACCTGGCTGGTCAAGCTGATTGCCGGCGAAGCGCTGCGCCGTCCGCTGGAAACCATCGTCACCTCGTGGTCCAACATGGCCTGGATGCTGGTGCTGGTGTCGGCGTTCGTGCTGCTGTTCCGCACGGCGCGCTGGCAGGGCGCGCTGCGCGTGTTCGCGCCGCTGGGCAAGATGAGCCTGACCAGCTATATCGTGCAGTCGCTGATCGGGTCGACGATTTATTACGGCTTCGGCCTGGGGCTGTACCAGTACACGGGAGCGACGCTGTGCCTGCTGATCGGCATCGCCCTGGCGACGCTGCAGATCGTCGTCAGCGCCTGGTGGCTGCGGCACCATCGGCAGGGGCCGCTCGAAGCGCTATGGCACCGCGCCACGTGGGTGGGCAAGCGCGCCACTGCCGAGCCTGCCGCCAACCCGGTGTAAGGAGATACTTCAAGCGCCAGCGACGTGACTTCAGCGGCGTCACGCCGCCGTGTGCCTTGCAGAATTTAGCGCTGATACATGCGCACGTAGTCCACTTCCATCTGCACGGGGAAGATGGCGTCGTCGACCGGCCCGCCCAAGTCGCCGCCGATGGCCACGTTCAAAATCAAGTATTGCGGATTGCTGAAGGGCCACTTGGCATTGTCGCCATCCTTCGAGTTGGCGAACGTGAAGAAGATGTTGTTATCGACGCCCACGGCAATGCGCTCGGCGTCCCACGTCAGCTGGTAATTGTGGAACACGTCGCACGCATCGGCCACGGTGGTGGCCGCGCCCTTGTGCGTGCCGATGGTGTGGTTGTAGGCCGCCGTGTGCACGGTGCCCAGCACCTCGCCTTTTTTCTTGCCCACGTGTTCCATGATATCGATCTCGCCATCGGCCGGCCACGCTCCCTTGGTGCCCAGCATCCAGATCGCCGGCCAGGTACCCAGGCCGCACGGCAGCTTGGCGCGCACTTCCATGAACCCGTACGTCCACTCGTGTTTGCCGCGCGTGAGCAAGCGTGCGGACGTGTAGGCCTGACCGCCGTAGTCGGCCGCGCCGGCGAGCCTTTCCTTGCGCGCCTGAATGATCAGCTTGCCTGCGCTGACGCGGGTGTTTTCCAGCCGCTGCGCGGCGTAGTATTGCTTCTCGTTGTTGTGCCAGCCATCCTTGTTGCGCTTGGTGTCATACGCCCACTTGGACGGGTCGGGCAAGCCGTCGGGGTCGAATTCGTCGGACCAGACCAGCTTGTAATCCGCTGGCACGCCGCTGGCCGTGGGCGCCGGCACAGGCGCGGCGCCATGGGCCGGGACAACAGCGGGCACATGAGCGGGCACATGAGCGGGAGCAGCGGAAGGCGAGATGCTGTCGGTGCTGGCGCAGGCACACAGCGACAGTAGCGCCATGCTCAGCAAAGGAGGCGTGTAGTTCATGCAGAAATCCTGGTTATAGTTTGTCTCAAGATTGGAATCGGTTCCAATCCATGCCACGAATATACCATCGACTTCTGCTGCGAACAACGTTCAGCGGCTGGACCGGCGCATGGCGATCCGGTGTGCGGCAGGGGATGCAGGCCGCACGGCGCCGCCGCTTGGCCTCGCACGTTGCTTACGCGGCCAGCCTTGGCTGTGGTCGCCCAGGCAGCTTGCGCGCAGACGCAGACGCAGGCGCGCCCGCGGCCCCGCTGTGTTCCAGCGTGAACGTGTCGACCACCTTGGACAGGCGCGCGGCCTGGTCTTCCATCGACGCCGCGGCTGCGGCCGCTTCTTCCACCAGGGCGGCGTTCTGCTGGGTCACTTCGTCCATCTGGGTGATGGCCAGGTTGATCTGCTCGATACCGTCGCGCTGCTCGTCGCTGGCGCTGGTGATGTGGCTCATGATGTCGGTCACCTTTTCGATGCTGGCCACCACATCCTGCATGGTCTGGCCGGCCTGATCGACCAGGCGCGAGCCGGTGTCGACGCGCTCCACCGAGTCGCCGATGAGCTGTTTGATTTCCTTGGCCGCCGCTGCCGAGCGCTGGGCCAGGTTGCGTACTTCCGACGCAACCACGGCGAAGCCGCGGCCCTGTTCGCCCGCGCGGGCCGCTTCCACGGCCGCGTTCAGGGCCAGGATGTTGGTCTGAAACGCAATGCCGTCGATCACGCTGATGATGTCGACGATCTTGCGCGACGATTCGTTGATGGCGCCCATGGTGGCGACCACTTCGGCCACCACGGCGCCGCCTTTGACGGCCACGCCGGCCGCGGCAATGGCCAGGTCGTTGGCTTCGCGGGCGCTGTCGGCGTTGAGCTTGACGGTGGAGGTCAGCTCTTCCATGGCAGAAGCGGTCTCCTGCAGCGAGCTGGCCTGTTCTTCCGTGCGCGAAGACAGGTCCAGGTTGCCGCTGGCAATTTCCCGCGAGGCCACGCCGATGGTGTCGGTGCCACTGCGCACCTGGCCGACGATCTTGACCAGTTGCTCGTTCATGCCCTTCAGCGCGGTCATCAGCTGACCCGTTTCGTCGCGGCTGGCAACCACGATGCGGCTGGTCAGGTCGCCCGACGACACGGTCGAAGCCACCCGCACCGCCTCGGCCAGCGGGCCGGTGATGCTGCGCGTGATCAGCACGGCGCAGCCGATGCCCAGGAAAATGGCCAGCACGCCCAGCGTGATCAGCATGGTGCGCCCGCTACGGTACTGCACGGCCACCTGCACGGCGGTTTCATCGAGCAGGCGTTTCTGGGTGGCCGACAGCGTGGCCAGGCTGGCCAGGTAGGTGGTGCGGGTGCGTACCAGGTCGGTCTCGTACAGGGCCTTGGCGACATCGACGTTGCCGGCCGCCTTTTCCTTGAACATGCGGCTGCGCACCTCGGTGTAGGCCTTGCGCGTTTCCAGCACGCGCGCCAGCTCGCTCTTCGACTGGGCGTCTTCGACGACCTTGGTCAGGCCGTCCTGCAACGTCGTCGCATACGCGGACGACACTTTCATTTCCGCTTCGACCGCTTTCTGGTCGCCGGCGTCGACCGCCTTGTAGGCGGTGGTGGTGCGTGCCGCATTGACCTCGATAACCTTGAACCACTGTTCCATCATGCGTTCGTTGCGCACCTTGACCTGCACCATGTCTTCCGTCAGCGCGGCAGCCGTATGCATGCGCCAGACACCCACGCATGTTAGCGTTGTCAGAAGCAGTAGGACGAGGGCAAAACCCAGTCCGAGACGGGTGCCGATTTGCAGGTTTTTCATGATAGCCCACCAGAAATGATAACGATCGGTCGATCATAGCACCGTGATCTATTGCTGTAGCGCATTACATTTGCTATACAGGCTGAATTGTGGTTTATACGGGAAAAATGTTAAATATTCGGCAGGACTAGGGCCGCCGTCATGGCGACAGTGTCAATGTTGAGCTGCCCGCAGCCGTGCAAACGGGCCCGGACAGTGTCTGCCGGCACGTTGGGGTACCCTGGCGCTGCAGCACCTTGGCGCTGCATACGATGCTTATCGCGTCAGAGGCAACTGGTCCTGCACCAGGCGCGGCGGCGGGGCCGGATTGGGCACCTGGAACACGTAGCGGGCGCGGCGCGCCGCGGCGATCTCGTCGCTGAAAAAGCGCAGCAGCAGCGCATCGAGCGAGCCATCCTTGCGCGCCATGCTCAGGCCCCGCTGCAGCCGCTCGGCCAGCTCCGGGTGCCTGGGGCTGACATGGAACACCACCGGTAGCGGGTAAGCCAGCAGGATGCCGGGCGCGGCGACCAGCTTGCCGGCAAACTGGGGGTAGCTGGCCAGCACCGAGTCGATCTCGACCACGCTCAGGGGCAGGTAGTCGAAGCGCTTGTTGGCCAGCATTGGTACCAGCGTGCTGACGTGGCCGCTGTCGACGACGCGGTAGCCGTCGCGCCGGTACATTTCGACCTCGACCCAGCTGCGGCCCTGGCCGGCGTGGAGCGCCTTGAGCGCCCCGGCACTGGTCACACGGCGGAATTTGCCCAGGTCTTCGGTGCGGATCAGCAGCGAGCGCATGCCCAGCAGATTATTCAGGATCGGCACATCGACCATGATGCTGCGCTCGAGCGGACCATCTTTGCTGGGAGGACGCCATGGTCCGGCGTTGACGTTGATGGTCGTGCCCAAGTTCAGTTCGCGGCGCATGCGCAAGGTGCTATAGCTGCGCACCACCCGGGTGAGCTGATAGGGGCCGAACTGCGGCGCGGTCTTGTCCAGCGCCAGGTGCAGCACGGCGAACTGGTAATCGTCGCGCTTGGTGGTCTGGCCCCAGTCCCAGTAGCGGTACTCCATCACGCTCGCTGACGCCCCAGTGCCGCAGCACCAGAACCACATCAGCATCGCGAAACATTGTGATAAACGCATACGTACCGAAGGAGCAAGGCAAGGTCAGAGTGTGCCAGTATCGCAGTTTGCCAACTGAGCGGCAATCCCATAACCCTAATAATGACAAGCTCACCATGCCCGGCCTTGGCCGGGACCGCGGCCGGCTTCCCGTCAGGCCGCCAGTGCGTGTTCGACCGCCTCGGCCACCTCGGCCGGCACGTCCACCGGCTGGCGGATCAGATAGTCGAACGCGCTCAGCGCCGCCTTGGAGCCTTCGCCCGCGGCTATGACGATCTGCTTGTACGGCACCGTCGTCACGTCGCCGGCCGCGAACACGCCGGGCAGGCTGGTGTGGCACTTGGCGTCGACCACGATCTCGCCGAACTTGCTCAGTTCCAGCGTCCCTTTCAGGAATTCGGTATTCGGCACCAGGCCGATCTGCACGAACACGCCTTCCAGGCCCACATGGTGGATCTCGTTGCTGACCCGGTCCTTGTAGCTGATACCGTTGACCTTTTGGCCGTCGCCGGTAATTTCCGTGGTCTGGGCGTTGACGTGGATGGTCACGTTGTTCAGGCTTTTCAGCTTGTTGACCAGCACCGCGTCAGCCTTGAGCGCATCGGCAAATTCAATCACCGTCACGTGCTGCACCAGGCCGGCCAGATCGATCGCCGCTTCGATGCCCGAGTTGCCGCCGCCGATCACGGCCACGCGCTTGCCCTTGAACAGGGGGCCGTCGCAGTGCGGGCAATACGCCACGCCCTTGTTCTTGTACTCGGCTTCGCCGGGCACGTTGACGTTCCTCCAGCGCGCGCCGGTGGAAATGATCACGCTGCGCGAATGCAGCACGCCGCCGTTTTCCATGTGCACGGCCACCAGGCCGCCCGGCGTTTCCGCCGGCACGATGCGGTCGGCGCGCTGCAGGTTCATGATGTCCACATCGTAGTGGCGCACCTGCGCTTCCAGCGCCAGCGCAAACTTGGGGCCGTCGGTCTCCAGCACCGAGATGTAGTTCT
This sequence comes from Janthinobacterium lividum, assembly GCA_943372275.1. Lineage (GTDB taxonomy): Bacteria > Pseudomonadota > Gammaproteobacteria > Burkholderiales > Burkholderiaceae_D > Telluria_A > Telluria_A lividum_A. The sequence continues at coordinate 51,029 of CALRYE020000025.1, forward strand.
CGATGGCCATGGTGTCGTTGGTCTGGCCGCCGAACCGCTCGGCCGCCACGCCGACGCGGATGCCTTTGCGCGCCGCATACACGGCCGCTGCCGCGCCGGCCGGGCCGCCGCCGACGATGAGCACGTCAAACGCTTCTTTTTCGTTCAGCTTGGTCGCTTCGCGGTCGGCCGAATTGACGTCCAGTTTGGCGACGATTTCTTCCAGCGTCATGCGGCCGGAACCGAACAGGGTGTCGTCCTTGAACACCATCGGCACGGCCATGACCTGGCGCGTTTCCACTTCGGCTTGATACATACCGCCGTCGATGACGACGGTATTGATATTGGGGTTGTAGATGGCCATCAGGGCGGCGGCCTGGACCACGTCCGGGCAGTTATGGCAGGAGAGGGACATGTACACCTCGAAATTGCCACCGTCCAGCGACTTGATTTGTTCCAGGACTTCCGCGGCCACTTTCGGCGGATGGCCGCCGGTCCACAGCAGGGCCAGCACCAGCGAGGTGAACTCGTGGCCCAGCGGAATGGCGGCAAAGCGCACGCCCCGGGTTTCGCCTTGCTTGGCGATCAGGAACGACGGCGAACGGGCATCCGTGCCCGATTCGTCGACACTGACTTTGTCGGACAGGCTGGCGATTTCGGCCAACAGCTCACGCAGTTCCGCGCTCTTGGCGCTGTCGTCCAGCGTGGCAATGAGGGTGATCGGAGCGCGCAGGTTCTGCAAATAGGCCTGCAACTGAGTTTTTAAGGTGGCGTCAAGCATGTCGATATCCGTAAAGAAAGTGCCTTGCGTTCAACTGCGAGCAGGGGCAGGAGCTGGCGCGCCGGTAGTGCGCGGTTCGTGCGCTTCACCAGCGCGCTCCTGTCCATCGAAGGGCGGCAAGGCTGCGCCCTTCATTGCTGAGTTATTGCTACTACCTACACCTTAGATCTTGCCGACCAGGTCCAGCGATGGGGTCAGGGTCTTGGCGCCTTCGTTCCACTTGGCAGGGCACACCTGGCCAGGGTTGGCGGCGACGAACTGGGCAGCTTTGAGCTTGCGCAGGGTTTCCTTGACGTCGCGGGCGATGGCGTTGTCATGGATTTCCAGGGTCTTGATGACGCCGTCCGGGTTGACGATGAAGGTGCCGCGCAGTGCCAGGCCTTCTTCTTCGATGTGCACGCCGAAGCCGCGGGTCAGCGCGTGGGTCGGGTCGCCGACCAGTGGGAACTGGGCCTTGCCGACCGCTGGCGAGGTCTCGTGCCACACTTTGTGCGAGAAGTGGGTGTCGGTGGTGACGATGTACACCTCGGCGCCAACTTTCTGGAACTCGGCGTAGTTGTCAGCCGCATCTTCCACTTCGGTTGGGCAGTTGAACGTGAACGCGGCTGGCATGAAAATGATGACCGACCACTTGCCTTTGAGGCTTTCGTTCGTGACTTCAACGAACTTACCGTTGTGGAAAGCTTGAGTTTTGAAAGCTGGAACTTGGGTATTGATCAGAGACATGGATAGATCCTCGTATGCTGTGTGTGTCGGTTAATAAAAACTATCGAATGAGAAGAACTCATTGGAATCATGATACCTCAAGATGAGCGCGCGCCTGATTGGTTGTATTAATCGGTGTGATTGAAAATGCTATTGAAGGGTGTTGCAGCTGGGCACTGCGGGAATGGCCTTGTAAACGAAAAAGCCCGGATGCCGCCTGTAGGGCAGGCAACATACGGGCAGTAATGCTTTGCAGCGGTAAGGCCTTGCAGCGGTAAATCGGCCGACCGTACTTACAGCGAACGCCCGCGGCCGGCCAGCCGGCGCACCACCGCCACCAGCCTGTCGATCTCGTCGACGGTGTTGTAGAACGCCAGCGACGGGCGCACCGTGGTTTCCACGCCAAAGCGGCGCAGGATCGGCTGGGCGCAGTGGTGCCCGGTGCGCACGGCGATGCCCTGGTCGTTCAGGGCGATGCCGACTTCCTCGGTGGTGTAGCCGGCCAGCACGAACGACATGACGCTGGCTTTGTCGGCGGCGGTACCGATCAGACGCAGCCCGGGGATGGTGGCCAGCTCGCGCATGCCGTATACCAGCAGTTCATGCTCGTAGCGGGCGATATTCTCGATGCCGATGCGGGTTACGTAATCGAGCGCGGCGCCCAGGCCGACCGCATCGGCGATATTGCCGGTGCCGGCCTCGAACTTGTTGGGAATCGGCTGGAACACGGTTTTTTCGAAGGTCACGTCGGCAATCATGTTGCCGCCGCCCTGCCATGGCGGCATGTCTTCCAGCACCGCGCGCTTGCCCCACAGGGTGCCGATGCCGGTCGGACCGAACACCTTGTGGCCCGAGAAGACAAAGAAGTCCGCGCCCAGTTCCTGCACGTCCACCCGCATGTGCGAAATCGACTGGGCGCCGTCGACCAGCACATGGGCGCCCGCGCGCTTGGCCATGGCGACGATTTCCTTGATCGGCGTGACCGTGCCCAGCGCATTCGACACTTGCGTGAC
>CALRYE020000026.1:0-52939 GCA_943372275.1 Janthinobacterium lividum
CAGCTGGTCCACCATGACGTTGATGGTGTCTTTCAGCTGCAGAATTTCGCCGCGTACGTCCACCGTGATTTTCTTGGACAAGTCGCCGTTGGCCACCGCGGTGGTCACTTCGGCGATGTTACGCACCTGCGACGTCAGGTTACCCGCCATCGAGTTGACCGAGTCGGTCAAGTCCTTCCAGGTACCGGCCACGCCTTTCACCTGCGCCTGGCCGCCCAGCTTGCCCTCGGTACCCACTTCGCGCGCCACCCGCGTGACTTCCGACGAGAACGACGACAGCTGCTCCACCATGGTGTTGGCGGTGGTGGCCGCGCGCAGGTACTGGCCCTTGAGCGGGTGCCCGTCCACTTCCAGCGCCATGGTCTGCGACAGGTCGCCTTTTGCCACCGCGCCGATGACGCGCGCCATTTCCGTGGTCGGACGCACCAGGTCGTCGATCAGGGTGTTGACGGAACTGATGATGGTGGCCCAGCCGCCCACCACGTTGGGCACCGAGGCGCGCTGGGTCAGGCGGCCTTCGCGGCCCACTACGCGCGACACGTCCGTGACTGCCTGCACCATCTTTTCCTTGGTCTCGATGATGTCGTTGAGCGTGTCGGCGATCTTGCCCGAGATGCCGCTCCAGTCAGACGGCATGCGCGCCGTGAAGTCGCCCTTTTTCAGGGCCATCAAGGTTGCCAGTAACAGCTTGATGTCAAGCTCGTCGGCCACTTCTGTCATGTTGTTCATCGACGTGATCCTCGTTTTTGGAATGGTAGGTGTCGTTATGGTGATGTCGGTGCTGATGTCTGTGCTGCTGTCGGTTCAGGAGTCGCCGCGCGGGCGGCAGTGGCATGCCGCCAGGGGCATGCCGGCGATCAGGAGAGCGGCGGCGCCGCGGCGCGCGCCGTCAGCAGCGCCAGCATGGCGGCGGCCGTCAGGCAGTCGCTGAACAGCGGGCCCTGGTACTCGTTGCAGCCGCAGCCGGCCAGCAGCACGCGCTGGTCTTCGCGCTCCACGCGCTGGGCCAGCACGTTGATGCCGAGCGCGCGGCCCAGGTGCACGATGGCGGCCGCCATGTCGCTGCCGCCGTCGACGCCGATCGCTTCGATGAACGCCGCATCGACCTTGAGCAGATCGAGCGGCAGCTCCTTGAGCGTGGCCAGGGCCGCGCCGGCGCTGCCGAAGTCGTCCACCGCCAGGCGCAGCCCGCCGCCGTGCAGCATGCGCAGGGCAGGGCCCACGTCGCCCGGGCCGGCCAGCAGGTATTCGGGAATTTCCAGGGTCAGCTGGCCAGGCGCCAGCTTGTGCGACTGCACCAGCTCCAGCACCCGCGCCGCGGCCATGGTGTCGATCTGGTGCAGCACCAGGTCGACCGACAGGGTCAGCGGCAGCAGGGCCACGCCGGCGTCGCGCCAGGCGGCCAGCTGGGTGCAGGCTTGCTGGATCAGCCAGTCGCTGATGGCTTCGAGCAGGGCGCGGTCGTTGACTTCGTCGAGAAAACGCACGCCGGCCAGCATCCCTTGCTGCGGGTGGTGCCACACCAGCGTGGCTTCCACGCCGCACAGGGCGCCGGTGGCGATGTGCGCGCGCGGCAGGAAGCGCACTTCGAACTGCTCCTGTTCCAGCGCCACTTCGAGCGCTTCGGCCAGCACGCTGCGCGCCACTTCGCGGGCATTGAGTTCGTCGTGGAAGAATTCGATGCCGCCGCCGCGCTGCTTGGCGTGGTACATGGCGGTGTCGGCGTTTTTCATCAGTTGCGAGGCGCTGGCCGCGTCCTGCGGATACAGGCCGATGCCGATGGCCGTATCGACCCGCACCTGCTGGCCGCCGGCTTCGAACGGCAGGGCGTGGGCCTGGCCGATCTTGCGCGCCACCTGGGCCGCGTTGCTGGCCGCGCCGCGCCCGTCCAGCAGCACCACGAATTCGTCCGCGCCCAGGCGCGCCACCACGTCGGAGACGCGCACCGCTGCCAGGATGCGCGCGGCGACCTGGCGCAGCAACTCGTCGCCCACGTCGTGGCCGAGCGTGTCATTGACGCTCTTGAACTGGTTCAGGTCGATGAACAGCAGAGCGAATTCACCCTGGTGGCGGTCGCACGACGCCACCGCATGCTCGAGCTGGGCGATCAGGGCGCGCCGGTTGACCAGCCCGGTGAGCGGATCGCGCACCGTCATCGCATGGGCGCGTTCTTCGGCCACCTTGCGCTCGGCCACTTCCTGTTCCAGCGCGCTGTTGACGCGCTCCAGATCGGCGACGCCGCGCTCGAGGTCCTTGACGCGCTGCACCCGCAAGTCCTGGTTCAGGCGCGCCAGTGCATCGGTCGACGCCTGCAGCTCCAGCGCCTTCTTGGTCAGTTCCACGAACACGGCCACCTTGGTCTGCAAGATCTGCGGGATGACCGGGGTGATCAGGTAGTCGACCGCGCCCTTCTGATAGGCCTTGAGACGGTGCAACTCGTCGGTGTAGTGGGCCGTGATGAAAATGATGGGCACGCCGGCTGAACGGGGGTGCGAGTGGATTGCCTCGGCCGTTTCGAAACCGTCCATGCCGGGCATGTTGGCGTCGAGCAGTATGACCGCGAAGTCGTGTTGCAGCACCTCGCGCAAAGCTTCGTGGCCCGAGCTGACGCTGACCAGTTCGTATTCCGGCGCGCCGGTCCCGTCGATCAGCAGGCTTTCCAGGGCAAAGCGGCTTGCGGCGTCGTCGTTGACTAATAAAACTTTAGGTATCTGCACTGTGTCGCACGTGTAAGAAGGAGAAAGAAAACATGCGCGGGTCACATCGCGCGTCGCCAGTGTAACCAATTTGACGCAAGCGGCCACTACGATTTGGAGGTTACCGTAAGCATAATTTCCTTGACGCACGATTCGCTGATCCATTTATCAGCGTTGTTATTGCGCCACGTCAAAAAAGTATCGATCAATCCCCCCTTGACTGTGCCACCAATCAGTTACTCCTGTTTAAGTCCCGTACAATCTGTCTATGCAAAACTTACTAACTATAACTACAATAGTAACTAATAGTTATCGACATTAGAACTGCTCGTGGCGCGCCAGACGGCGTGAATTTCAACACCGACCACTATAAAGAACAGCGACACACATGAGAGCCCAATTAAGGAGTGGTAATGATGGATACGCGACAGCTCATGTCGCTTCTTGGGTGCGAAGACGAAACCGCCTGGAGCGACGTTCTGTTCTTGATAGGCCGCCAGCTGGGGTTCGACCAGGTGCTGTATGGCGCCGTGGCGTCCAAGCACGCCAGGCTGGAGACGGCCTTCTTACAAAGTAATTACGCGCCCGACTGGCGCACCCGCTACGACGCCGAGCGCCTGCACTACGTCGACCCGACCGTGATCCACTGCATGAGCAGCTCGGTGCCGGTCGTGTGGGAGCCGCAACTGTTTCGCACCAGCGCCCAGCGCGCCCTGTACGAGGAAGCCTGTGCTCACGGGCTGCGCGCCGGCATCACCTTTCCCATCCACGGCCCCAACGGCGAATTCGGCGTGATCAGCTTCGCCTCCGACCAGCTGCCCGGGCGCGAGTACGATCAGCAGCTGGGACGGCTGATGCCGGCGCTGTCGCTGGTGCGCGATTACGCGTTCGAATCGTCGCTGCGCTTCGTCAGCGCGCCGGCCGCGCCCGAGGCGGTGCCGCGCCTGACGCGGCGCGAGCTGGAAGTGCTCAACTGGGTGATGGTCGGCAAGTCGTCATGGGAAATCTCCAGGATCACCCGCTGCTCGGAGGCGACGGTGAATTTTCACATCGGTAACATCCGCGGAAAATTCAACGTCAACACCCGTCAGCAGGCGCTGGTCAAGGCGATCAGCATGGGCATCATCACCCCGGAAGATCACCATCGCTGAGGCGGCCCTTGACATACAGCTTGACCAGGATGGCCACCGGCGGCGGGATGCCCAGCCCCGTCTCGAAGCGGCTGCCGCTGGACTGGGTGACGCCGAAGCGGCCCCAGAATTTCTCCTGGCTCTCGCGCTTGCTGATGCGCAATCGCTTCAGCTCGGCATGGGGGCTCACGGCGCTGGCGGCAGTTGCCGGGTCGGTGAAGGAAGTCGTTTCGCTGGTAAAAGTGTCGTCAGAAGCCATTTTTGATTCCTCGCGTACAAATATGAAGATGAAGTATTTCATCGGGGTAGTTCACAAACCACCTAGCAAGGTTGCTAGTTATGTATCTGGCAAAATTGCCAGAGTATTTATGCGTGCCGCATAACTGATTACCGTGAAGGAAGGGCCATGGCACTGCACATCCGTATCGCCGCCCGCCGCGATATTCCCGCGCGCGATTTGTGGGAAATGCACCGCCAGCGCGCCAAGGTGTTCAAGGACCGGCTGGGCTGGGAGGTGCCGGTTCTGTGCGGCATGGAAATCGACGGCTACGATGCGCTCGAGCCCCTCTACATGCTGATACGCGCGGCCGACGCCGGCGCGCCCGGGGGCGGTGCGCTGATCGGCTCGTGGCGGCTGCTGCCCACGCAGGGGCCGTACATGCTCAAGGATTTGTTCGCCGACCTGCTGCACGGGCAAGCCGCGCCCAGCCACGCGCGCATCTGGGAGCTGTCGCGCTTCGCCATCGAAACGGGCGGTGCGCGCCGCTTCGGCTTTTCCGATGTCAGCCTGGAGTCGATCGCCCAGATCATCCGCTACGGCGCGCAGGGCGGCATCGATGCCTACGTCACCGTGACCACCACCGCCATCGAGCGCCTGCTGCGCCGCGCCGGCGTGGTGATGCGCCGTTTCGGCGAGCCGCTGCAGATCGGTGTGGAAAAGGCCGTGGCCCTGCAGGTGGATGTGGGCGCGACGTTCCGGGCGCTGTTTAACGCCGAACCGGCCGCCCGGAGGCAGACCGATGCCGCACTGGCCACTCCCTGGCGCGCCGGCTGACGCGCGCACCCAGCCCCCCATCCGGCCCATCATCCAGCCCCGCATCCAGCCCCGCATCCAGCCCCGCATCCAGCCGCTCATCGCGCAGCTCCCGCATGGTCCAGGTGCTGCAGGCGCAGCGAGACGTTGCGCCAGTTGGGCAGCGCCGCGGCCAGTTGGGTGCGCGCCGAGCCGGCGCACTGGGGCGCGGCCAGCAAGGCTTGATTCAGTTCGCTCAGCTGCACCTGCAGCGCCAGCGCGCCGGACAGGGCGGCGTTGATGCCGGCGCTCATGCGGTCGACCCCGGCCAGGTAGGCCGACAGGGTCGGCAGCAGCGTTTGCAGGCAGGACGCTTCGCTCAGCGTGGCGGCCTGGCCGGCGCGCAGCTGGTCGAGCTGGCGGCGCGCGCTGTCGAGCGCGGCGCTTTGCGCGGCGATCTCTTCGCGCAGCAGGTCGGCGTGGCTGCCCAGCGGCCAGTGACCCTGCTGGCGCGTGCGCGCTTCGTCCAGGCGCGCCTGCACCGTGCTGACCTGCTGGGCCAGCGTGTAGGCGTGCACATGCTCGGCCTGCAGGCGCTGGGTGACCAGCACGGTGTCGGTTTCCAGGTCGTTCGAGGCCACCGCCATCTGCGCCAGGTAGCTGCCGAAATTATCGTTGACGGCGTCGAGCGAGCGCACCGGAAAGTCCAGGCGGTGGATCAGCGCGCCGGTCACGCGCGCCGCGGTGGCGCCTGCGCTGGCGCGGCGGCCCGGCATGGCGCCGGCCCCGGCCCCGGCCACGGCCACGGCCATTTCGCCCAAGGCGCCGGCCAGCAGCTCGGCGTCGTGGCCGACCAGGCTGTCGCTGTAATGCCGCAGGGCCGCCAGCGCCATCAGCAGGGCCGGGCGGCTGCGCGCGGGCCAGCCGCTGGCCAGCATCTTGACCATGTCCAGGTACTGCCCGACCACGGGGCGGCGCCCGGCTGCCTGCGGCGCCAGGGCCTCGATGCGCTGCGCCAGCGTGTCGATGTCGGCAATCTGCGCCACCACCACATTGACGCCCACGCCGATCGCGCCGGTCCAGAACGCGCTCTCGCCGGAGAAGCGGGCATCGTGCGCAGCGTGCGCGGCGTGCGCATCGCCGGCGCTGCCCGGCGTGGCGACGCCCGGCGTGGCGACGCTACGCGAAGGATGCAGGAAGGTGACGTTGGGAGGCGCCATGGCGGTTCCAATGAGAGCGGGACTTTGTGTCCTGGTGCAATCATTACAAACCGCCGGCGACGGGACATCCAGCTGTCAGGATTGATAGGTTAGGGCGGGGAAATGCGGCGCACAGGGCGCCATGCTAGGGGAATGACCCACGAATCGATCAGAACCCCATGGGCGGCAACCAGCACAAAGTTTGCGCAAATCGATATTCCGTGCGAGTAGTTTGCGTCAGTGTTGCGCGGATGCACAGCGCGCAGCCAACCCGGAGCGTCACACGTGGCCGGCCGCCAGCATGTTGCTGAACTGGTCGAACGGGGTGGCCTCGGAAAACAGAAAGCCCTGGGCGTAGTCGCACTGCATGGCCTTCAGGCACGCGAGCTGCTCGACCGTTTCGACGCCTTCGGCAATGACTTGCAGACCGAGCTTGTGCGCCATGAGGATGATGGTTTCTGCGAAGACGCCGCTGTCGCCGCTGTGCAGCATGTCCTTGACGAACGACTGGTCGATTTTGAGGAAATCGACCTTGAATTTTTTCAGGTAGGACATCGATGAATAGCCGATGCCGAAATCATCGATCGTGAACTGCACGCCGGCGCGCTTGAGCATGGCCAGCCGTTCGCGCACCGCACAGGTGTCGTTCAGCAGCACGCCTTCGGTGATCTCGACGGCAATCTGGTGGTGCGCCAGCCCCAGCGTCCTGATATCGCTGTCCCAGTTGTTCATCATGGCCACGCTCATGAATTCGACCGGCGACTTGTTCACGCTGACCTGGAATGGCCGGCCCAGCAGCGTGGTCCACTGGCGCGCGTGGGCCACCGCCTCGGCCATCACCCAGGCGTCGATCGCTCCGATCAGGCCGCATTGCTCGGCCAGGCCGATGAACGCGTCGGGCAGGATCATGCCGTCGCGCGGATGGTGCCAGCGCACCAGCGCCTCGGCCTTGGCGATGGCGCCCGAGTCCAGCGCGATGATGGGCTGGTAGTACACTTCGAGCTGGCGCCGCTCCAGCGCGTGGCGCAGTTCGTCGATCAGCTTCAGGCGCGCCCATGCGGAGTCGCGCATGGCGGCGGTGAAGTAGCTGAAGCGGTTGCGTCCGGCCCGTTTGGCCACGTACATGGCCTGGTCGGCGTTGCGCAACAGGTCGTCGGGCGTGTGCCCGTCCTGGGGATAGAGCGTGATCCCCATGCTGCCCGTGACGTGGTACACGGCGGCCCCGATCGCATACGGCTTGGCCAGTTCATCGAGGATGGTCTGGGCCAGGATTTCGATATGCAGGATGTCGTGCACCTCGACCAGGATGACGGTGAATTCGTCGCCGCCGATGCGCGCGACCGTGTCGCTGCCGCGCACGCAGGCGCCGATGCGCCGCCCGGTTTCCTTGAGCAGCTGGTCGCCGGCCGCGTGGCCGGAGTGGTCGTTGACCTCCTTGAAGCCGTCCAGGTCGATAAACATCAGCGCCAGCGGATGGCCGCTGCGCTCGGCGCGCTTGATGTTTTGCTCCAGGCGGTCGTGAAACAGGGCCCGGTTGGGCAGCTGCGTGAGCTTGTCGTAATACGCGTTGCGGTAGGTTAATTCTTCCGACGCCTTGAGCTCCGAAATATTGCGCGCCGTTCCCGTGATCGACTCGATCTGGCCTGCCGCGTTGCGCACCGGCAGAAAAACGTAGCGATAGGTGACGCTGGCGCCATCCGGTCCGGGCAGGTTGGCCTCGGCGCGCAGCGGCTCGCCCGTGTCGACGACCTTGCGCAGGTCGGCGCTCAGGTGGGGTAGCAGGGCCGGACACAAGTCGGCCGTGCGCATGCCCGCCACCTGGTTCTGGTCCACGTTGAGCAGTCTGCCCAGCGCCTGATTGACGTATATCACCCGGCCGTCAATGCCTAGAATGTAATGCAAGTCCGGCGTCGACGACAGCAGCGTGTCGAAGCGGCGCGTGTAATCGTCTTTGTCGAGGGCGAAGCGTTCGACCGACTCGGCCAGGGCCTGGTCGATCGCTTCGTTAAAGCGGGTCAGTTCCACCATGCCGGGGGCGCCGGCAATGCTGCCGGTGGCCTCGTGCCACAGTTGCAGTACGCTGGCGCGCAACGCGCGGAATTCGGCGATGGCCTCGCTGACGCTGAACCCGGTCGTGAGGCGCTCGGCGCCATGCAGCTCGGCCTGGGACCTGCCATCCTGGCGCGGGCGGTGGCCGAGCGATTTTTCGGTTTGCTCGAGGGGCGTTTGCGCCGTGTGCAGATCGGCGGCGATGTCGTGCAGGATGCCTGCCGCATGGTCGCGCAACACCACCGGGTCCAGCTGGCGCGGCACGCAGATACTGCGCGCGAAGCGCTCCCACCGTTCCAGGATGTGCTCGTGATTGCTTTCTATGAACGATGCTAGGCTGACCTCGCCAGCCTGTTGCGTTGCCACCATGTACTCCCCGCCCGTGACTAACCTCCTTCGACTTAGAGCGGGCGGCGGGAAATTGGTTCGACGCGAATGGTGCCCGCGCCGATGCCCGCCTAGCGCAGCTGCTTGAGCAGGAACGCGTAGGTCAGCGCCCACATCTGGGCTTGCTGGTCGTTGTTGGCCGCGCCCGCATGGCCGCCTTCGGTGTTTTCCCAGTACAGCACGTCGTGACCCTGTTCCTGCATCAGCGCCACCATCTTGCGGGCATGGCCGGGATGCACCCGGTCGTCGCGCGTGGAGGTGGTGAACAATACCCGCGGATACTTTTTATCCTTCGACACATTGTGATACGGCGAGTACTTGGCGATGTAGTTCCATTGTTCCGGCACATCCGGGTCGCCGTATTCGCCCATCCACGAAGCGCCAGCGAGCAACTTGTTATAACGGCGCATATCCAGCAAGGGTACCTGGCACACCACGGCGTTGAACAGGTCGGGCCGCTGGGTCAGTGCCGCGCCCACCAGCAAGCCGCCATTGCTGCCGCCCATGATGCCGAGATGGCGCGGGCTGGTGACCTTGCGCGTGATCAGGTCTTGCGCCACGGCCAGAAAGTCGTCGTAGGCGCGCTGGCGGTGCTGCTTGAGCGCGGCCTGATGCCAGCGCGGACCGAACTCGCCGCCGCCGCGGATGTTGGCCAGCACATATACGCCGCCCTGTTCGAGCCAGGCCGGGCCGGTCGTGGCGCTGTAGGCCGGCTTCAACGAAATCTCGAAGCCGCCATAGCCGTACAGCACCGTCGGATTCTTGCCATTCAGCTTAGCCTTCTTGTTCATGACGACGAAGTAGGGCACCTTGGTGCCATCCCTGGAGCGGGCATGGTATTGCTTGACCGTGTACGGCTTGGCATCGAAGAACGCCGGCAGCGCTTTCAGTTCGGTGCGCTGGTCGCTGCCCATCTGGCCCAGATACAGCGTGGTCGGCGTGAGGAAATCCGTCACCGTCAGGAAGTACTGGTCCGAGCCGTCCGGGTCCAGCGCCGTCACCCCGAGCGAGCCGAACGCGGGCGCTGCCACGGCGCGGCGCTGCCACTTGCCCTCCACATGGCGCAGTTCCGTGACGCGGTTGCGCACGTTGTCCAGTTCGTTCACCAGCAGCCCGCTGCGGGTCATCGCCACCCCGTCCAGCGAGTTGGTCGGGGTCGGCGCGAACAGCACGTCGAAGGCGCGCTCGCCCTTCATGAAGCGGGCGAAGTCGCTGGCCAGCAAGGCGCCCTGCGGATAGGTCTTGCCCGCCACGGTCCAGTCGGAGCGCAGCTCGATGACCAGCTGGTCGCGCACCGCGTAGGCCTTGGCGTCGTCGGGTTTGTCCACCTTGACGAGCTGGGCGCCGTCGCGCAAAAACAACTCATTCGTATAGAACGTGATGTCGCGTTCGACGAATTGACGTTCATGGCCCGGCGTGAAATCTTTATAGGCCGACACGGCCATGTCTTCCGGCTTGCCTTCGTACAGCAACGTGGCCTGGGCCAGCGGCGTGCCGCGGCGCCACTGCTTGACCTGGCGCGGGTAGCCGGAACTGGTCATGCTGCCCGGCCCGAAATCCGTGTTGACGCTGATGGTGTCCTGGTCGATCCAGGCCGCGCCGCCCTTCGCTTCAGGCAGCACGAAGCCGTCTTTGACGAACGCGCGCGCCACCGTGTCGTACTCGCGCACCACGCTGGCATCGCCGCCGCCGCGCGAGAGCGAGATCAGGCAGCGCTGGCCGGCCGGCTTCAGGCAGGCGACGCTGCCCCACACCCAGTTTTCCTTCTCGTCGCGCGCCAGCTGGTCCAGGTCGATCACGGTTTCCCATTCGGGCGCGCTGCGCTGGAATTGCTCCAGCGTGGTGCGGCGCCACACGCCGCGCACGTGCTGGGCGTCGCGCCAGAAATTGTAGTAATGCTGGCCGTGCTTGCTCACGTACGGAATGCGTTCCTTGGAATTGAGAATGGTTTTCAGGCGCGCGTGCAGGGGGGCATACTGGGCCTGGCTTTCCAGTTCCTTCTGCGACACGGCATTGCGCTCGCGTACCCAGCTCAGGGGCTTGTCGCCACCCACCTCTTCCAGCCAGCCGTACGGGTCGGCCGGCGCGGCCGGCGGCGCCGGTTGGGCCTGAACACTGCCGATGGCCAGGCCGGCCAGGATGCCACTTGCAAGTTTATGCATGGTGAATACTTTCGCGGTAATGGGGCGCTGCCCCGACCGTTCATGATAGCAAGTGTGTGAACTATATTCATGGAAAAGTGTCGCAGAAGCATCGTCCGGACTGCGTGCGGACGGGCTTTAATAGTATGCTGCGTATTCGGAACACTCTGCAACGCCCGGGAAATTTCCACTCCCGGCAGTCGGACACTACGGAATTGATCGATGGCGCAGGCATCCAGGCATACCGCATTCAGGCACAGCGCACTCAGGCACACGATGACCAACAGTGGATCGGGCATTCCCGCGTCGCGCCGCTGGCTGTGGGCCGTGGGCGGCGGCCTGTCGATGCTGGTGGGGGTCAGTATGTACGTGGCCGCGGCCAGGGTGGTCGACGCCGATGCGCGCCAGCGCTTCGACGGCGTGGCGCGCGGCGCCCAGTTCAACCTGTCGGCCCGCATCAAGGCGTACGCCGACGTCGTGCGCGGCACCGCGGCGCTGTTCGCCAGCGCCGACGCGCCCGTGGGGCGGGCCCAGTTCCACCGTTACGTCGACGCGCTCGATCTGTCGCGCCAGTCGCCCGCCATCGAGGTGGTCAACTTTGCCGCCTACGTCACCGAAGCGGGGCGCGACGCCTTCGAGCAGCAGGTGCGCGACGACGACAGCGTCGACCGCGGCGGCTACCCGGAATTCGCCGTGCGCCCGCAAGGACCGCGTCCCGACTACACCGTGCTGACGTACCTCGAACCGCTGGCGCCGTACCTGCCGCTGCTGGGCAAAGACCTCGCCATCGCGCCGCTCAGTGCGGCGACGCTGGCGCTGGCGCGCGACACGGGCCGGCTGGCCGCCTCGGGCATCCCGATCCTGGTCGGCTCGCCCGTGCCCCACGTGGCGCTGGGCATGCGCATGCCGGTGTACCGCAACGGCAGCCGGCCGGGCACGGTGGCGGCGCGCCGTGCCGCCTATATCGGCAGCGTCGGCATCGGCTTCTCGGTGCCGGCCCTGGTGCAGGAAGCGCTGGGCGAAGTGGCCCTGCGCACGTTGCGCCTGTCGCTGTACGTCAGCGACAATCGCGCCGTCGCACCCAGCATGGCCATCGAGCCGGGCGACCGCCTGCTGTTCAACGAGGACGGCACCCTGACCCCGGGACCGGGCCTGATCCCCGATGCCGGCAGCTGGTTCGACACCGTGTTACCGGTCAATTACAACGGCAGCACCTGGAAGATCCGCATGCGTGCCCGCAAGACGGAGCTGTACAACCGCTTCGACACCATGCTGCCGCCGCTGGCCATGCTGACCGGGTTCGGCGGCACCATGCTGATGTTCGCCCTGTTCCTGACCATGTACTGGTCGCGCCGCGGCGCCATCGAACAGCGCGTGCTGCTCGATTCGGTGCTCGACAGCGTCGATGCGCACGTCTACATGAAAGACCGCGAGCGGCGCTACCTGTATGTCAACGCGCGCACCGCCGAAGCCATGGGCCGCCCGGCCGAAGAGATCATCGGGCGCATCGATCGCGAAGTCATGCCCACCCGCGAGGCCGACGCCTACTGGGCCCAGGATCAGGCAGTGTTCCGCGAAGGCGCCCATGAAGCGCTGCAGGCGGCGTTCCGCCAGCGCGACGGCGAAGTGCGCCAGCTGTGGACCGTCAAGGTGCCGGTGCTGCGCGACGGCGAAGTGGTGGCCGTGATCGGACTGTCGACGGACGTGACGGAACTGCACAACCTGAAGGCGCAGGCCGATGCGGCCAACCAGGCCAAGAGCAACTTCCTGTCGAACATGAGCCACGAGATCCGCACGCCCATGAACAGCATCATCGGCATGTCGCACCTGGCGCTCAAGTCGGTGGCCAACGTCAAGCAGCGCGATTACCTGGAAAAGATCTATCACTCCAGCCAGCATCTGCTGGGGATCATCAACGACATCCTGGATTTTTCCAAGATCGAAGCGGGCAAGCTGGAACTGGAAGTGCTCGATTTTTCGCTCGAGGCGCTGATGCAGAATGTCGCCGACCAGCTGGGCGAGGCGGCCTCCGACAAGGGCCTGACCCTGGCGTTCGAGATCGATCCCCAGCTGGCGCGCCAGCTGCGCGGCGACCCGCTGCGGCTCGAGCAAGTGCTGCTCAACTTCACCAGCAACGCCGTCAAGTTTTCCGAGCGCGGCACGATCCTGGTGCGCGCGCTGCGCCAAGCCGGCGACGACAATACCCTGGTGCGCTTTGAAGTCAGGGATGCCGGCATCGGCATGACGCCCGGCGAAGTGGCCGAACTGTTCCAGACGTTCCACCAGGCCGACCCGTCGACCACGCGCAAGTACGGCGGTACCGGGCTGGGACTGGTGATCAGCAAGCAGCTGGCCGAACTGATGGGCGGGGAAGTGGGCGTGGACAGCGCGCCCGGCAAGGGCAGCACGTTCTGGTTCACGGCGCGCCTGGGCCAGGCCATCAACTTCCTGCCGGCCGGCGGCGACGAAGCCGACGCCGGCGTGCTGGCCGCCATCCGCGGCGCCTACATCCTGCTAGTGGAAGACAACATCTTCTCGCAGCAAGTCGGCAAGGAGCTGCTCGAAGAAGTCCACGCCACGGTGGTGGTGGCCAACAACGGGCGCGAGGCCATCGACCTGATGCTCAAGCAGCGCTTCGACTGCGTGCTGATGGACGTGCAGATGCCCGTAATGGACGGCTTCGAGACGACCCGCATGATCCGGTCCGATCCGCGCCTGCGCGACGCGGTGGTGGTGGCCATGACGGCCAATGCGGGGCGCAGCGACCAGGTGCGCTGCATGGAAGCGGGCATGGACGAATTCATCACCAAGCCGATCGCGCCGCGCCTGCTGTTCGAAGTGATCGCGCGCTGGATGGAGGCGCGCCCCGTGCGCGAGCGGCGCCGCCGCAGCCCGCATGGCGGCATGCTGGCGCCGGCGCGCGCACCGCAAGCGTTGGCCGAGGCGGTCGACGCCGAGATGCTGGACATGAATGCGCTGTCGAACACCTTTGGCGGCAATCCCGACAAGATGCGTAAATATGCCTTCATGTTCCTCGACGCGGCGCGCGACGGTCTGCTCGAAGTGGACGACGCGCTCACCCGCGGCGACATGGCGCGGGTGGCGGACCTGGGCCATCGCATCAAGTCGTCGGCGCGCGCGGTGGGGGCGATGAGCTTTGCGGCCCATTGCCAGCGGCTCGACCAGCTGCGCGAGGACGGCACGGTGGAGCAGGCGCGCGCCATCGTCACCCTCATGGCCGGCTTGCTGCAGGAACTCGAAGGCCACATCGCCCACGAATTGAGCGAGGCGGTGCGCTGATCCGGTCCGCGCATCGATAGCTTGAGTGCCCTCTACCCCGTGCCTCTACCCCTCGTGCCGCAAAGCTAGTATGCTGTGCGGTCGCTTATGCAGCCGCCCTATGAAAGCCCCATGTCCCCGCCAGTGTCGCCCGGCCTGATCGTTTTGCACGGAAACCAGCTGGAACAGCTGCGCGCGGCCGTGTTCGGCTGGCTGCGCGGCCATCCGCTGGCGCCCCTGGAAACCGAAACCATCCTGGTGCAGTCGAACGGCGTGGCCGAATGGCTCAAGATCGCGCTGGCCGAGGAACTGGGCGTGTGCGCCGCCACCCGGGTGGCGCTGCCGGCGCGCTTTCTGTGGGAAGCCTACCGCGGCATGCTGGGGCGCGAGCTGGTGCCCAGCCGGGCCCCGTACGACAAGGGGCCGCTGACCTGGCGCCTGATGCGCCTGCTGCCGGCGCTGCTGGCCGAGCCGGTGTTCGCGCCCCTGCGCCTGTTCCTCGGCGACGGCGACCCGGAGCGCCGTCTGCAGCTGGCCGAGCGGCTGGCCGACCTGTTCGATCAATACCAGGTCTATCGGGCCGACTGGCTGGCCGACTGGAGCGCCGGGCGCAACGTGCTGCGCAGCGCCCGCGGCGAATCGCTGCCGCTGGCGGCCGACCAGTGCTGGCAAAGCGCGCTGTGGCGCGCCGTCAACGACAGCCTGCCGGCCGCGCAGCGGCAGTCGGGCCGCGCCACCATCCACCAGCAGTTCGTGCACGAGATCGAGCGCGGCGCAGCACCGGCCGGGCGCCTGCCGCGCCGCGTGGTGCTGTTCGGGATGTCGGCGCTGCCGTACCAGACCTTGCAGGCGGTGGCGGCGCTGGCGCGCCACACCCAGGTGCTGCTGGCCGTGCCCAATCCGTGCCGCTTTTACTGGGGCGACATCATCGAAGGGCGCGAGCTGCTGCGCGCCGAACGCAAGCGCCAGGCCGCGCGCGGCGGCGTCGACCTGGGCAGCGTGGCGATCGAAGAGATGCACGCGCACAGCCACCCGCTGCTGGCCAGCTGGGGCAGGCAGGGGCGCGACTTCGTGCGCATGCTCGACGAATTCGACAGCGAGGCCACGCGCTTGGAGCAGGCCGACGCCCAGCTGCGCATCGACCTGTTCAGCGACGACGAGGGCGACACCCTGCTGCAGCAGGTGCAGGCGGCCGTGCGCGACCTGCTGCCACTGCACGAGCATGCCTTTCCCGCGCCGGCGCCGGGCGACCGTTCGATCGAGTTCCACGTCGCTCACAGCGTGCAGCGCGAAGTGGAGATCCTGCACGACCAGCTGCTGTCGTGGTTCGGCGCGCCCGATGCCCGTTTGCGCCCGCGCGACGTGGTGGTGATGGTGCCGGACATCGACACCTTCTCGGCCGCCATCCACGCCGTGTTCGACCAGCACAAGCGCAGCGATGCGCGCTTCATCCCGTTCGAGATCGGCGACGTCAAGGACCGCAGCGTCAATCCGCTGCTGGTGGCGCTGGAGTGGCTGCTGCGCCTGCCGCAGCAGCGCTGCCGCCAGAGCGAAGTGCGCGACCTGCTGGACGTGCCGGCCCTGGCCGAGCGCTTCGGGCTGGGCGAAGACGACCTGCCTACGCTGGGCCAGTGGATCGAGGGCGCCAGCGTGCGCTGGGGCCTGGACCAGCAGCACCGCGACGGCCTGGGACTGGGCTCGGCGGGCGAACAGAATGCCTGGATTTTCGGGGTGCGGCGCATGCTGCTCGGTTACGCCAGCGGCGCCGGCGCCGCCTTCGGCGACATCGAGCCGTATGGCGAAGTGGGCGGCCTGGACGCGGCGCTGGCCGGCTCGCTGGCGCAGCTGATCGAGGCGCTGCTGGCCTGGCGCGCCGCGCTGGCCCAGACCCGCACGCCGGCCGCGTGGGGCGAACAGGCGCGCGCGCTGCTGGCGGCGTTTTTCGACGCCAGCGATGAAGCCGACCGGCTCACCCTGGCGCAGCTGTACGACGCGCTGCAAGGCTGGCTGGAAACCTGTGAAAGCGCCGAATTCGACGAAGCGGTGCCGCTGGCGGTGCTGCGCGAAGCGTGGCTGGGCGCGCTCGACGAGCCGACCCTGAACCACCAGTTCGTCTCGGGCGGGGTGACCTTCTGCACCCTGATGCCGATGCGCGCCGTGCCGTTCCGGGTGGTGTGCCTGTTGGGCATGAACGACGGCGACTTCCCGCGCCGCGCGGGCCAGGCCGACTTCGATCTGCTGGCGCTGCCGGGCATGGCGCGCCCGGGCGACCGCTCGCGCCGCGACGACGACCGCTATCTGATGCTCGAAGCCGTGCTGGCCGCGCGCGACAAGCTGTATGTCAGCTGGGTGGGCCGCAACGTGCGCGACAACAGCGAGCAGCCTTCGTCGGTGCTGGTGTCGCAGCTGCGCGACTACCTGGCCGCCGGCTGGCAGCTCGATCCGGCCGCCATGACCACCGAACACGCCTTGCAGCCATTCAGCCGGCGCTATTTCGAAGAAGGCGGCTTGCTGACCTATGCGGCCGAATGGCGCAGCGCGCACACGGCGCTGGCGGCCGACGCGCCGCAAGCCGGCACCGAAGCGGGCGCGCCGCTGCCGCCGTACGAACTGGAACACGACTTCCGCCTCAAGCTGGGCGAACTGGCCAGCTTCCTCAAGCAGCCGGCGCGGCAGTTCTTCCGGCGCCGCCTGGGCGTGTCGTTCGCCGACGCTGACCAGATCGGCGAAGACGAGGAGCCGTTTTCGCTGGACGCGCTGGAGCGCTACTTTTTGGAAGACAGCCTGCTCGACGACGCCAGCGAACCCGAAGCGCTGGCCGAGGTGCGCGCCAGCCTGACCTTGCGCGCCGAGCGGCTGGCGCGCGAAGGCGTGCTGCCGATCGGCCTGATCGGCAAGCAGTGGCAGCAGCGCCTGGTCGACGAGCTGGTGCCGGTGCGCAGCGCCTGGCTGACGCAGTGCGCGCGGTTGCCGCTGGCCGCGCCCAAGCTCGCCGTCAACCTGCTGCTGGCCGATGTGCACGTGGACGACTGGATCGACAAGCTGCGCCAGGGCGAGCAGGGCACCGGCATGGGCACGGCGTGGCTGGCGCAGATCTCGTCGCGCGTGCTGGATAAAAAGGGCGGCGCGCGCGCGGACAAACTGATCGCCCCCTGGCTGCGCCAGCTGGCCACGGCGGCCATGGACGAACCGGCGGCGGGTCTGCTGGTGTCGCGCGACGCCATCGTGACGATGGCGCCGCTCGACCCGGCCGCGGCGCGCGCCACGCTCAGCGGGCTGGTGGCGCTGTGGCGGCGCAATCTGGATGCGCCGCTGCCGGTGGCCTGCAAGAGCGCCATCGCGCTGCTGCAGGGGGGCGACGCGCGCAGCACCTACGACGGCGGCTTCGACATCGGTGGCGAGGTGGACGATCCGGCGCTGGCGCGCCTGTGGCCCGACTACGCCGCGCTGGCCGCCGATGGCGACTGGCCGGGGTGCGCCCAGCAGCTGTATGGTCCCTTGCTGGAGTGGGTGTCCCAGGCCGTCGCGGTGGCGCCGCTGGAGCCGCTGGAATCCAAGCCGGAACAGGAAGCGCCATGAGCGAACTGCTCGACCCCTTGCGCTTTCCGCTGCATGGCTCGCGCCTGATCGAGGCCAGCGCCGGCACCGGCAAAACCTGGACCATCGCGGCGCTCTACCTGCGCCTGGTGCTGGGGCACGGCGCCGACGATGGCTTCGGGCGGCCCCTGGTGCCGTCGGAGATCCTGGTCATGACGTTCACGCGCGCGGCCACGCGCGAATTGTCGAACCGGGTGCGCGAGCGCCTGGTGGAGGCGGCCGCCTACTTTCGCGGCGAGAGCGACGCCGACGACAGCTACCTGCAGGCGCTGTCGGACAGCTGCGTCGACGAGCGCGCGCGCATGGTGGCCGCGCACCGGCTGATGCTGGCCGCCGAGACCATGGACGAAGCGGCCATTTTCACCATCGACGCCTGGTGCCAGCGCATGCTGCGCGAGCACGCCTTCGACAGCGGCAGCCTGTTCGACGAAGAGCTGGTCAGCGACGAACAGGCGCTGTTCGACGACGCCGCCAACGATTACTGGCGCCAGCACGTCTATCCGCTGAGCAGCACTGCGCTGGAAGCGCTGCTGGCCTGCTGGAGCGACGTGGGCGCCATGAAGCAGGCGCTGCGCGAGCTGGTGCGCCGCGTCGATGTGCTCGAACCGCAGGCGCACGACGGCGCCGCCCTGGCCGCCCTGATCGCCGGCGTGCAGCGCGAGCAGGCCGCCGAACTGGCGCGCCTGAAGGCGGGCTGGCATGAGCGCGCCAACGCCATGGAGCAGTGGATCGCGGCCCAGCGCGCGCTGGCGCCCAAGTGCTTCAACGGCAACAAGCTGCGCGCCGATTCGCTCGTCAAGTGGTTCAACGCGCTGCGCGCATGGGCGGCCACGCCGGCGCTGCACATGCCCGAGATGAGCGACACCGCCTGGAGCCGCCTGACCCCCGAAGGCATCGAGGATGCCTTCAGCAAGGGCTTCACGGTGGACATTCCCGCCTGCTTCGACAGCACCATGCCGCTGTGCGAGGCGCTGCGCGCGATGACGCCGATTGCCCATGCGCTGCACCGCCACGCCGCCGCCAGCATCGCGCGCCGCATGGCCCAGCTCAAGGCCGGCAAGCGCCAGTTCGGCTTTGCCGACATGCTGGAGCGCCTGAAAAGCGCGCTGGAAGGGCCCAACGGCGAGGCGCTGCGCCAGCGCATCGGCCTGCAGTATCCGGTGGCCATGGTCGACGAATTCCAGGATACCTCGCCCGACCAGTACGCGATCTTCAACGCCCTGTACCAGGTCGAGGCCAACGATCCGGCGCGCGCCTTGCTGCTGATCGGCGACCCCAAGCAATCGATCTACGGCTTTCGCGGCGCCGACATTCACAGCTATCTGGCGGCGCGCCGCGCCACCGCAGGGCGCCACTATCAACTGGGCACCAACTACCGCTCCACGGCGGCGCTGGTGGACGCGGTCAACCAGCTGTTCCGCCACGCCGAAGGGCACGGCGAGCATCCGGGCTTCGCCGCCGGCGCTTTCAGGTTCCGCGAGGGCCAGGTCAATCCGCTGCCGTTCGAACCGGTGGGCGCGCGCGGCCACGCCGAGCAGCTGGTCGGCGTGGACGGGCCGTATCAGGCGCTGGCCGTGTGCAGCTCGGAACACGAGGGCATGACGGCCGACCAGTACCGCGACTATTTCGCCCATCACAGCGCCGAGCATATCGTCGGCTTGCTGAACGACCCGGCGGTGGGCTTCCGCACGCACGGCGTCTTCCGGCCCCTGATGCCGGCCGATATCGCCATCCTGGTGCGCGACCGGCGCGAGGCGGCCGCGGTGCGGCGCGCGCTGGCGCAGCGAAGCGTGGCCAGCGTGTACCTGTCGGACAAGGATTCCGTCATCGACAGCGACGAAGCGCGCGACGTACTGCGCTGGCTGCATGCGGTGGCCAGCCCGCTGGACGGGGCGCTGGCGCGGGCCGCGTTCGCCACCCGCACGGCGGCGCTGCCGCTGGCCGAGCTGGCGCGCCTGTCGTCGGACGAACTGGCGTGGGAAGAGCGCATCGAACAGCTCAAGGCGCTGCACGTGGTCTGGCAGCGCCAGGGCGTGCTGGCCATGGTGCGCCGCTTCGTGCACGAACTGGGCCTGCCCGCCGCGCTGTTGCAGCAGGGTGGTGGCGAGCGCCGCCTGACCAACCTGCTGCACCTGGCCGAGCTGCTGCAGCAAGCCTCGACCCAGCTCGACGGCGAGCAGGCGCTGATCCGCTGGTTCGGCGAACAGATCGCCGGGGCCGGCGAAGGCGGCGACGAGCGCGTGCTGCGCCTGGAGAGCGACGCGGAACTGGTCAAGGTGGTCACGGTGCACAAGTCCAAGGGGCTGGAGTATCCGCTGGTGTACCTGCCGTTTGCCGTCACCGCGCGCAAGACCGACCGGCGCAACCGCAGCTTTTTCGAATTTGTCGGGCGCGACGGCGTGCGCCGGATCGACCTGGCCCTGTCGGACGCCTCGCTCGACGCCGTGGAGCGCGCGCGCATCGAGGAAGACCTGCGCCTGCTGTACGTGGCGCTCACGCGCGCGCGCCACTTTCTGTGGCTGGGCGTGGCGGCGATTGCCGGGCGCAAGAGCGGGGAAAACCGGCTGCACGAGTCGGCGCTGGGATACCTGCTCACGGGCGGCGCGCCGGTGGCGGCGGCCGACATGCGCCAGCACTGGGAGCGCCTGCGCGCCGGCGCCGACGGCATCGAGCTGCATACGCTGGCCGCACCCGATTCGACCAGCAGCGTGACCATGCTCACGCGCGTGCAGGAGCGCGCCCAGCTGCATGACGCGGCGCCGTTCACCGGCAGCTTCGAGCGCAACTGGGCGGTCGGTTCCTTCACCTCGCTCACGCGCCAGACCAGCGCGGCGCCCATGCGCGCACAGGAAGAAACCCTGTTCGACGAGGAGGCCCGGGTGGCGGCCGTGCGCAGCGACGACGCGCCGTGGCACCGCTTTCCGCGCGGCTCCGTGCCGGGCAACTTCTTGCACGAGCAGCTGGAGTGGATGGGGCAGGAAGGCTTTGCCATCGCCGACGACGTGCAGTTCGCCGCGCGGCTGGGGCAGCGCTGCGAGCGCGCCGGCTGGGGCCACCGCCAGGAAGACGCCGTCGCCTGGCTGAAAAACGTCGCCCTGACGCGCTTGCCGCCGCTGGGCGCGGCGCTGTGCCAGATCGGCGAGCTGCTCACCGAGATGGAGTTCTGGTTCCCCAGCGAGCACCTCGACAGCGGCGCGCTGGACCGTCTGTGCCGCCAGCATCTGCTGGGCGACACGCCCCGTCCGCGCCTGCCCGAACGGGCCTTGCACGGCATGCTCAAGGGCTTCGCCGACCTGGTGTTCGAGCACCAGGGGCGCTACTGGGTGCTGGACTACAAGTCGAATGCGCTGGGCCCGGGCGACGCGGCCTACAGCCAGGCGGCGATGGCGCACGGGATGGCGGCGCACCGCTACGACATCCAGGGCGCGGTCTACATGCTGGCGCTGCACCGGCTGCTGAAAAGCCGGCTGGGCGACAGCTACGATCCGCATGCGCAGCTGGGCGGAGCCGTGTTCCTGTTCCTGCGCGGGATCGCCAACGTGAGTACCCACGGCTGCTGCGTGCTGCCGCCCGACCTGGCGCTGCTGGACAGCCTGGATGCGCTGCTGGGCGAACCCAAGGAAGCACCATGAAAGAGCTCGTGACCGATCACAGCGCGCTGTTCGCGGCGGTGGCCGAACTGACCGACGCCGGCCAGCTGCGCCGCCTGTCGGGCGTGTTCGCCCGCTTCATCGCCACCCTGGGCCACGCGCCGCCGGCCTTGATGGTCGGCTGCGTGCTGCTGTCGGAGCTGGAAGGGCGCGGCCACAGCTGCCTCATGCTGGAGCAGGCGCACGATCCGGCGGCCTTGCTGGGATGGGAAAAAGAAGCGTGGAGCGCACTGGCGCGGACGGCGGGCACGCTGCCGCGCACGCCCAAAAGCTGGATCGCTCAACTGAGCGCGTGCGAGCAGGTCTGGCACGTGGGCGACCTGGATTTCGATCAGCCGCTGGTGCTCGACGGCGAGCGTTTGTACCTGCGCCGCTACTGGCGCGACGAGACGCTGGTGGCGCACACCATCGGCGTGCGCGCCGCGCAGCTGCGCCAGGTCGATATTGCCAAGGCGCGCCACTGGATCGATATCCTGTTCGCCTCGGACCGGCGTGCCGAGTCACCCGACTGGCAAAAACTGGCTTGCGCGGTGGCGCTGCGCGGCCAGCTGGCGATCATCACGGGCGGGCCGGGCACGGGCAAAACCTACACGGTGGCGCGCCTCCTGGCCTTGCTGCTGGCGCTGTCGGAGGATGCGGCGCACCAGCGCATCGCCTTGGCCGCGCCCACCGGCAAGGCCGCCGCGCGCCTGAAGCAGTCGATCGACAAGGCGCTCGACGAACTGGCCGACAAGGTCGGCCATGCACTGCCGCTGAAGGCCTTCATGGAGCGCATGGGCGCCGCGCGCACCCTGCATAGCCTGCTGGGCGCGCGCCCCGATACGCGCAGCTTCGCGCACCACAAAGGCAATCCGCTGGACGTGGACGTGCTGATCGTCGACGAAGCGTCGATGGTGCACCTGGAGATGATGGCCTCGCTGCTGGACGCGCTGCCGCCCGGCGCCACCCTGATCCTGCTGGGAGACAAAGACCAGCTGGCGTCGGTGGAGGCGGGCGCCGTGCTGGGCGACCTGTGCCGCGAGGCGGCGGCCGGCGGCTACAGCGCGGCCACGCTGGACTATGCGCTGGCGGCCAGCGGCGAAGCCATTCCCGAGCAGTATCACGGCGCCGCCGGGCCGCTGGCGCAGCAGACGGTGATGCTGCGCCATAGCCGCCGCTTCGGCGGCCCGATCGGGCAGCTGGCGCTGGCGGTCAATGGCGGCGACGTGGCTGCGGCCGAATCCGTGTTGCGCGGCCCCGGTGACGAGGTGGTCTGGATGGAGCACGCCCAGCCGCAGCACGTGGTGCAGCTGGGGTTGGAGGGCTATCAGGCTTACCTGCGCCTGCTTGGCGCGGCGCCGGCGCCGGGGCCGACGGGGGCGGACCACGATGCCTGGGTGGGCCGGGTGCTGCAGGCGTTTGAGGCGTTCCGCATCCTGTGCGCCGTGCGCGAAGGCGAGTGGGGCGTGGTGGGCCTGAATGAGGCGATCGAAGCGCGCCTGGATGGTGCCGGGCTGATCCGCAAGCGCGGCGAGTGGTACGTGGGGCGTCCGGTCATGATCACGCGCAACGACTACGGCACCCGGGTGTTCAATGGCGACATCGGCCTGACCCTGGCGGATCCGGCGCGCGCCGGGTCGCTGCGGGTGTACTTCACGGAGGGCGAGAAGGTGCGCAGCGTGCTGGCGACGCGCTTGCGGCATGTGGAGACGGCCTACGCGATGACGGTGCACAAATCGCAGGGCTCGGAATTTAGCCACACGGTGCTGGTGCTGCCCAAAGAGCGCAGCGCCGTGATCGCGCGCGAACTGGTGTACACCGGCATCACCCGTGCCAGCGCGCGCTTCACGCTGGTGTCTCCGGGCGCGGCATTGCTGGGTGAAGCGATCGCCAAACGCACGCAGCGCGCCAGCGGCCTGCGCGAGATGCTGGTCCAGTAAGAAATAAGCAATAAGTAAAAGTCGACGATCCGGGGCAAACCCCGAATGGTCGACTTTCTTGTGCTTTGCGGCTTCAGTGGAACGGCGGCCTTGGTGCAGAGGCCGTTTAAGCGTCGATGACTAAGCGCGGCGGTGGCGTGGCTTGATCACGGCCTTCGACTTGGCGCGGGTGCGCAGCGAAGCCTTGATGATCGGTGCGCCGCGGGCGGCGATGACGGACTGACGGCTGCGTGCCGACGCCATCATGCTCGAGCGGGTGCGGGCAGGGCGCTTGCGCGCCAGCACCGTCGGCGCCACGTCGCCCGTCATGAAGCGGCGGATGCTCATGGCGTCGACAATCCGCACCGAGCTGGCGCGCGCATTGAGCAACACCAGCGTGGCGTTGCGGCCGGCCGCCTTGATCTTCATGATCAGGCAACGGCCCGCTTCTTCCGTGTAGCCCGTCTTGGACAGGCCGATTTCCCAGCCCTTGGCGCCCACCAGGCGGTTGGTGTTGCGGTATTCGACGCCGCGCCCGTTAATGTTGATCATGTCGTTGGCGTCGGTCGTCATGCGGGCAATTTCCGGATACGCCGAGGCGGCCGTGGCCATCTTGACCAGGTCGTACGTGGTCGAGCGGTTCAGCGGCGACAGGCCGGTCGGCTCTTCGATCACGGTCTGGGTCATGCCCAGCGCCGCGGTCTTGGCGCGCACCGCCGCCTTGAAGGCGACCGTGCCACCCGGATAGGTGCGGCCCAGCGAGGCGGCGGCGCGGTTGTCGGAGGACATTAGCGCCAGCTGCAACACGTCGCCGCGGCTGATACGCGCGCCCACCGGCACGCGCGAGGTGCTGTGCTTGAGAATGTCCACATCGCGCTGGTCGATGGCGATCATCTCATTCATGTCCTGCTTGGCGTCCAGCACGACCATCGCCGTCATCAGCTTGGTCAGGGAAGCGATCGGGGCCACGGTGCTGGCATTCTTTTCCAGCAGAATCTTGCCGGTGCCGTCTTCGATCACCAGGACCGATTGCGAACCGAAAGGAACGGCCACAGCGGCAGCGGCCGAAAATGTCATGACGACGGTAGCGAAGAGGTGTTTGATCATTTGTCTTTGTCGGGTGAGAAGTTCAATGTCGGGGCGCCGGAGGAGCGGCGGGACCGCCCTCGGCGCTGCGCGCAAGCATGAATACGAGTCGCCAAGCACATATATCTGCAAGGCAACTACTCGAACTGTGAAGATATCATCCAAACTCAGCTGTGTCTATGGCGCACGCCATAAAAACAGGCACATATGCAACTAATAGATCAAATAACTCGCGTAAGTCGCTGATTTAGTACGTATTTGCAATATTGTCGATGCAGACATCCCGCCGGCGCTCTCCTATGAGCGCGCCCGCCGGACAAAGGGAGTGGCTTACTTGGTGGCGTAAATCTTGTCGAATTCGCCGTTGTCGTCGAAGTGTTTCTTTTGCGCCGCTTTCCAGTCGCCGAACACCTCGTCCACGGTGAACAGCGAGATCGGCTGGTAATTTTTAGCATACTTTTTCATCACCGCTTCCGAGCGGGTGCGCAGGAAGTGCTTGGCGCCGATTTCCTGGCCCAGCGGCGAATACAGGAAGTTCAGGTAGGCCGTGGCCTGCTTGCGCACGCCGCGCCGGTCGACCACTTTATCGACCACGGCCACGGGCGACTCGGCCAGAATCGACAGGCTGGGATAGACCACCTCGAAGTTGTCGCCGAACTCGGTGCGCACCATCGACACTTCGTTTTCGAACGTCACCAGGGCGTCGCCGATCTGGCGCTGGGTGAAGGTGGTGGTGGCGGCGCGCCCGCCGCCGTCGAGTATCGGCACGTTCTTGAAGATGCGGGTGACCAGGTCGCGCGCCTGCGCTTCGGTGCCGCCTTTCTTGAGCACCGAGCCCCACGCCGCCAGGTAGGTGTAGCGGCCGTTGCCGGCGGTCTTGGGATTCGGAATGACCACTTTCACGCCCGGCTTGGCCAGATCGTCCCAGTTCTTGATCTGCTTCGGGTTGCCCTTGCGAACAAGGATCACCATCGTCGAATAATAAGGCGCCGCGCCATTCGGGAACTTCTTGGCCCAGTCGGGTGCGACCAGGCCACGCTCGGCCAGCATGTCGATGTCGTTGGCCTGGTTCATCGTCACCACCGATGCTTCCAGCCCGTCGGCCACCGAACGGGCCTGCTTGCTGGAGCCGCCGTGCGACTGGTTGACGGTCAGTGTTTCGCCCGTGCTCTTCTTCCACTCGGCGATGAAGGCCGGGTTGATCTCCTTGTACAGCTCGCGCGCCACGTCGTACGACACATTGAGCAGCTGGGCATCGGCGGCGTGCGCGCCCAGGGGCAAGGCCAGCGCGGCGGTCATGCCGGCAAGCAGCAGGCGGCGGGATAGGCGAACGGAGGAAAGTGGCATGGGGCGTCTCTTTGGAAAAATGGAATCCGATTAGGATAATCTAAAATGCGGACACCGTGGGCAGGGAAGGTATTGCCACCGCCGACTGCAAGGTCCGTCACTTTGTTGTATAGTCGCGCTGCCTCGGGGTTGGTGTACAGGAATTAATAGTAGTAACGTTATATGTGAGCCGCATATGGGTATACAGATTCGCCGCGCAGTACCCGGGGACGCCGCCGCCGCGTGCGCCGTGCTGCGCCGCTCCATCGAGCAGTGCTGTGTGCTGGACCATCAGCACAAGCCGGACATCCTGGCCGCCTGGCTGGGTAACAAAACGCCCGAGAATGTGGCAGCCTGGTTCGCCTCGCCCACCAACTACGCGCTGGTGGCCGTGCGCGACGACGCGGTGGTCGGCGTGGCCTTGCTGACCCAGGCCGGCAAGCTGTCGCTGTGCTATGTGGTGCCGGAAGTGCTGCACAGCGGGGTCGGCAAGGCGCTGCTGCTGGACATCGAAGCCCAGGCCCGGGTCTGGGCCATCGGCAAGCTGCGCCTGCACAGCACCGCCAGCGCGCGGGCTTTTTACGCCCGCAACGGCTACATCCACGCGGGCCAGGAACGTTCATGCTACGGCGTGGAATGCGACTTCTTCTGGAAAGGGCTGGACGCCCCCGCCATCGCCGCCGGTGCGCGCAAGCGCTTCTGCAACTGCGGCCCCGCGTAGGCGTCGTTGCCCGCATGGCATGATTGTAAAAAAACTGTTGAACGCGCCTCGCGCCGGGCTGCCGTACGCTATAGTATGCGCCCCGACCGACTCCCTTTTTCTACCATGGCTTCCCGCAGAGAATTTCTACACCGCAGTGCTTGTCTGACCACGCTGGGATTGCTGTCCACCCCGCTCGTGGGGGCAGCGCCCCAGGCCGCCGAGACCACTCTGGCGCCGCCGCCGGACATCTTCGACGCTCAGGCGCTGGACATCGACTTCTGGCTCAAGCCGCGCACCCTGTCGGTGGTGCGCCCGCAAAGCGGCGAGAAAGCCCGCGTGCTGTTCTGGAAGGATGGCGAGCTGATCAATGCCGCCTACCAGGAGCTGTGCCACATCCTGCGCGACGTGAACGGCAAGGAAACCGCGCCCATCGACCCCAAGCTGTTCGATACCCTATGGGGCACCCAGGCGTTCATCGCCCGCTACGGCATCGAGCAGCCGCTGGAAATTTTGTCCGGCTACCGCACCCAAAAATCGAATACGCGCCTGATCGAAGCGGGCATTCCGGCGGCGCGCCAGTCGCTGCACTGCGACGGCAAGGCGGCCGACGTGCGCATCTCGCGCCTGAACGAAGAAGTGCTCGGTTCGCTGGTGCGCAGTTTCCGCCAGGGTGGCGTCGGTTACTACTACCGCTCGGGCCCGCGCGGCGGCTGGATTCATGCCGACACGGGGCTCAAGCGCACCTGGAAAGGCTGAGCAAGGCGGAGCGAGCCGGCGCCGCGTAGTGCGCCGCTGTGCGCCGCTGTGCGCGAATCGCCGCTGTCGGCAAACCGCTGCTGTCGGCAAACCGCCGTTGTCCCGGTGTCCATCGTTCCGGTGCCCATCAAATGCCGGCCTTCCACTCGTAGGATGGCAATTGCGCCGGCACATCGCCCAACACCAGCACCACGTCGCGGTGGGCGATCAGCTCGATCTCGTCGAGCTTGCCCGTATGCCGCGTCAGCGTGGCGCCGTCGACGATAAATGCCGTCACCTTCTTGCCGGTGATGCCCGCCACGTTGGTGTCCGTCAGCGGATAGCCCCAGACGGCGAACAGCTGCCCCACGGTGAACTTTTTGTACACGGCCGTCTCCACGTGGATGATGCCCGACGTGTCATGGGTAACAACTCCTTGTAGTGAAAAAAGTTGGCAGGTAAAGCCGCCCGCTGACAGCGAATACTGGAGCGGGGGATGCAACGCCGCCGGCCGGATCGTGCCGCCCGAGGGCGATCAGTCCGTCCGCTGGCGCGCCCGAGGGCGATCAGTCGGTCCGCTGGCGTCGCCTTACAGCGCCCCGGCGGGCGGATTCAGCGTGCGCACGTCTTCGCGCGCATGGCCGGCGCGCGCGCCCCATTGCTTGAGTTGGTCGAGCAGCGCGGTGCGCTCCGGCGCGGCGCCGTCGACCGGGGCCGCTGCCCCGCCTGAACCACGGATCAGGTACACCAGCAGGGTCGCCTGCTTGTCGCACTGGACCACGGGCGGCACCCGCTCCGGCAATTGGCTGCGGCAGCGAAAGTGGCGCAGCGCCACCGCCTGCAGGCCACGGCCGGCCGGGCCGATGACGGCCGCCGCTTTTTCATCGCAGCTATGGGGGCGGCAACCGCCGATCATCGTGGCGCCGCCGCCCAGTTCGACGGGTTCGTCGTGCATGGCCATCAGTTCGCCGATGCTATTGGCCAGATTGGCGGCGGGGATATGGAGATTCTCGCGCATGTTGCCGAATATCTTTTTGCTTTCCATCTGCACAGCACGCAGCGCGTCGGGGGCCGCCATGGCCGCCCCCAGCGCCACGCGGGACCCCAGCCCGGCTGCGATAATCGTTAAGGCGAGAATGTGACGCATGATCCTCCTCCTGAGGAGATCGTGATCGATCGATAATAATTTATTAATAGTGGAATAAGTCAATCATTGCGCCGTGACATTCACGTGCTCTGCGCCATCATGGCACCATAGCACGCAGTAATGTTGGGTCAATAAAGCGCGCAACTAGCAAGTCAGGCCATCATGCAGTTTGTTATCGGTCAGCGCTCCCGCCAGCAAATCGGCTTCCAGTCCGCGCCGGGTGGGAAAACTGTCACGAAAGTCTTTTAGTGGACATATCGAAGTTAAGCATGAGACCCTCGGTCAGTGGACGATTGTGAAGTACATGCCTGAGCAATAACTTGACTAACAAAATATTTAGTCGTTCCAATATTCCAGTGATGAGAGGATCGCTGGAACAAGTTAATGCTCCAGCAGAATGATGTCATTTACATTATTTTAAAATGGTGATATCCCGCAGATGGGTTTGGATTAAAAAATAAATATCGGATGAACTTTTAGGCCGCTTTTCGTTCGGCCGCCGACAGGGTCAGGATTTCCACGCCCGTCGCGGTGACGGCCACGGTGTGTTCGAACTGCGCCGACAGCGAGTGGTCGCGGGTGACGGTGGTCCAGTCATCCTTGAGCACCTTGACATGATGGCTGCCGGCATTGAGCATCGGTTCGATGGTGAAGATCATGCCCGCTTCCAGCACGATGCCGGTGCCGGGCTGGCCGTAATGCAGCACCTGCGGCGCATCGTGGAAAATCAGGCCGACGCCATGGCCGCAAAAGTCGCGCACCGAGGAAAACCCCTGGGCCCGCGCCACCGCGCCGATGGCCGCGCCCACGTCGCCCAGCGTGGCGCCGGGACGCACCTCGTCGATGCCGGCGAACATGGCCGCGTAGGTGGTGGCGACCAGCCGCTCGGCCAGGATCGACACGCTGCCGACCCGGTAGGTGCGGCTGGTGTCGCCATGCCAGCCGTTGAGCAACGGCGTGACATCGATGTTGACGATATCACCGGCGCGCAGGATTTTGGTGGCCGACGGGATGCCGTGCGTGACCACATGATTGACCGAGATACAGCTGGCGTGCTGGTAGCCGTGGTAGCCGATGGTGGCCGGCACCGTGCCGGCGGCGCGCATATACGCTTCGCACAGCGCGTCGAGTTCGGCGGTCGACACGCCCGGGCGCACATGCTCTGCGATCATGTCGAGGGTGTCGGCGGCAATCCGGCACACCGTGCGCATGGCGGCGACGCCGGCCTCGTCGTGCAGGGGTATGGGCTTGCCGTGGTCGGTCTGGGTGGAGTAGCGCATGCAGGGGCTTTCTTGTTGAGGTTGGCGTTACTGCGGGGCGGGCGTTGCCCAGCCGCATACGGCGTCATGGGAGGCGCGCAGGACCGTTTCGGCGTAGGGAGGGATGGCGTGCCCCAGGCTGAGGTAAGACTTGACCATCGCCACCGGCGCGCCGATCAGCACGAAGCGCAGCAGGTTGGCCGCCTGGTCGGGGTCGGAGGCGGCGCCGGCGGCGCCGGGCAGGGCGGCCAGGCAGCGCTCGAACGCGCCGTCGAGCGCGGCCTGGTCGGCTTCCAGCTCGGCCATCAAGGCCGGCGCCAGCACGCCGAATTCGGGCGCGTCGTCGGAGGCGAGCATGAAACGCGCATAGTGCGGCTTGCTGCGGCACCATTGCAGCATGGCTTGCACGGCGCGCCAGGTGTCGCCTTGTTCCCAGTGCAGGCATACCTGGGTGCGGAAATCGGCCCGCACTTTCAGCCAGGCCCGTGCCAGCACCGTGCCGCGCGAGTCGAAACGGTGGTAGAGCGAACCGATGGGTGCGCCGGCACGGGCGGCGACCGAGGCCATCGACACGGCGCCGATGCCGCACTGAGCGGCAATATCGATGGCGCTGTCGATGAAACTGTCTTCGTTGTATTTTGCGAGTCTGACCATGCAAATAGAATACCGATTCTATTTGCACTGGTCAAGCGCAAATGGAATGCGGATTCTAATTCATGCGCTGCCCTTGCGCGGGGAGGACGTCGAGCGCCCGCGAAACTGCCGCTGTAGAAGCGACGCCTATTCGTACTGATACGGTTTGGCCGCCACGCTGGCCGCGCGCTGCTTGTCGAGCTCGTCGAAGTCGACCCGGTGGTCCCACCAGATGTACCAGCCGCGCTGGCGGTCCTCGACCACGTCGGGGTGCTGTTCCAGGTAGCCGTCGAGGAACTGCTCGAACTCGGACACATAGCCGCCGTGAAAAGGCTTGAAGGTTTTGCCCGGCCGGTTCGGATTTGGCTTCATGATTGCTCCCGTTAACGTTACTATGACCGGCTTGCCGCCCGCCAGTTCACGCTGGAGTCCTCCACCTGCCGCATATTTTTCTTCGCAATGACCGACGACGCACCCGTACCCGCTCCCCGCTTTCGCCCCCGCCCCTGGACCGCACTGGAGACCGTGCAAGATGTCGAACTGTGGATCGATGAACACAACCAAAGCCTGATCGAACACATCGGCCCGCAGGAAACCGGCTATGGCGTGTGTTTCACCCTGGCCGAAGGCGGCAATATCTACATGCAAACCAGCGCCGATGCCGTCATCCTCGACGTCGAGCCGGACGCCCAATGGGTTGCGCCGCTGATCATGGCCGCCACCCAGAGCGAGGCGCCGGCCGGCCAGTTGTGGATACTGCCGGACGATAAACTGGTGCAGCTGATCGTCGGTCTGTCCAGCCTGGTCGCCAGCACCACGCTGGTCAGCGCCCATCCGTTCGGGCGCCGCAGCCGGCCCATGCGCTAGCGTCCACGGCTCAGCTTGCACGGCTTGACTTGCACAGTTCAGCTTCCACGGCTTCGCTTCTACGGCTTAGCTTCTACGGCTCAGCGCCCGCCGGTCCGGGCCGGGCGCGCGCCGCGCTGTCCCGATTTGCAACGCATCCAAGGTTCACCGCCACCATCGCGATCCGCCAGAGCGGAACGGCTCGACACACCGCTGGAACGCTGCTAGTCTTGATCCACTAGTGTCACGACCGATGTCACGTGCGAGGCGAAATGGAGAACGACTACGATCCGTCACCGTCAGGTGGCCCGCCGCGTTTGCGTAAGGGCGAAAGGGGCATGTCGATCCGTTCGCCGTCGGGCTATCGGGCCGCCGCACCGAACGACCCCGACGCTGCCGCGCAAGGGGCGCTGCGCAATCCGCTGCGCAAAGCGCCGCCGGTCGACAGCTGCGGCGTCACCGTCGAGCGCCTGCGTCATGAACAAGAGCATGCCTGGTACAACGAACTCTACCTGCTGGCCCCGGTGGGCTACTTCCTGGTCGGGCTCGACTGCTGCATCCTCCAGGTGAACCTGGTCGGGGCCGACCTGCTCGGCATCAGCCGCGCCCAGTGCCGCGCCCATCGCTTCCGCCATTTCGTCAGCCCCAGCTACCTGGGCGACTACGAACGCTTCATCGAACTGGCCTTTAATAGCCAGGCCCCCGAAAAATGCATGCTGGAGCTGCGCGGCGATGGCACGCCGATTCCCGTTACGCTGTTCGCCAGCGCCGACGGCAGCGGCCAGGCTTGCCGCATCGTGGTCGAACGCGCCGAGGGCAAGCTGCAAGCTCTGGAACGCAACGAAGAACGGTTCCGCCGCATCGTGCACACGGCCCAGGAGGGCATCTGGGAAATCGACGCGCAAGCCTGCACCACGTTCGTCAACCCCAAGATGGCCGCCATGCTGGGCTACAGCATCGAAGAGATGCTGGGTCAGCCGCTGGCCGCTTTCATGGATGCCGAGGCGCGCCTGATCATGGAGCGCAACGTGGCCAACCGCCAGCTGGGCCTGGCCGAACGCCACGAGTTCCGCTTCCTGCGCCGCGACGGGCAGGGCGTGTGGACTTCGCTGGCCAGCAACCCCATCTATAACAGCGCCGGCAGCTACATAGGCGCGCTGGCGCTGGTGACCGATATCGGCGAGCGCAAGCAGGCGGTCGAACTGCACTGGCAGCGCACCAATTTCGATGGCCTGACCGGCCTGCCGAACCGCCACATGTTCATGGACCGGCTGGCGCTGGAGATCCGCAAGGCCGACCGCCGCGCCGATTTTTTGGCCTTGCTGCTGATCGACCTGGACCATTTTAAAGAAATCAATATGCGCCATGGTCACGCCGTGGGCGACGCCATTCTGGTGGAAGCGGCGCGCCGCACGGCCGCCTGCGTGCGCGCCACCGACACCCTGGCGCGGCTGGGCGGCGACGAGTTCGCCGTCGCGCTGTCCGGCCTCGACCATGCCGGCAATGTCGAGCGCATCGCCCAGGACATCATCGGCGCGCTGGCCCGCCCGTTCGAGCTGGGCGGGCAGACGGTGTTCATGTCGGCCAGCATCGGTATCGCCCTGTATCCGCCCGATGCGAGCGGGGTCGACGCGCTGCTTGAAGCGGCCGGGCACGCCGTCGGCGCGTCCAAGGCAAGCGGACGCAACCGATTTACCCACGCGCGCCCGGATCTGCAGCAGGCCGCCATCGGCCGCCAGACCATGGCGGCCGATTTGCGCCTGGCGCTGGCCAGCGGCCAGTTCGAAGTGTTTTATCAGCCCATCGTGGCGCTCGACACGGGCGTGGTGCACAAGGCCGAAGCGTTGCTGCGCTGGCACCATCCGCTGCGCGGCACGCTATCGCCGGCCGAATTCATTCCGTTCGCCGAATCGAGCGGACAGATCGTCGAGATTGGCAACTGGGTGTTCCGCCAGGTGGCCGAGCAGGTCAAGGCGTGGCAGCGCAGCATCGATCCGTCGTTTCAGATCAGCATTAACAAGTCGCCGGTGCAATTCCGCAGGGATGCCAATGCCCATCTGGACGCCTTGGCCTGTCTGCAGGAACTGGGTTTGCCCGCCAACAGCATCGTCATTGAAATCACCGAGGCGCTATTGCTCGACGGGGCAGGCGCGGCGCTGGATCAGCTGCGCAGCTTCCGCGCCATGGGTGTGCAGGTGGCGCTGGACGACTTCGGCACCGGTTATTGCTCGCTGTCGCACCTGAAGCGGTTCGCCATCGATGTGGTCAAGATCGACCAGTCGTTCGTGGCCACGCTGGAGGACGACGCGGGCGACCTGGCGCTGTGCGAGGCCATCATCCTGATGGCCCACAAGCTGGGGTTGAAGGTGGTGGCCGAGGGCGTGGAAACCAAGGTGCAGCGGGCGCTGCTGGTCGACGCGGGGTGCGACTATGCCCAAGGCTATATCTTCGCCCATCCCATGACGGCCGATGAGCTGGAAGTGCTGGCCAGCGTGCCGGGCGCGACGCTGCCCCACTGAGCCGCGCCGCGCGTGCCGCCGAACTTACATGTTCGGGTAGTTCGGCCCGCCGCCGCCTTCGGGCGTGACCCACACGATGTTTTGCGTCGGGTCCTTGATGTCGCAGGTCTTGCAATGCACGCAGTTCTGCGCATTGATCTGCAGGCGGTCGGCGCCGGCATCGGTCTTCACGTACTCGTACACCCCGGCCGGGCAATAGCGTGCTTCCGGTCCCGCGTACTGGGCCAGATTGATGGCCACCGGCACGCCGTCGTTCTTGAGCGTCAGGTGGATGGGCTGGTCTTCCGCGTGGTTGGTGTTGGAAATAAACACCGACGACAGGCGGTCGAAGGTCAGCTTGCCGTCCGGCTTGGGATAGGCGATGGGCGCGTAGTTGGCGGCCGGCTTCAGGCACTCGTGGTCGCCGTAATCGCGGTGCAAGGTCCATGGCGCTTTGCCGCGGAACACGATCTGGTCGATGCCCGTCATGACCGAGCCCAGGTACAGGCCCTTGGCCAGCCATGGCTTGACGTTGCGCGCCACGTGCAATTCTTCATGCAGCCAGGACTGTTCGAACGCGGCCGGGAAGCTGGCCAGCTCGTCGTGCTGGCGCTGTTCGCCCAGCGCGGCGTAGGCCGACTCGGCGGCCAGCATGCCGGTCTTGATGGCCGCATGGCTGCCCTTGATGCGGCTCATGTTCAAAAAGCCCGCATCGCAACCGATCAGTGCGCCGCCCGGGAACACCAGCTTGGGCAGGGCCTGCAGGCCGCCCGCCGTGATCGCCCGCGCGCCGTAGGAAATGCGCTTGCCGCCTTCGAAAAAGGTGCGGATGGCGGGGTGGGTCTTGTAGCGCTGGAATTCTTCGTAAGGCGACAGGTAGGGGTTCTCGTAGGACAGACCGATCACGTAACCGACCACGACCTGGTTGTTCTCCATGTGGTACAGGAACGAGCCGCCGTAAGTGTCGGACTTGAGCGGCCAGCCGGTGGTGTGGATGACCAGTCCCGGCTTGTGCTTGGCCGGATCGATTTCCCACAGTTCCTTGATGCCGATGCTGTACGACTGGGGATCGCGCCCCTTGTTCAGGTCGTATTTCTGCATCAGCTGCTTGCCCAGATGGCCGCGCGAGCCTTCCGCGAACAGGGTGTACTTGGCGTGCAGCTCCATGCCCAGCTGGAAATCGTCCTTCGGCTTGCCGTGGCGATCCACACCCATATTGCCGGTGGCGACGCCCTTGACGGAGCCATCGTCGTTGTACAGGATTTCGGCGGCGGGAAAGCCGGGAAACACTTCCACGCCCAGCGCCTCGGCCTGCTGGCCCAGCCAGCGCACCACGTTGGCCAGCGAGATGACGTAATTGCCGTGGTTTTCAAAGCAGCCCGGCACCATGAAGCCCGGGGTTTGATAAGCCTTGGTTTCGGTCAGGAACAGAATGCGGTCTTCGGTCACTTCCGTATTCAGCGGCGCGCCCATTTCCTTCCACTTCGGGAACAGCTCGGACATGGCGCGCGGATCCATCACGGCGCCGGACAGAATGTGCGCGCCCAGCTCGCCGCCTTTTTCCAGCACGCACACGGACACTTCACGGCCCTGTTCGGTCGCCAGTTGCTTGAGGCGGATGGCGGCCGACAAGCCGGCCGGGCCGCCGCCGACGACGACCACGTCGTATTCCATCGCTTCGCGCGGGCCGTATTGTTCTAATAGATTGATGGGCTCTGTCATGGTCTCAGTTGTCAGTCAATGAAGGCAAGCGTAAAAGCTAGCGTAATTTTAAGCACAAGTAAATTTAAGCACGAGTGTGCGGGTTTTTTACAGTGATGGCAAGGTGGACGTCATTTTACGGCCAATATTAGACGGCGCCGTCTAACCGTCCGAAATGTGTAATGATTACGCTTTCGCAAGCACACCGCACAGGAGCCGACCGTGGGTATTGAAGTCAATTTCGAAGGGAAAATCGCACTCATCACCGGCGCCTCCAGCGGCCTGGGCGCGCGCTTCGCCAAGGCCCTGGCCGGCGCCGGCGCGCAAGTGGTGCTGGCGTCGCGCCGCACCGACCGGCTCAAGGAATTGCGCGCCGAGATCGAGGCGGACGGCGGCGCGGCCCACGTGGTCTCGCTGGACGTGACGGACCTGGCCAGCATCAAGTCGGCGATTGCCCATGCGGAAACGGAAGCGGGCCCGATCGATATCCTGGTCAACAATTCAGGCGTGTCGACCACCCAGCGCCTGATCGACGTGACCCCCGAAGACTATTCCTACGTGATGGACACCAACCTGCGCGGGGCGTTTTTCGTCGCCCAGCAGGCCGCCAAGCGCATGATCGCCCGCGCCAAGGGCGACCCGCGCATCCAGCACCGCATCATCAATATCGCCTCCGTGGCCGGGCTGCGGGTGCTGCCCCAGATCGGCGTGTACTGCATGAGCAAAGCCGGGGTGATCCAGATGACCAAGGCGATGGCGGTGGAGTGGGGCAAGTACGGCATCAACGTCAACGCCATTTGCCCGGGCTACATTTCCACCGAACTGAACGAAGAGTATTTCGCCTCCGAGCAGGGCAAGAAACTGATCGACATGCTGCCGCGCAAGCGTCCCGGCAAGCCGGAAGACCTCGATGGCCTGCTGCTGTTGCTGGCCGCCGAGGAAAGCCACTTCATCAATGGCGCCGTGATCACTGCCGACGATGGCATGACGGCGCATTAAGTGCCGCTTGCCGGCTGAGCTACTGACGATGAACCGACCAGCCATGCACAAGCAGTTTCCCGGCGCCTGCGTTGCCGGCTCACTGGTCGCGCTGACCTTGTTGGCGGGCTGCGCCAGCACCGATGGCGGCAGCGGGCAGGGCACGACGGCTTCGGCCAGCGCCGTACCGCGCAATCCGGTGCCGGCCCAGGCCTTTTCAAAATACGGCCGGGTGTCGCTGAAACCGGTGACCTTGGCCGCGGGCGCCAAGGGCAGCGCGGCGGCCCTGCTCAAGATCGACGCCACCCTCAAGAAGAACCTGGCGTTCCCATTGAAGCAATGGAATGCCCGCCCGGCCAACGGGCGCACCCTGGTGATCCAGCCGCTGGTGGAAGAGCTGTCGTTCCAGACGGCCAGCAAGGCGGCCAGCGACGGCCCGCTGGCCGGCAGCCCCGGCATCCTGATCCGGGTACAGATCAAGGATGAAAGCGGGCAACTGATCGCCAACCCGGAATTCTTCCAGCGCAGCTCCGCCGTGGGGGCGGGCTTTACGATGGGTGTGCATGACAACCTGATGATCAAGCGCATCGCCGACCTGACCTCGGAATATATCCTGGCCAATTTCGACAAGCCCGTGGGCGGCCAGTCGGGCGCCGCCGACAAGGTGCTGGAAGCCCGCTAGCCCACGCCCCGGGCTTATCGGCTCCTTACCGGCTCATCACCGGCTCATCACCGGCTCATCACCGGCTCACCCCGACCAGCTTATGCACCAGCTCCGACGAGGTCGA
The DNA here is from genome assembly GCA_943372275.1 of Janthinobacterium lividum. Classification (GTDB taxonomy): domain Bacteria; phylum Pseudomonadota; class Gammaproteobacteria; order Burkholderiales; family Burkholderiaceae_D; genus Telluria_A; species Telluria_A lividum_A. The sequence goes on from CALRYE020000026.1 coordinate 36,739, forward strand.
TGCGGCAAATTTCTTCATCAGCTTGGCCCGGTGCATTTCCACCGTGCGCGGACTCAAATCCGTTTCGCGGGCGATGACCTTGCTGGTCTTGCCTTCCACCAGCAAGGCGGCGATCTCGCGCTCGCGCGGAGTCAGCTCGGCCGTGACGGGGCGTTTCTCGCTCACATCCTCGAACGTCCAGACGCCGGCGCCGAGCGGCTCGCGCGCATCGAGGGCGCGCCCGCTGACGTGGCACCAGAACAGCTCGCCATTGGCGCGGCGCATGATGCGCTCGTCCGAATACACCCCGCGCGCATTCATCACCGGCACGATGCGGTCGCCCGTGCGCAGAAATTCCGTCAGGGTCGGATACAGCAGCAGGAACGACTTGGCATCGAGCTCGCCATGGCCATAGCCGAACATCGACGTGAGCGCGTCATTGCTGGCCTGAATCACCCGGTTGACCGAGATGCACATGCCCACGGGGGCATGCTTGAAAATGGTTTCGTAATTGATGGCGTAGGGGGCCATGGCGGCGGCATTTGTTACGTTCGTTGCGTTCATCTGATGCACATTAAAGCGCTTAAAATTAGGTGGGCATGGGGTCGTGCCGCGTATTTCTACGGTATTGTGCTTTCGGCTGGCCTATTTTATGCTGAGAATCCGTTGCAGCATACACAACGGGCGCATTTCGCTTAACTATAAAAAGGGACGGGCATGAATAAAGTTTATCCTGACGCGGCAGCGGCGCTGGCGGGCGTCGTGAGCAACGGCCAGACCATCGCAGTAGGGGGCTTCGGCCTGTGCGGCATTCCCGAGGCGCTGATCCTGGCCTTGCGCGATTCCGGCGTCACGGGACTGACCGCCATTTCCAACAATGCCGGCGTGGACGATTTCGGTCTGGGCCAGCTGCTCACCACGCGCCAGATCAAGAAGATGATCTCGTCCTACGTGGGCGAAAACAAGGAGTTCGCGCGCCAGTACCTGGCCGGCGAACTGGACCTGGAATTCACCCCGCAGGGCACCCTGGCCGAAAAGCTGCGCGCCGGCGGGGCCGGCATACCCGCCTTCTTCACCAAGACGGGCGTGGGCACCATCGTGGCCGAAGGCAAGGAAGTGCGCGAGTTCGACGGTGAACAATACGTCATGGAGCGCAGCCTGGTGGCCGATGTGTCGCTGGTCAAGGCTTACATGGCCGACCGCGCCGGCAACCTGGTGTACCGCAAGACCGCCCGCAACTTCAATCCCAACGTGGCCATGGCCGGCAAGATCACCATCGTCGAAGTGGAAAAGCTGGTCGAAACGGGCGAGATCGATCCCGACGACGTGCACACCCCCAGCATCTTCGTGCACCGCATCGTGGTCAATCCGAACCCGGAGAAGCGCATCGAGCAACGCACCGTGCGTGCCAACTAATCAGTAACGGAGACAGACATGGCATGGACTCGTGATGAAATGGCCGCGCGCGCGGCCAAGGAACTGCAAGACGGTTTCTACGTCAACCTGGGAATCGGCCTGCCGACCCTGGTGGCAAACTACGTACCGAACGATATCGAAGTCTTCCTGCAGTCCGAAAACGGCTTGCTGGGCATCGGCCCGTTCCCGACCGACGCGGAGGTCGACGCCGACCTGATCAACGCCGGCAAGCAGACCGTGACGGCCTTGCCCGGCGCGGCCTATTTCAGCTCGGCAGATTCGTTTGGCATGATCCGCGGCGGCAAGATCAACCTGGCCATCCTGGGCGCGATGCAGGTGTCCGAGAAGGGCGATCTGGCCAACTGGATGATTCCTGGCAAGATGGTCAAGGGCATGGGCGGCGCCATGGACCTGGTGGCCGGCGTCAAGCGCGTGGTGGTGGTAATGGAACATGTGGCTACCGCCAAGGATGGCAGCACCTCGCACAAGATCCTGGAAAAATGCGACCTGCCGCTAACCGGCGTGGGCGTGGTGGACCTGATCATCACCGACCTGGGCGTCATCGAAGTGACCCCGGCCGGCCTGCAACTGAAGGAACTGGCGCCCGGCGTGACCAAGGAACAAGTCGTCGCGGCCACCGGCGTGCGGCTCGATGTGAGCGCCTTGTAACGGTACCGCCCTCACTTCGCCGGAAATCTTGTCTAATTGATATATCCTTGCGGGGTAATCCGTCGTAAAATCGTCCACTGGCTGCTGCTAAGGCATGACTGACAGTTGGTTATTCAATCGATTTTGCGGCGGAGGTGTCATCGTTTCTAACGCGCACGATACAGTCGGCCTGGCCCGGCGTGTTCTTGGCGGCGCGCTGCTTGCCGGCAGCCTGGCGTTGCTGGCCGAATCGCTGGGGCCGGTGCCGCCGCACGCTGCCGCGCCGGCGAGCGCTGCCGGCGCGCTCGGCGCCGGTACCGCGCTGGCGTTTTGCGTGATCGGCGCCGCGCTGCTGATGGCCGGCGCCGCGCGCTGGCAAACGCGTGCGCTGCGGGTGTGCGCGCTGAGCGTGTTGGCCATCGCCGCGCTCGGCGGGCTCGACAGCCTTGCGGCGCTGCGCCCCGCCATGGTCCCCGCCTGGCTTCCCCTGTCCCTGCCGTCCAGCACGATGCCCGGCCTGACCGCCCCCATGGTGGCCTACATGGCGCCGTCCAGCGCGCTCGGTCTGCTGTGCTGCGCGCTGGTGCTGCTGACCATGCCGGTGGTGCGCACCCGCGCCGCCGGTCGCGTGGTGCAGCTGGCCAACCTGGGGGTAATCATCCTGGGCGCGCTCGGCCTGCTCGCCTATCCCATCGAACTCGAACTGATGTACGACAGCGCCGGCGTGCTGCGCATGCCCGAGCACGCCGCGCTGGGCTTTCTGGCCGCCGGCACGGGCTTGTGGCTGTGCTGGCGCAATGCGCCCTGGTATGCCGGCAACGCACTGTTCAGCGAAGCCGAAAAGGTCAGTTTGACGGGCGCCGCGCTGGCCTTCGTGGTGGCGCTGTCGGCCGGCATGGGCGTGTATGCCACCCAGCATCAGGCCATGTCGTCCGCGCTGGCCGAGCGCTTCGGCGCCACTGCCGCGCGCCAGACGGAGCTGTTCCAGGAATTGCTGCGCGACAGCGACCAGCGCGCACGCATGTTGTCGATCAGCCCCGCGCTGGGCGCGCTGGGGCAGGGCGGCGCCACGGACGGAAAGGTCTTGTTGCAAAGCATGCTAGGGCCGGCCGGCATCGCCGGCCTGCGCGTGCTCGATGGCGCCGGCAGGGAGCTGGCGCTGGTGGGCCGGATGGCCGACCGGGTGCCCATCAGCGCGGCGCTGCGCGATGTGCCCGGCGCCACGCTGTACTGGGACGATGGCGCTTACCTGCGCCATACGCTGCGCCGTCCCGATGGCGGCACCCTGGTGCTGGACCGCGCGTTGCCGCTGCTGACGGCGTTCCTGCTGGAGCCGCCGCGCAACGGCTCGAGCGCCGAAACGGGGCTGTGCAAGGCGGCGCCGCGGCAACTGGCGTGCTTTCCGCAGGCCCGCAATCCGCGCGTCTACCGCACCGCCCACACGGGCAAGGGCGGCGCGCCGGTGCCCATGAGCCGCGCCGTGGCGGGCGAACGCGGCGTCATGCGCGGCGAGGACTACCGCGGCCGCCAGGTGTTCGCCGCCTATGCCACGCTCGACAGCGCCGGGCTGGGACTGGTCGTCAAGCAAGACACCGCCGACCTGTACGCGCCCCTGGCGCGCCAGCTGGAGCGTACGCTGCCGCTGCTGCTGCTGTTCGTCTGCATGGCGGCGTGGGTATTGCGGTCGGTGCTGCGTCCCGTGTTCGCCCGGCTGGAAGCTTCGGAAGCAGCCTTGCGCGGCGCGCGCGACCTGCTGGAATTGCGCGTGGCCGCCCGCACGGCCGAGCTGGAACAGGAGGTCGCCGAGCGCATCCGCACCGAAAAGACCCTGCTCGAATCGCGCGCCAGCCTGCGCGCCATGGCGGCGCACCAGCAGCGCGTGGTTGAAGACGAGCGCAAGCGCATTGCGCGCGAACTGCATGACGAGCTGGGCGGGGTGCTGAGCGGCATCCGCGCCTACCTGTCGTACGCCCAGCACCGCGAACGCAAGGCCGGCACCGACGCCGACGCCGACGCCAACGCCAACGCCAACGCCGGCGACCCGGCGTTGCGCGATGCGGCCAGCATGGCCGACAGCGCGATCGACACCGTGCGCCGGGTCATCACCGATCTGCGTCCCAGCGTGCTGGACCAGCTGGGTCTGTGGGGCGCGCTGGAATGGTACTGCGGCGCGCTGCGCCAGCGCGCCCCGTTCGCGCTGACGCTGGACGTGGCGCCGCAGTGCGCGACCGTCGATCCGGGCGGCGCATGCAGCACGGCGCTGTTTCGCATCGTGCAGGAAGCGCTGACCAATGTCGAACGCCATGCTCATGCTGGCCATGTGGTGGTGCGGGCGCGCCTGGAGGCGCAACCGGCGGGCACGACGCTGTGCATCGAGATCCGCGACGACGGCAGGGGCATGCTGGACGGCGACCTGGAGAAACCCGCGTCGTGGGGCGTGGCCGGCATGCGCGAGCGTGCCCACCATGCCGGCGCGCTTCTGTCGATCGGCCCGGCCAGTCCCGTGGGAACGGTGGTGGATGTGCAATTGGATGTGCAATTGGATGTGCAAGGATCGATGCAGCAACTGATGGAGGACACGGATGCCTGACGCAAGCAATGCGGGCGCTAACAAGCCTGGCGGCAATGTAACGGGCGGCACGCCGGCCGGCCCGATCAGGATACTGCTGATCGACGACCATCGCATGGCGCGCAACGGCGTGCGCCTGATGCTCGGCTGCGAGCCGGACCTGGCCGTCACAGGGGAGGCCGACACGGCGGCCAGCGCGCTGGTGCTGATACGCTCGGCCAGCTTCGACGTGGCGCTGCTGGACCTGGGCTTGCCGGACAAAAACGGCCTGGACCTGCTGCGCCAGTTGCACGACACCGCTCCGGCGATGGCGATCCTGGTGGTGAGCATGTATGCCGAAGAGATCTACGCCGTGCGCGCCCTGAAACTGGGAGCGGCCGGGTACCTGACCAAGAACAGCAGCACCGACACGCTGATCGCCGCCGTGCGCAAAGCCGCCGCGGGCGGCAAATACGTGACCCCGTCGCTGCTGCAAAAGCTGGCCGGCATGCTGGGCAATGGCGCCCCGGCGCTGCCGCACGAGTCGCTCAGCGACCGCGAGCTGGAAATTTTCCGCATGATCGCCTCGGGTGAGAGCCTGGTCGCCATCGCCGCCGCGCTGCACCTGTCGCCCAGCACGGTGACCACCCACCGCGCCCGCATTCTGGAAAAGATGGGCATGAAAACCAATGCCGAACTGACACGCTACGGGCTCGACCACGGCATGCTGGGCTAGCCGGGGCCGCGCCCTGTAGGCGAGACACCGACGCGCGCCGCGGCAAATTGGCTGACAAACGATCACAGTCGATCCACGATAGGCGAAAAATTCCCGACCGGCAATACTTGATCTCAGTGCGCAAACAGCGCAATTAGATCAGGTTCAGCCATGTCGGTGATGAGTAAAAACAATGTTCAGGTAAGTGGTGCTGGCACCGATGCCATCGTGTTCGCTCATGGCTACGGCTGCGACCAGGGCATGTGGCGCCACGTGGCGCCGGCTTTCGCCGCCACCCACAAAGTGGTGCTGTTCGACCATGTCGGCTCGGGCCGTTCGGACCTGGCCGCCTACGACGCGCGCCGCTACGGCGCGCTCGACCAGTACGCGCTGGACCTGCTCGACATCTGCGACGAACTCGACCTGGCCAACGTGACCTTCGTCGGCCATTCGGTGGCCGCCATGATCGGCGTGCTGGCCGCGGTGCGCCGCCCGGCGCGCTTCGGCCGCATGGTGCTGGTGGGCCCTTCGCCGTGCTACATCAACGATGACAACTACGTGGGCGGCTTCACCCGCGCCGACATCGACGGCCTGATCGATTTCCTGGACGACAACCAGGTGGGCTGGTCGAAAGCCATGGCCCCCACCATCATGGGCAATGCCGAGCGCCCCGCGCTGGGCGAGGAGCTGGAGCAAAGCTTTTGCCGCGTCGACCCTACCGTGGCGCGCCAGTTCGCCCGCGCCACGTTCTTGTCGGATACCCGTTCCGTGCTGGACCAGCTGCGCGTGCCAGCGCTGATCCTGCAGTGCGCCGACGACGCCATCGCCCCGGTGGCCGTGGGCCGCTACCTGCACGCCGCGCTGGCCGACAGCACGCTGGTGCAGATGCGCGCCACCGGCCATTGCCCGAACCTGTCGGCCCCCGACGAAACCATTGCCGCGATCAAGGCCTATCTTGGATAACACGATCAATTTCGCCGCTCCGGCGGCCTTGTTCTCGCCCGAGGTGAGCGCGCTGATGGAAGCGGGCGCGCTGGCGCAGTACGAGCAGGCCCCGGTGGGCTTTCTGGCGCTGTCGGTGGACGGCTGGATCGGCAAGCTGAACCAGACCCTGCTCGACTGGACCGGCTACCGCCGCGACGAACTGGTGCAGCGCCTGCGCTTTCAGGACCTGATCGGCGCCGGCGCGCGCATTTTCTTCGACACCCACCACGCGCCGCTGCTGATGATGCAGGGCTACGTCAACGATATCGCCATCGACCTGCGCGGACGCGACGGCGCGCTGATCCCCGTGCTGGTCAATTCGGTGCTGCAACGCGACGCCGACGGCCAGCCGGTGCTGATCCAGATGTCGGTGTTCAATGCCAGCGAGCGCCGCCGCTACGAGCGCGAACTGCTGCAGGCCAAGCGCGCCGCCGAGCAGATCGCCGTGACCCTGGAGCAGCGCGTCATTGAACGCACCAGCCTGCTGACCGACGCGCTGGCCCAGGCCGAAGCGGCGGTGGAGGCGAAGACGGCGTTCCTGGCCAACATGAGCCACGAGATCCGCACGCCGCTCAACTGCATCCTCGGCATGGCCAACCTGGCCATCGACAGCGCGCCCGACGGGCGCCAGCGCAACTACCTCGACAAGATCGAGCAGTCGGGCCAGCAGGTGCTGCGCATCGTCAGCGAGATTCTCGACTTTTGCAAGATGGACGCCGGCAAGCTGGATATCGAAAAGCTGCCCCTGAATATCGCCAGCGTGGTCCAGGACACAGCGGCCGGCTTTGCCGCGCTGGCGCGCGACAAGGGCCTGGCGCTGGACGTCGAGGTGGCCGCCGACCTGCCGCGCCAGGCCGAAGGCGACGCCCTGCGCATCGGCCAGATTTTGGGTAACTACATCGGCAACGCCATCAAGTTCACCGACCGCGGCGGCATCACCGTGCGCGCCGCGCTGGCGGGCCAGGGCCGCGACGGCATCCGCGTGCGCGTGGAAGTGCAGGACACCGGCATCGGTCTGTCGCTCGACCAGCAGCGCTGCCTGTTCCAACCCTTCCACCAGGCCGACACCTCGACCACGCGCAAGTACGGCGGCACCGGACTGGGTCTGGCCATCTGCCGCCAGCTGGCCGAAATGATGGACGGCACGGTGGGCGTGATCAGTGGCGGCGCCGGCAGCCTGTTCTGGTTCGAAGTCAGGCTGACGGCCATGGCCGCCGCGCCCAGCGCGCCGGGCGCCACGCACACGCGCCATTTCCAGCAGTTCCAGCAGGGCCAGCCCGCCCACGCAGCGGCGCCATCCCAACCGGGCAAGGCCGATGCCGAGGCGATGGCGCGGCTGATCGGCGCGCATATCCTGCTGGCCGAAGACAACCCCCTGAACCAGGAACTGGCGCGCATTCTGGTGGAGCGGGCCGGCGCCCGCCTGACCGTGGCCAACAACGGCGCCGAAGCGCTGGTGGCGCTGGACGACGGCATTTTCGACTGCGTGCTGATGGACTTGCAGATGCCGGTCATGGATGGCTGCACGGCCACGCGCCACATCCGCGCCGATGCGCGCCTCGTCGGCTTGCCCGTGATCGCCATGACGGCCAATGCGTTCAGCAGCAGCCGCGATGAATGCCTGGCCGCCGGCATGGACGACTTCCTGGTCAAGCCGATCGAATCGGGGCTGTTCTACCGCACCCTGGCGCGCTGGATCGACGGCCGCGCCGCCGCTGCGGCGCCCGCGCCTGCGCCGGCGCAGGCCGACGGGGACGAGTCGGCCGAGACCATTTCGCTCAGCGTGCTGGCCGCGCTGGTCGACAACGACCCCGAGACCATGAGCCACCTGCTGCGCATTTTCCTGGATAACGCGCTCAGCACCGTGGCCGAACTGCAGCAGGCCCAGGCCGCGCGGGACGTGGCGCGCATGAAGGCGCTGGGCCACCGGCTCAAGTCCTCAGCGCGCGCGGTGGGCGCGGTACCGCTGGCCGATGCCTGCTACAGCATCGAGCAGCTGGAGGCCTGCGCCGACGGCGACCAGCTGATCGATGCCCTGCCGGCCATGCTGGACGCCTTGCGGCGCGATCTGCAGCAGCGCCACGCGATCGTGCTGCAGGCGCCGGCCGCCAGCGCCGCCTGACATTGTTCGATTTTTCGGTTTTTACCCTTTTACCCGTCCTGCCCGACTCACGCATATTTTAATTTTGATGGCGACCATGACCACTCTCCACTCCGATGCAGCGCCAACGACGTCGTTCTCCCACCTTGGCGTGCTGCTGATCGACGACGATCCGTTCACCCATGAACTTCTGGGCAGCATGCTGCGCCAGCTGGGCGTGACCCGCATCGCCAGCGCCGCCGACGGCGAACGCGGTCTGGCCGCGCTGCGCGATGGCCGCGGCCAGCCCGACGTGATCATCTGCGACATCAACATGCCCGGAAAAGATGGCTTCGAAGTCATGGAGGCGATGGCGGCCCAGCACTTCGAAGGCAGCGTGATCCTGTTGTCCGGCATGCCGGAGCGGGTGCTCAACTCGGCCGCGCTGATGGGCCGCTTTCACCACCTGAACGTGCTGGGGGTGGTCACCAAACCGGTGTCGAAGGCGGCGCTGTCGGGCATGTTGGGCAAGGTGGCGCCGAAATGATGACCGCCCGCCTGATCGCTCCCGCGCTGGCCTGCGCCAGCGCCGCCGTCCCGCTGCTGGGCCAGTCGGTCTGGTTCAAGGTGGCCGGTCTCGCCGGTGTGGTTGCGGCCAGCCTGTGGTCGCTGCGCGCCGGCGCTGGCGCCGGTGATACCCCCGACCCGGATTACGTTTTCACGCCGGACGCCGCGCCACGCGCGGACCACGCCGCCAGCGCGCTGCTGGTCGAGGTGCTGCCGGTGTGGGAGCGCCACGTCGACTCGGTGCGCAACCAGTCCGAAGAAGCCATCGGCCAGCTGCTCACGTCGTTTTCGTCGATCCTGGCGCGCTTCGACGCGGCCGGCTTCGCCCACGAAGAGAACGACGAGCAATCGGCCATCAGCCTGCTGGTGCTGTGCCAGCGCGAGCTCGGCCCCGTGATCGCCTGCCTGCACCAGGTCATCGACAGCAAGGCGGGCCTGCTGGAGCACGTGCGCGCGCTGTCGGGCGACATGGGCGAGCTGAAGGAACTGGCCGGCGAGGTGGGCCTGATCGCCGCGCAAACCAATCTGCTGGCGATCAACGCGTCGATCGAGGCGGCGCGCGCCGGCACCGCCGGACGCGGCTTTGCCGTGATCGCGGCCGAAGTGCGGCGCTTGTCGCTGGCTTCGTCCGACATCGGCAAGCGCATCACCACGCGCATGAACCAGGCGTCGGTGACGATGAAGTCCACGCTGGACGCGGCCGGCCATGCCGACGAGAGCGACCGCGACGCCATGGTGGCGTCGGGGCAGGTCATGGAAGACGTGCTGGGGCATGTGCGCGAGCTGGCCGACAACGCCGCCGCCATGAAGAGCCACGGCGGCGAGCTGCGCGGCGATGTGGCCGAGCTGCTGGTGGCGCTGCAGTTCCAGGACCGCATCCGCCAGATACTGGAAGTGGTCGGCGCCGACATCGGGCGCATGCAGCAGACACTGGCCCAGGGACAGGCCCTGCCGGACGCACCAAGCTGGCTGGACGAACTGGGCTCGCACTACACCATGGCCGAGGAACGCGACCATCACGGCGGCGCCGCCGCCAAGGCGCCGGCCGAGAGCGACGAAGTGACGTTCTTCTGACGCGCCGCATGGCGTCTCAACGTCAAGGCAGCAACCGCAGCACGCATAGTAAAAGCTTCACTAAAACCAACAGCAATAACACTCACCTACAAGAGGGGCCAGCATGGCAAAGACAATATTGATCGTGGACGATTCGAGTTCGGTACGGCAGGTGATCGGCATCACCCTGCGCGGCGCCGGTTACGAGGTCATCGAAGGCGTCGACGGCAAGGATGCCCTGACCAAGCTCGATGGCCGCAAGGTGCATCTGATCGTCAGCGACGTCAACATGCCCAACATGGACGGCATCAGCTTCGTCAAGGCCGTCAAGGCGCTGGCCAGCTACCGCTTCACGCCCATCATCATGCTCACCACCGAGTCGGCCGACGAGAAGAAACGCGAAGGCCAGGCCGCCGGCGCCAAGGCCTGGGTGGTCAAGCCGTTCAAGCCGGACATGCTGCTCAACGCCGTGCAGAAGCTGATCCTGCCATGACCACCCTTCGTATCACGCCCGAGCTGACCATCTACGGCGCGGCCGAACTGCGCGCCACGCTGCTCGATGCCCTGGCCGCCACGCCCACGCTGGCGCTGGACCTGACCGACGTATGCGAAGCCGACAGCGCCGGCGTGCAGCTGCTGATCGCCGCGCGCCGCCACGCCGCGGCCAACGGCGGCGCGCTGGAGCTGACCGGTCACAGCGCGGTGCTGCTCGACGCGCTGGCGCTGCTGGGGCTGGACCACAACGCCGAGCCGCTCGACACCACCTGGAAAACCTGACATGACACTTGACGACGCACTGGTCACCTTCATCATCGAAAGCGGCGAACTGCTCGAAGCGATGGAGCAGGCCCTGCTCACCATCGGCAGCGACGATCAGGACCGGGACCCGGAAGCGGTCAACGCGATCTTTCGCGCCGCCCATACCATCAAGGGCTCGGCCGGCCTGTTCGGCATCGATCACGTGGTGGCCTTCACCCACGTGGCCGAAAGCGTGCTCGATGCGGTGCGGCTCGACCCGAGCCTGCTCGACGCCGAGCTGGTGGCGCTGCTGCTGGCCTGCCGCGACCACCTGGGCGCGCTGATGGAGCACGTGAGCGCGGTCGGCATCGAGCCGGATGCGGAACTGGAAGAAGCCGGCAAACCGCTGCTGGCGCGTTTGCAGCAGCGCCTGGACGGTCCGGTCGCCACGTCGCCCTGCAGCCAGCAAGAAGACGGCGCCGCGACCAGCGACACCTGGCTGATCACGCTGCGCTTCGGCGAACCGGTGCTGCAGAACGGCATGGACCCGATGTCGTTCCTGCGCTATCTGGGCACCCTGGGCACGATCGAACACATCGTCACCCATTGCGACGCCATGCCCCTGCTGGCCGAGATGGACGCCGAGTGCTGCTACCTGAACATTGACCTGGCCTTGAAAAGCAGCGCCACGCGCGCCCAGATCGACGCGGTATTCGACTTCGTGCGCGACGACTGCGCCATCACGATTGCTGCGCCGGCCAGCGTCAATTGCGAAACCATCCGCCGCATCGAATCGGACCAGTCGGGCGAGCAGCGCTTAGGCGAAACGCTGCTGCGCGCCGGCGGCGTGACGCAAATCCAGCTGGCCACCGCGCTGCTGCACCAGGCCCAGGGCTCCGGGTCGGCCCCGATCGGCCAGATCCTGATCGACCAGGGCGCCGCCGCCGCGCCCGTGGTGGCCGCCGCGCTGGCCCGCCAGGGCAAGGCGCGCGAGGCCAAGAGCCTGGACGGCAACAGCATCCGCGTCGACGCCGACAAGCTGGATCGCCTGATCAACCTGGTGGGTGAATTGATCATCACCACCGCCAGCGCCAACCTGATCGCGCGCCGCTCGCAGAACGTGGAGTTCCAGGAATGCGGCTCGACCCTGTCGGCGCTGGTGGAGGAAGTGCGCAACAGCGCGCTGCAGCTGCGCATGGTCAAGATCGGCGCCACCTTCAACCGTTTTTCGCGCGTGGTGCACGATGTCTCGCGTGAACTGGGCAAGGATATCGCCCTTCAGGTCAGCGGCGAGGACACCGAGCTGGATAAAACGGTCGTCGAAAAAATCGGCGACCCGCTCACGCACCTGGTGCGCAACGCCATGGACCACGGCATCGAAGCGGCCGAGCTGCGCTTCGCGCGCGGTAAACCAGCTGTCGGCACCATCGCGCTGCACGCCTACCACGACGCCGGCACCATCGTCATCGAGGTGTCCGACGATGGCGGAGGCCTGAACCGCGAGCGCATTCTGGCCAAGGCGATCGAACGCGGGCTGGTGGAAGCGGGCCGCGTGCTGACCGACGAAGAAGTATTCGGGCTGGTGTTCGAGCCGGGCTTTTCCACCGCCGAACAGGTGACCAATCTGTCCGGGCGCGGCGTGGGCATGGATGTCGTCAAGCGCAATATCACCGCGCTGCGCGGCAACGTGGCCATCGCCAGCACCGAAGGGCAGGGCACTACCGTCACCGTCCGCCTGCCGCTGACCCTGGCCATCATCAATGGCTTCCAGGTGGGCGTGGGCCGCACCACCTTTGTGATCCCGCTCGACATGGTCGACGAATGCGTGGAGCTGCGCGCCCTGGACGGGCACGACATGGCCGACCTGCGCGGCGGCGTGCTGCCCCTGATCCGCCTGCGCCAGCGCTTTGCCGTGGCCGGCCCGGCCGGTGCGCGCCAGAGCGTGGTGGTGGTCAAGTACGCCGGCCAGCGCGCCGGCATCGTGGTCGACTCCCTGCTGGGCGAATCGCAAACCGTCATCAAGCCGCTCGGCAAGCTGTTTCAGCAGCTCGAATGCATCAGCGGCTCCAGCATTCTGGGCAGCGGCGAAGTGGCGCTGATCCTCGACGTACCGGCTCTGATCCGCGACACCGCGGCGCAAGGAGTAACGACACCAGGCACGGCGGCGCAGTCCGCTGCGCCAACGGCAGAGGTGGCCATGCATTGATGCACCCCACAACCAAACCCCGGACGACGCCACGGCTGGCGCATATCGTTGTATCAGACAAATAGTACAAACAGGAGCAAACAAAATGAAATTCGGAAACTTGAAAATTGGCGTACGGCTCGCAGCCGGATTCGGGCTGGTGTTGGCCCTGCTGGTAGCGTGCATCATGCTGGCCACCAACCGTCTCGGTGCGGTCCAGCAAAACCTGGAAGGCATCGTGTCGGTCAACAACGTGCAGATGGAGCTGGCCACGCGGATGCGGGTGACGATCGTGGACCGCATGATCGCGCTGCGAAATATCGCGCTGCTCACTGAAATGTCGGAGATGGAACCTGAGGTCGAGCGCGTCAAGCGCCAGCAGGAGCGCTATGCGGAAGCAGAGGCGAAACTGAATAAAATGCTGGGAGATAACCCCGATACCAGTGCCGAAGAAAAAGCGTTCATGGTCAAGATCAAGGACGTCGAAAGTACGATCTTGCCGTTGATGGCGAAGGCGTCGGCCCTGGGTCTGGCCAACAAGGCGGAAGAAGCGACAACGGTACTGATGAAAGAAGTGCGTCCCGTGCAGGCCAAGTGGATGGCCGAAGTGTCGGGCATGATCGATATCCAGCAAAAGCTGAGCGATGAGGCCATGGTCGAAGCGCGCAAGAGCTACGAAGCCTCCAAGACCCAGCTGATGTCGCTGGGCCTGGGCGCCGGCGTGGTCGGTCTGCTGTTCGCCTTCCTGATCACCCGTTCGATCACCCGCCCGATCAATCAGGCCGTGACCCTGGCGCAAGCGGTGGCCAGTGGCGACCTGACCAGCCAGATCGAAGTGACCACCAGCGACGAAACCGGCAAGCTGTTGCTGGCCATGAAGACCATGAACGAAGCGCTGGTGCGCATCGTCAGTGAAGCCAACAGCGCCGCCGAAGCGGTGGCCAGCGCCTCGGAAGAAGTCAGCGCCACGGCGCAGTCGCTGTCGCAGTCGGCCAGCGAGCAGGCGGCCGGCGTAGAACAGACCAGCGCCTCGATCGAGCAGATGACCGCGTCGATCAGCCAGAACACCGAAAACGCCAAGGTCACCGACGGCATGGCATCGCGCTCGGCATCCAGCGCGGTGGAAGGCGGCGAGGCCGTCAAGGCTACCGCCGGCGCCATGAATCAGATCGCCCAGAAGATCGGCATCATCGACGACATCGCTTACCAGACCAATCTGCTGGCGCTGAACGCGGCCATCGAAGCGGCCCGCGCCGGCGAACACGGCAAGGGTTTTGCCGTGGTGGCGGCCGAAGTGCGCAAGCTGGCCGAGCGCAGCCAGGTGGCGGCGCAGGAAATCTCCAGCGTGGCCGGCAGCAGCGTGGAACTGGCCCAGCGCGCCGGCAAGCTGCTGGACGAAATGGTCCCGAACATCAAGAAGACTTCGGACCTGGTGCAGGAAATCACGGCGGCGTCGGAAGAGCAGTCCACGGGTGTCGGCCAGATCAACTCGGCCATCAGCCAGCTGAGCATGGCAACCCAGCAGAACGCCTCCAGCTCGGAAGAACTGGCCGCCACTGCCGAAGAACTGAGCGGCCAGGCCGAGCAGTTGCAGCAGACCATGAGCTTCTTCCGTCTGGCCCAGCATGCCAGCGCGCCGGCTCGTTCGCGCGCGCCGGTGAAACCAGCTGCGCCGACCCGCCGCGCGCCGCCGAAAGCCGCTCCGGCACGCTTCGGCGGCAACCTCGGCAGCAACCTGTCGCTGGCTCCGGCCGGCGGCCCGGATGAAGCCGAATTCACCAAGTTTTAACGGGAGCCGCCATGAAGATGACTGAGCACAAGGCCGCGGCCGCCGTGCCGACCCAGTATCTGACCTTCACGCTGGGCGGCGAAATGTTCGCCATCGGTATTCTGGGCGTGAAGGAAATCATCGAGTACACCAGCCTGACCGACGTGCCGATGATGTCCGACTGCATCCGCGGGGTGATCAACCTGCGCGGCTCGGTGGTGACGGTGATGGACCTGGCGGTGCGCTTCGGGCGCACCCCGGCGCCGGTGACCAAGCGCACCTGCATCATCATCGTCGAAGTCGAGGAGGAGGGCGAGCGTCAGGTGATCGGCGTGGTGGTCGACGCCGTCAATGCGGTGCTGGAGATCGCCGACGACGATATCGAGCCGGCGCCGGCCTTCGGCGCCCACATCCGCAACGACTTCATCGCCGGCATGGGCAAGATCAACAGCAAGTTCGTGATCCTGCTGGCCATCGACCATGTGTTTTCCGGGCTGGGCGTGAGCGAGCCGGCGCTGGCGCTGGCGGACTAGGAGGGGCGATGGAGGCAACCTTGCAGCGCCCGGCGATGAGCCAGGGCGAATTCACCCAGTTCCAGCGGTTCATTTTCGACGCCGCCGGGATCACCATGTCCGACGCCAAACACGCGCTGGTCAGCGGACGGCTGGCCAAGCGGCTGGCTCACTGCGGCGTCGACAGCTATGGCGAGTATTTCCAGCTGCTGCAGCATGGAGACGATCCGGACGAGGTGCAGGCGGCAATCGACCTGCTGACCACCAACGAGACGTATTTTTTCCGCGAGGCCAGCCACTTCGCCCTGCTGCGCGAGCGCGCCATGGGGGCGCGTTCGTCCAGCCAGCCGTTCCGCGTGTGGAGCGCGGCCTGCTCCAGCGGCGAGGAAGTCTACAGCATCGCCATGGTGCTGGCCGACTGCCTGGGGCCGACTGGCGCCTGGGAAGTGCTGGGCTCGGACATCTGCACGCGCGTGCTGCACAAGGCTAAGGCCGGGCATTATCCGATGGAGCGCGCCAGGCACATTCCCCAGGACCTGCTGCGCAAGTACTGTCTGAAGGGCGGCGGCAGCCAGCAAGGCACCATGCTGGTGGATGCCTCGATCCGGCGCCGTGTGCAGTTCGGCCAGGTGAATTTGAATACGGCCCTGCCGGCGCTGGGGCAGTTCGACATGGTGTTTCTGCGTAATGTGATGATTTACTTCAGCGGGCCGACCAAGCGCGCCGTGGTCGAGCGCATTGCCGCTACCCTCAAGGCCGACGGCTGCCTGGTGATCGGCCATGCCGAGTCGCTCAATGACATCACGAATGCGGTGACGTCGATTGCGCCGTCGCTGTACCGCAAGGCGTGAGCGTGGAGTCGCCCGACCTGATCGATATTTTCCTGCAGCCGGGCGATTATTTCGTGGGCGATGCCAGCTTTCGGTGCCGCACCTTGCTCGGCTCGTGCGTGTCGATCACCTTGTGGCATCCGCGCAAGCGCATCGGCGCCATGTCGCATTTTCTGCT
>CALRYE020000027.1:0-52599 GCA_943372275.1 Janthinobacterium lividum
CGCCTGCTTGGAGTCGGCCAACGTGACGTTGCCGTCGGCGCCGAAGCCTGCGCCCAGCGGCAGCTGCAAGGCCATTTCCAGGCCCTTGATCGATGCGCGCACATTGGTCGGCGAGGTGATCTCGTAGTCGGCGAACACCGGACGGCCGCTCTGCTGCGAAGCGCGGCTGTCGATGTAGTTGCCGATGCTCTTGCCGTAGCCGACGTAGTTGTGCAGATCCATGTAGAACACGCCGACGGAAGCCAGCGCACGCGGAGCGAAGTACCACTGCACGGTGGCGTCGATGTTGTTCGACAGGACCGGTTTCAGATTGGCGTTGCCGCCGTTGCCGGTATGGGTTTCGTCGGTCAGCGTGACGGTGCCGCCCAGCGCGCCGAAGTCGGGCCGGGTCATGGTGCGCGAGACGCCGAAGCGGGCCACCACGTCCTGGTTCACGTCGATCTTGACGTTCGCGCTCGGCAGCGCATAGGTGTGGTTGTTCTCGATGCTGGTCTGCTGCACGAAGCCGCCCCACGGGAAGGCCGGCAGCGAGCCGCCTGCAGGCTGGTTCGGCAGGATCTGATAGCCGTTCGACACGCCATCGGTGCGCACCACGCGCACACCCACATTGCCGCTCCATGCCTCCCCTTCCAGCTCGCCGGATACGTAGAACGCCTTGGTCTTCTCGGTCAGGTCGAACATGTCCGGGTAGTAGGTGCGGTTCGGATTGCGGTTCGAGTGCAGGTCGCCCCAGGCGTCAAGCACCGCGCGGTCGATTTGCCACACGTTCTTCGGGAAGTCGCCGCCAAGGTCGCTGCCGAAGTCGGACGGATAGGTGCTGTTGTTCCAGGCCGGATTGCTGTCGGCCGTGCCGGGCTTGGCGCGGTCGTTCGGGCCTTGCGCCACGGTGTAGTTGCTGCGGTCATGCTTGGTGCCGCGTACGCCGAACTTGATTTCGCGCAGCGGTCCCATGTCGACCCGGTATTCCGCATCGATCTGGCCGTAGGTCTCTTCATCGACCGTGGTGGCCGGGCTGGCGCCGAAGATCCAGTCGAGGATGGTGCCGGTGAAGACTGCGGTATTGTAGTTCGGGAACTTGACCGTGGCCGGGCTGCCCATCCCATTGAGCTGGTAGCTCACGCCGGAGTTGTTGATGTCGCCTTCGTACACGTCCTGCGCGGTGGTGGCGCCGTTGCCGCGCGTCTTGCCGGCCTGGGCGCGGAACAGCAGCTTGTCGCTGACGCGGTACATGGCGGCCAGGTCGAAGAAATCGGTCTTGGAGTAGGCGCCGTTACGGACGATGTCGTCGACGATGCCGTAGCGCAGGGGCGCCGCGGCCGTACCCTTGTTGGTGAACGAGGCTTGGGTCAACGTGCCGTTGCGCACCACGTAGCCAGGGTCGGGCGAGACGCCGCCGCCGATGGCACCGGAGCCGTTCAGGTCCGTCATGAAGTTGCGGTTGTAGTTCGACGCTTCCAGCTTGGAGCTGAAGTAGGTCGCTTCCAGCGAAAAGTCGCGGCTGGGCTTGAACTGCAGATCGACCAGGCCGCCCTTGCGGTGACGTTCCTGCTCGAACAGCGAGGAGCCGATCAGGCGTGGGAAGAACACGTTGGCCAGGTCCGGATGGGCCACGGCGACCGGGCTGGTCGGCGAGATCTGGGTGTACTGCAGCAGCTCCTGGCCGTCGCGGCGCAGGCTGCGCTTTTCGGAGAAGCCCTGCAGCAGAATGCCGAAGGTGTTGCTGGCGTTCTTCCAGTTGACCAGGCCGCTGAACTGGGGATCGGTCTTGCCGGGCAAGGTGGCGTGCACCGCCTGGATCGAGCCTTCCAGCGACAGCGGCTGCTTGAAGTCGAGCGGTTTGCGGGTGATGATGTCGACGGTGCCGGAGACGCCGCCTTCGATCAGGTCGGCCGTGGGGCTCTTGCGCACGACGATCTGGCCGACGATCTCGGAGGGCAGCATCGAGTAGCTGGCGCTGCGGCCGACGGCGCCGCCGATCTGGTCGAGCACGAACCAGTCGCCCGACGACAGCGCATGGCCGTTGATGACGGTCTGGGTCAGGCTGGGAGCGGTGCCGCGCAGGCTGACGCGGTCGTTTTCGTCGAAGCCGCCGGAGCCGGCCGCCGAGGAGCTGATGTTCACGCCGGGCAGGCGCTGCAGCGAGTCGGCGACGTTCTTGTCGGGCATCTTGCCCACGTCTTCGGCGGTGATCACTTCCACGTTGGCCGAGGCGCGGCGCTTGACGGCGAGCGATTGCTGCAGCGAGGCGCGAATGCCGCTGACGATGACGACATTGTCGGGCGAGTCGGCGGCGGCCGGCGCGGCGGCGGCGGCCGTCTGGGCGTGCGCCGGCATAGCCACATTCAATACCAGTACCGCCGCCGCCAATGCCGCGGGCGTCAGTCGGTTGGACACATTACGGCCGGCCGCACGGGGCCGGGCGCTGGCATTGTCCATGGTTGCGCCTGGATTTGCTGCTGCATACATTGCTGCCTGAGACTGCTTCATGACGACTCTCCTGATGTTGAACCGATACTGTTGGCGGGTACTAACATTTTGTTTTTTGACGGGCTTGTGGCCGATTGGCGCGCCAGCGCTAAAACCAATCTAACGCCAATATACAGTCGTTGCATACCAGATCACTACCAATTTCTTGGTTTTTTCCTATGCCGATTCGATAACGAAATACCACTATGGGATCGTTTCCCTAAGTGGTCTGGTCGGGTCGAGAAAAAAGCACGGCGCGGCACGGGCGCTGATGCCGCTGGTGGTCTTTTTTGGTATTATCGGGGTCCCCCAAGTTGGGGCAGACCACAGGTGTGGTAAAAACCACCACTTCAACAAAGAGAGCGATCTGGTATGACGACACTAGCGGGCCTGATGCAAAAGCTGGCCGAGACCAGCAGCCTTCCGCTCTACCAGCAATTACAGCGCGCACTGCGCGAGGCGGTGGACCAGCGCGTGTTCGGTCCGGAAGAAGCGCTGCCGGCCGAGCGGGTGCTGGCGGCCGGCCTGGGCATCTCGCGCATTACGGTGCGCAAGGCCATCGACGGGCTGGTGGGCGAAGGCTTGCTGGTGCGCCGGCCCGGCTCGGGCAACTTCATCAACACGCGCATCGAAAAGAACTTCGCCAAGCTGACGTCGTTTTCGGAAGACATGCGCTCGCGCGGGCGCACGCCGCGCAGCGTCTGGCTCAAGCGCGCCAGCGGCACGGTCACGCCGGAAGAAGCGCTGCGCCTGCGCCTGTCGCCCGGGGCGCCGGTGTACCGCTTTCACCGGATACGCTATGCCGACGATATTCCCATGTGCCTGGAGTACGCGACGATTGCCGCGAGCGGGCTGCCGTCGCTGGAGGCGGTGGGAGTGTCGATGTATGAGGCGCTGGACGCGGCCGGCAACCGGCCCGTGCGGGCGCTGCAGCGGCTGTCGGCGCTGCTGCTCAATGCTGAGCAGGCCGAGTTGCTGCAGTCGAAGGTGGGCGACGCCGGCCTGTGCGTGGAGCGGCTGGGATTTCTGCGCGACGGGCGCGCGATCGAATTCTGCCGCTCCTACTTCCGCGGCGATCTGTACGACTTCGTGGCCGAGCTGAGCACCACGTAACAACGCATTCGCCTTCGGTGCCGGAGCAGGTGCGTTGCTGCTCCGGGCCCGAAGTAACTGGCTTTCAGGTTGGCGACTACATCGCCGTCAGGCCACCGTCGACGGCCAGCTGGTGGCCGGTGACGAACGACGATTGATCCGAACACAGCCACAAGGCGGCGTTGGCGATTTCGGCCGGCTCGCCGAAGCGCCCGATCGGATGCGAGCTGCGCAGGCTGGTCTCGCGCTGCGGCTCTTTGAGCAGCGCGCGCGCCATCATCGGCGTGTTGATCACGCCCGGGCAGACGCTGTTGATGCGGATGCCCGCGCGCGCATACTCGGCCGCGGCGGTCTTGGTCAGCCCCACCACGGCGTGCTTGGTGGCGGCGTAGATCGGTTGCGTGGGCGCGCCCGCCAGCCCGGCCACCGAGGCCGTGTTGACGATCGCCCCGCCGCCCTGCTTGAGCATCTGGCGGATCTCGTACTTCATGCACAGCCACGCGCCCTTGATGTTGACGTTGACGATGCGGTCGAACGCCGCTTCGTCCGCTTCCGCCAGGGGAATGGCGTCTTCATCGATACCGGCATTGTTGAACGCGCAGTCGAGCCGCCCGTACATCGACACGGTCTTGTCGATCAGCGCTTCAACCTCGTTGGCCTTGGTGACATTGGTATGCACGAACAGCGCCTTGCCGCCCGCCTCGACGATCATCGCCGCCGTGGCGTGGCCGCCATCGACCGAGGTGTCGGCCACCACCACGCTGGCGCCGGCCCGGCCGAACGCCAGTGCCGCCGCGCGTCCGATGCCGCCGGCCGCGCCGGTCACCAACACCACCTTGCCCTCGAACGAGGTATCCTTCTGTTTGATCTTGACCATTCCTGATCCACCCTCAATGTTGTCCTAGGGAAGCATTTGCTTCCCTAGAGAAACATCATAGCGCAAGTCCTGATGATTTGCTAGCAAGTTGTTGCCGAGGTGAAACAGGTTATTTGACAGCGTCCGCTTTCTTGCGGTCGCCCACCACCACCACGCTCAGCGCCGCCGGGTCGATGGCCTTGCTGAACACCGCATTGAGCTGGGCCAGCGTGACGGCGGCCAGGCGCGCTTCGAACGCCTGGCTCCACTCGAAGCTGTGACCCAGGAACAGGTACGAGGCCCACGAGCTGGCCACGGTGGCGTCCTGCGTACGGTTCTGCATGCGCTGCTGCAGCACGCCCGACTTGGCCGACGCCAGTTCGCGCGCGGTAAAGCCGGTGCTGCGCGCCCGCGCCAGCTCCTGGCGCATGGCCGCGTCGACCTTGGCCAGGTTGCTGGGCGCGGCGATGGCGCTCATGCCAAAGGTGCCGGCCCGGTCGATGTCGCCGGCGTCGAGCTGCGAGCCGCCGCCGTACGACAGCCCTTCCTTCTGGCGGATGCGCGTCATCAGACGCGAATCGAGTCCGCCGTCGCCGAAGATATGATTGGCCAGCATCAGGGCGGGATAATCCGGGTCGTCGATGTTCAGGTCCAGCTCCAGGCGCGCGCTGACCACGCCGTTCTCCTTGTCGGGGGCGTCGATCACGCGCGTGAGCGGCGCCACCGTGGCGATGCTGCGCTTGACCGGCGCATACGCGGCGCGGCTGGGCCAGTTGCCGAACAATTCGGTGACCAGCGCGGGGATGGCCGCCGCGTCGAAGTCGCCCACGATGGCCAGCTCACCCTGCGAGGCGCCGTAAAAGTCGCGGTGGAACGCGCGCACGTCTTCCAGCTTGGCCGCCTTGAGGTCGGCCAGGTCTTCGGCGATGGTCTGGCTGGCACGCACGTCGCCCTTGGGATAGTGGTTGTAGTGCTCGGCCAGCGCGCGCGCGGCCAGCGCTTCGGGCTCGTTGCGCTCGGCCTCCACGGCGACGATGGACTGGCCGCGCAGCTGTTCGAATTCGGCCGCGGGAAAATTCGCCTCGCGCAGCACGTGGGCCACCAGGCGCAGGGCCGGCGCCAGATTGGCGCGCGTGGTCTCGAACTGCAGCAGGCTGCCCGACACCTTCAGTTCGTCGAAGGCGTCGGAGAGCTGCTCGCGCGTGTACTTGCTGGTGCCGCGCGTGAGCATGGCGCTGGTCAGGCCGACAATGGCGCCTTTGCCGAACAGGTTCTTTTCGTCGCCCCAGTGCAGGCGCAGGTCGACCGACACCGCCTGGCCGCGGTTCTTTTTAGGCAGCAGCGCCAGCTTGATGCCGCCGGCCGTGGCGAGCGTGGTGCGCTTCATGATGTTGGCCTGGCTGGGCTCGAAGTCTTCCGCCTGCTGCGCCGTGGTGGCGGGCTTGAAGCCCCTGAGCACCGCCTCGGCGCTGGGCGCGGCCGGGATCTCGGCGCGCAGCGGCGCGTCGTCCGGCAGGAAGTGGCCCGTGACGCGGTTGTCGCGGCGCAGATAGCGCCCGGCCGCCGCCGCCACTTCCTCGGCCGTCATGCTGGCGATGCGCTCGCGCCCCACGAAGAACAGGCGCCAGTCGCCCAGCGCGATGGCCTCGGACAGGGCCACGCCCACCCGCTGCGGATCGTTCAGGCTCTTTTCCATGTCGTTGGTATAGGTGCGGCGTACGCGCTCCATCTCGGCCTTGGTGGGCGGCGTGGCGGCGAAGCCTTCGACCGCCTGGACCAGCGCCTCGCGCACCGGCTCGATCGGATCGCCCTTGCGCACCACCGCGCCCACGTACTGCATGCCCGGCGCATAGCCGGTTTGCCCGTGCGCGAACACTTCGCTGGCCTTGCCGCTTTCGACCAGCAGCTTGTGCAGGCGGCCCGTGGGCGCGCTGCCGAGGATGTCGGAGGCGAAGCTGAGCGCGTCGCTGTCGTCGTGCAGCGCGCCGGGCATCTTGTAGCCCAGCGCGATCACCTGCACGTCGCCCTGGCGGCGCACGGTGAAACTGCGCTCGCCGTCCTGGGCCGGCTCCACCGTCCAGAAGGTCGGCAAGGTACGGGTGGGCCTGGGGATGGCGCCGAAGGTCTGGCCGATCCATTGCAGCGTGCGTGCCGGGTCGAACTTGCCGGCCACCAGCAGCACCGC
The DNA here is from genome assembly GCA_943372275.1 of Janthinobacterium lividum. Lineage (GTDB taxonomy): Bacteria > Pseudomonadota > Gammaproteobacteria > Burkholderiales > Burkholderiaceae_D > Telluria_A > Telluria_A lividum_A. The sequence continues at coordinate 6,600 of CALRYE020000027.1, forward strand.
GTTATCGGGCTGGTAGTAGGTGCGGTAGAACGCCTGCAGGTTGGCGATCTTGACGTTCTCGATATCGCTGCGGTTGCCGATGGTCGAGCGCCCGTAGCTGTGCCAGTCGTAGCCGATGCTCTGCATGCGCTTCATCAGCACCGCGCCGGGCGAGTTCTCGCCGCTCTCGTATTCGTTGCGCACCACCGTCATCTCGGCGTCCAGGTCCTTCTTGGCGATGAAGGCCTTGACCATGCGCTCGGCTTCCATCTGCAGCGCCCACTTGAGGTTGTCGTCGCCGGCCGGAAACACTTCGTAATAGTTGGTGCGGTCCAGCGCCGTGGTGCCGTTGTACTCCATGCCGCGCCGGCTGAATTCCTCGGTGATGCGGCGGTTCTTGGGCGCGCCCTTGAACATCATGTGCTCGAGCAGGTGCGCCATGCCGGTCTCGCCATAGTTCTCGTGGCGCGAGCCGACCAGATAGGTGACGTTGACGGTCACGCTGGGCTTACTGGTATCGGGAAACAGCAGCACCGTCAGGCCGTTGGGCAGGCGGTACTCGGTGATGCCTTCGACGGACGGGCCCTGCACCACGCCTTTGGGCAGCGCATGGGCCGCGCCGGCAGCGAGCGCGGGGGCGGCTAACGCGGGGGCCGCTAACGCGGGAGCTGCTAACCCCTGGGCGGCAAAGTATACGGCAGATAGAACGGTCCAGCGGGTCGTCGTAAGCATGGGGGAGGCAGGCAAGGAAAATGGCGGGCGGAAAGCTACCGTCCATAGTAGCAGACCGCGCCGCCGCCTGTGTGCCCATCCGTGGCATGCCGCTGTCCTGCGCGCGCCGCTATTGCCGCGCGCGTTTTTCGCGCGCTTGCTGATGCGAGCTGATACGCGACAGCTCGCCCATCTCTTCGGCCAGAAATTCCAGCAGGTCGTCGACGCTGACAATGCCCGTCAGATTGCCGTCGCGGTTGACCACAGGCACGCGGCGGATGCCCCGGAAGCGCATGCGCTCGATGGTCTCGACCACGTCGTCGTCTTCCATGGCGGTGAGCAGGTCGTCGCTCATGATGTCGCTCACCAGCAGGCTGCCGGGGTCCAGGCCCAGCGCGATGACGGACACGACGATGTCGCGGTCGGTGAGGATGCCGACGGGGATGTGTTCGCCGTCGGGCTGCTCGACCACCACCACGTCGCCCACGTGATGCTTGCGCATCAACAAAGCTGCGCCCTGGACGGTTTCGTCGCCGGTGCAGTAAATCGTTTGGACAGTACAGATTTCACCGATGCGCATGATGGCTCTCCCCTCGCGTTGAACGCGTAATCGAAGTGCCACGCTAACGCGGGGGATCACGTGGGCGTTTGATCCCGCTCAAAGCGACAACCGCACACGTTAGGTCTGAGAACGGTTCTCGCGCCGCGTCAGCCCTTGTTTTCGCCCGGCAAAGGCAGGAAGCAGGCGTCGACCACCTGCAGGTCGTTGTCCTTGGCAAAGTCGACCACGAAATGGTAGGCCAGCGGTTCGATCTTGCGCAGGTTGCCGTTGACCACCACGGCGCGCACGCCGTTCAGGATGGTCGGACGCACGTAGGGGGAGTACTGCAGGTGGGCGTTGCGCCCGCCGCCGGAACCGGCCGGCTTGAAGCACGACATGGCGCCGGCCAGCCGCTCGGCCCAGTCGCTGGGACGGAACTGCTTGCCATCACTGGTGAGGCCAAGAATGAAAAACTCTTCTGAGATTTCGATCTTGCTGTCGGTAGGCTCAACCATGGGTGCTGTGGGACCAGTTGGATGAAAGGAACTCGCCGGGTAGGCGGGCCGCTAGTCGGTGCTGCGCTGATTCTTCGGTATTATATCTTATAGAAGAGTTGCGGGTTGCTAGTCGGAAGCACTGCTGTTGCGAAAGCATCGAGTGCACTATCCGGGTGCATGGCACCCTAATCCGCCCCGCCCAGCCAGTTGGCGCCGGACAGCAACAGCAGCAACATCATCCATAATAGCAAAGCGCGCCAGACCAGGCCCACGGTGCTTTGCAGCGCGCGCGCATTCGGCTCCTCGCCCGGCATGATTTCCGCTTCGCTGTCGGTCGAGTCGACAATGGCCGCGTCCGGCGGCAGTACTTTGGAGGCGTTCTCGTTGGGCGTACCCAGGCGCACGCCCATGGCGCCGCCGCCGGCCGACAGGATGATGCCGCGCGCTTCGTCGCTCCAGCGGTGGGCAAAATTGCGCCACGCGTAAATGGCGTCTTCAAAGTTGCCGACCACGGCGAACGCCACGGCGGTCAGGCGCACCGGCAGCCAGTCGATCCAGTAGAAGGCTTTGGCGGCGAACTGGCCGAAGGCTTCGTTGCGCATGTGGTCCGGCTCGTTCCAGGCGCGCGCCAGGTATTCGGACACGCGGTACATCACCGCGCCGGCGGGGCCGAGTGGCATCAGGAACCAGAAGAACACGCCGAACACGTTGCGGTGGGTGGTGATGAGCGACTTTTCCACGGCCACGCGCGCCACTTCGCCGCTGTCCATGCCGACCGTGTCGATGCGCGCCCATTCGGCCAGCAGTGCGCGCGCGGCGGCGTCGTCGCCGGCGGACAGGGCGATCTGGATCGAGGTGAAGTAGTGGCTGTAGTGGCGGAAGCCCAGGGTCAGGTAGACGATCAGCACGTTCCAGGCGAAGGCGGCGAAGATCCAGTCGTAGCGCAGCAGCACGTAGTACACGGCGGCGGTGGGCACCATCAGGGCGGCCATCATCAGGATCCAGCCCAGGCGACCGTTGGACGCGTCGCCGGCGTTAAACCACCCTTCCATGCGGATGGCGAACCCCTTGATCTCGGCATAAATCAGATTGTCTGCGCGTAACGGCTTGAGTTGCTCGATGAGCAGCGCGCAAAGAATGGAGAGAAATGTCATGAACGTCCTTTTGAAATGAAGCAATACCGCATTGCCCGCTACGATAGCGCATGGACGTGCTGGAATCAAACTTATGTGCTATTTCCCCCTGAACGCCGGGCCGGACCGATAGTGCGCGCGCGCACCACGAGCCGCCCTCGCTGCGCGCTTTATGCGCGCAAGAAATGAAACAGATTGCGCAGCATGCCCGCCGTCGCGCCCCAGATGAAGAAGCGCTGGTACGGCATCGCATAAAAACTACGCCGCCCTGCCCCTTCCGGCAAGTCGAACGACATGCGCTGGTGATTCATCCCATCCATCAGGAATTCCAGCGGCACTTCGAAAATCTCGGCCACCTCGTTGGGATCGGGCCTGAGCTCGAACGGGGGCGTGAGCAGCGCCACCACGGGCGTGACCCGGTAGCCGGTGGCGGTCAGGTAGTCGGGCAGCTCGCCGATCACCTCGATATAGCGCCGGTCCAGGCCGATCTCTTCCTCGGTTTCGCGCAGGGCCGTCTCCACCGGCGTGGCGTCGTAGTCCTCGGCCCGGCCACCGGGAAAGCTGATCTGCCCCGCGTGATTGGTCAGATGCGCGGTGCGCTGGGTCAGCAGCAAGGTCAGCCCCTCCGCGCGCTGCACCAGCGGCACCAGCACGGCGGCCGGCGTCATCACGGCGCGCTTGACGATCGGCTCCTCGAAGCGCTCCGGCTCCCACTGCGCCGGCGGACTGGCGAAGCGCTGGCGCAGCCAGTCGGCCGCCAGCTGGTCGGGCGTCAATGCCGCTTCGCCGCCCAAGGCATCGATGGGCAGCTGTTCAGGGTCGAATGGAATATTTGCCAACAGTTTGTCCTAAAAGTAAAAAAGGCATCCGGTGAGGGATGCCTTTTTCGCAATACACAGCAGCAGCTTACTTAGCAGCAGCGGTGGAAGCGCGACGGTTTGGCAGTTTTTCTTTAATACGTGCCGATTTACCCGAACGCTCACGCAGGTAGTACAGCTTGGCGCGGCGAACATCACCACGACGCTTGACTTCGATCGATGCGATCAGCGGGGAATACAGCTGGAACGTACGCTCGACGCCTTCGCCGGACGAGATCTTACGAACGATGAAGTTCGAGTTCAGGCCACGGTTACGACGGGAGATGACCACGCCTTCGTAAGCCTGGGCGCGCTTGCGCGTACCTTCGACCACGTTGACGTTGACGATAACGGTATCGCCTGGCGCGAAGTCAGGAATAGTCTTGCCCAGACGGGCAATTTCTTCTTGCTCAAGAGTTTGAATCAGATTCATTTTTAACACTCCGATAACCATCATGCTGGCGCACCGACACTGACACACTGCTCTTACACCCAGTGTCGGGAGGCCCAGTAGAGGATGGGGTTCGAGCGCGTGCAACATGCGCGCGCTCAGGTCTTACAGGGTACTAACTGGTATTGCTTGGTGTTGCCTGGTACCGCAGCGGGTTTATAAACCCGCCAAAAACTTTTCATCGGCCTTCGTCAGCAGCCCGGCGCCACGCGCCTTGACCAGCAGATCGGGCCGTTTCCTGGCCGTCGCTTCGAGCATGCGCTCACGCCGCCACTTGACGATTTCCGCGTGATTGCCACCCATCAGCACCAGCGGCACGCCCACGCCTTCGTAATTGTCGGGGCGGGTGTAATGGGGCGAATCGAGCAGGCCGTTGACAAAACTGTCTTCGATTGCCGAGGCATCGTCGCCCAGCACGCCAGGCAACTGCCGCACCACCGCATCCATCAGCGCCATCGCCGGCAATTCGCCGCCCGAGAGCACAAAGTCGCCCAAACTGATTTCCTCATCCACGACCCGGTCCAGCAAGCGCTGGTCAACCGCTTCGTAGCGGCCGCACAGGATCACCAGCCCGGCTTCGTTCTTCAACTGCATGACCTTGTCGTGGGTCAGCGGCTTGCCCTGCGGCGACATGAACAGCACGCGCGGCACCGGCAACTCCAGCATCACCTGGCGCTTGCGCGCCGCGCCGATGGCCGCTTCCAGCGGCTTGGCCAGCATCACCATGCCCGGTCCGCCGCCATACGGGCGGTCGTCGACGGTACGGTGGTTGTCGGTGGTGAAATCACGGGGATTCCAGGTCGACAGGCCCCAGCGCTGCTGTTCATAAGCGCGCCGGGTCACCCCCGACTGCGTCAACGCGGCAAACATCTCGGGAAACAGGGTGACGACATCAAACTGCATCGCGCACTCCCCTCAGCCCGGACGCCTGCGCGCCCTGCAGTGCGACTGCGGCCTTAATAATCCAGACCCCAGTCCACGGTAATTGTTTTCGTCGCTTGATCGACCGTCTTGACGAACTGGTCTACAAACGGAATCAGGCGCTCGGGCGCCTGTTCTGCGGCAGCATCAGCGACCGGCGTAATACGCAGGATCGACTGGGCGCCGTTGTGCATCATGTCGCTCACGGTGCCGAGGGCGTGCCCTTCGACGTTGACGACATGCAGTCCGATCAGATCGGACCAGTAAAACTCATCTTCAGGCAACTTTGGAAATGCACTGCGCGGGATCGAGACGGCTGCGCCTTTCAGCGCCTCCGCGGCATCGCGCCCGCTCAGGCCGACCAAGGTGCACACGACGTCGCCGCCGTGCAATTTTGCCGTCCGCACTTGCACGGACTGCAGGCTGGGTTTATCCAGCCACCAGGATTTCACGCTCAGCAACGCATCCGCATCGGTGGAAAACGGTGTTACCCGTATCGACCCGGTGACGCCGAAGGCGCCGGACACGTACCCGACTTGCGTCAGGTCGTCAGGGACTTGCACCCCGTTCTGGATAGCTGCTCCAGGCACTGACACGCTCAACCCTGAACCTGCTTAGGCTGCTACTGCTGGCTGGCTTGCGACCAGGCGAGCAACGGTTGGCGACAGTTGTGCGCCAACGCCTTGCCAGTAAGCCAGACGGTCTGCGGTGATACGCAGGCCGACTTCGCCACCAGCTGCCATCGGGTTGTAAAAACCGATGCGCTCGATGAAGCGGCCGTCGCGGCGATTGCGCGAGTCCGTTGCAACGATGTTGAAGAACGGGCGCTTTTTGGCGCCTCCACGAGCTAAACGAATAACGACCATAATAATTCCAAAAAGTTGTGCTGGGCGGAAAAAGCCGACAATTATAGCGCGCAATGCCGCGCAGCAGCAAGCGTTAATGACAACAGGGCGCGCAGTTCGGGCCGAATCGAAGATTATGACTGATTTCGGCCGATACCGCCATGGCTGGTGTAAATGCGTTAGCGCGCCACGGCCCCGCGCCAGCAAAAAAAAGCTGCCCGGCGCGGCCTTTTGACCGATACTGCCAGCTTTCCCGCATTCAAGTTCGCACTCGAACATCATCCATGCCGACGCCGCACAAGAACAAGACCTTCACCACCCTGCTGGCCCTGCTGCTGGGCGGCGTGGGCGCCCACCGCTTTTATCTGCGTGGCAGTCTCGACAAGATCGGCCTACTGCACGTGGCCAGTCTGCCCGTGTGCGGCATGATCTATGGCCTGGCGCCCGAGGCCAACTGGTTCTTCAAGGTGCTGCCGCTGCTGCTGTCGAGCATTGCCGGCTTCATCGAGGCGCTGGTGCTGGGTCTGATGAGCGACGAACAATGGGATGCCAGGTTCAATGCCGGGTCCGGGCGCAGTTCGGCCTCCAACTGGCCGCTGGCGGTGCTGCTGGTGACCACCATGCTGGCCGGCGCCATCACCGTGATCGGCACCATGGCGCGCCTGTTCGACCTGCTCTACACAGGCGGCGCCTACGGCTGACGGCGCCAGGCGGCCCCAGAAAACCGACCGCGAACGACCAAGGGCCGGCAGTGTGACTGCCGGCCCTTTTCGTTCACGCCACGGCCGTTCTTGCTACTGCACGTGCCCGGGCACCCGCTGGCGCACATCGGCCCGCGCGCGCGCGGCCCGCTCGGCGGCCGACTCGATCATGCTGGCCGAGCTTCTGCTGGCAAAGCTGGCGCCCACGGTCAGGTTCTGCCCCCAGGTGGTGCCCGGCACCATCATCACCGGCGCCGGCAGGCGATCCACCTCGGTCTGATCGATCCACGGCGCCACGCGGTTGAGCACCAGCTTGACGCGCGGCTTGATGGCCGGCTCGGCTATGCGGCCGCGCTGGCCCCACGCCACCGTCAGGTTCTCCGTGGTCATGCCTTCGGTGTAGACGTTGGTGAAGGCCAGGTCGTAGCGGATGTTATGCCGGTACACCATCATGAATTCTTCGAACAGCATGGCCAGATCTTCGCGCGAGTTGCTGGTGCCATTGATGGCGTAGGCATAGTCGTTGCTGGCCACATCGCCGCCGAAAAAGCGCCCCGCGTCGGCCGCCGTGTAGGCGCGCTGCTCGGGCGTCGCCTTGGCGCCGATGAACTGCACCTGGCCCAGGCCGCGCATCTCCTGCGAGGTCAGCGGATAGGCCGCCGCCAGCGCATCCGACACCAATGAAAGCCGGGTCAGGCGCAGCGCGACGTGATTCCAGATCGACAGGGCCGGGTTGATGTTGCGGTCCGTGGCGGGCAGGAAGTCGCCGGCATGGGCCAGTTCGTGGTACAGCAGCCGGCCCAGCTCAGGCACCAGCGTGTCGATGCCGCGCTCGCCGCGGCGGCGATAATCGAAGCTGGCGCGCGCGTAGGTGTTGTTCTTGACCGCGCGCCCGGCCACGTTGAAGTTCAGCTCGTTGCCGAAGTCGGTGCGGTAGTCGGGCACCTCGGTGACCACGTCGAGCTGCTGCGAGGTGAGCCACAGCTGGCCGGCATCGAGATAGATGGCGGCGGTGGCCGGATTATAAAAACTCGGCCGCACGTGCGAGCCGATCACCACCGCCGAGACACTGGCGAGCAGGCGGCGGAAGTCGCCGTGGGGATCCTGGGTCAGCAGGAACTGCTCGAAGTTCGCGCCCAGGAAGTCGTGCGACACCAGCACGCGGCCCATCACCTGCGCCACGGTGGGCACGCCGCCCGGCCCCGCCTCGGCCGCCAGCAGCGGCAGGTTGGATGACGGGCAGAAGTTGGACTGGCCCGACGGGGTGTAGTACAGACTGATGTCGTAGGCGCAGCGCGTCAGCGCCCCGGCGTACTGCGACGCCTGGCGGTACGGGTGCACGCGCGCGGTCTGCTCGAACAAAAAGCCTTCCGGACGGGCGGCCTGGCGGTCGATACCGATGGCCACGTCGTCGTAATCGATGCGCCCGCTGGAGGTGGTCAGGGTGGCGCGGAACTTGAGCAGCGTATCGGCCGTCACGTTCGGCGTGGTAAAAATCAGCACTTCCGGATCGCGCGTATCCATCGTCACGGTGGGCCCGGCGATCTGCGACCAGCTGATCTTGCTGACGGTCTGCCCGCCGGTGAGCACCGGCCAGGCGCGCACCGAGGTGCTGGTGTCCACGCGCACGGAGTGATCGGCGCGCACCGTGACATAACTGTTGGTCTGCGCCGCGCCGACCGTGATGCTGGCGGTGCCGGACGTGCTGGTGCCGTCGGCCAGGGTGACGTCGGCGCGCAGGCCGATCGTGCCGGTCTGGGTCGTTTCGATGGCGACCGTCGGATTGCGGCTGGCCACCAGCTGCACGCTCGGACCGCTGACCTGGGTCCAGGTCACGTCGCCAAGCGGCTGGCCGCACGACAGCACGCTGGCCGAGGCGGTCTTGCCGGCGGCCACTTCGCTATCGGCCACGACCTGGATTTTGCAGCCGGGCGGCGGCGCGGGCACGGGCACCGGTGTGGGCGAGTCCGGTGGCGCCGGTGTGGGCGCGGGTGTGCCGGAACCGCCGCCACCGCCGCCCCCGCCACCGCAAGCGGCCAGCAAAAGAGCCAGGGTCAGCGCGGGTGCTGACGACGCGAATAATCGGGAGTGTTTCAAAATGCAATCCTTGTGTCGGGCGCAGGCCGCAGGCTGTATGCTGGGCCTTGTGCTGTCATTATAGAGAGCTTGCTGAAAGGCAGAGCCCGTTTGGAACGGGAACTATTTGCCAAATCGCACGCCCTCTTACAATAGCCCAGAACGACCTGTGAAAGTTCACGTTTAAACAATATGGAGTAAATAATAATGAAAAAAGCTATCCTTCTGGCCTTTGTACTGAGCAGCAGCCTGGCAGCATCCGTGCAGGCAGCGCCCAATGATTATCGCCGCGAGCAGGCCCGTTATGAAGAGCAGCGGCGCGATTGCGAGGACGAGCGCAACAACGGTCAGCGCAAGAAATGCCTGCGCGAAGCCGAGCGTTCCCACAAAGTCGCGCTGGCCAACGACCGCCAGGACAGCCGCCGCTCGAACAAGGCCACGTGCGTGGACTGCGGCAAGGTAGTGGGCATTCGCACCGAAGAGCGCGGCGGCGATGCCAGCCCGCTGGGCGTGGTTGGCGGCGGCGCGGTCGGCGCGTTGCTGGGCAATCAGGTAGGTAGCGGCAGCGGCCGCACGCTGGCGACCGTGGCCGGCGCCGTGGGTGGCGCATACGCCGGCAAGAAGCTGTCGGAAAAACGCAACGCACAGACCATCTGGACCGTGGACGTACAGTACGACAATGGCCGTCGCAATGCGTTTCAGTTCGACCGCGATCCAGGCTTGCAGCGCGGCGACCGCGTGAAGAATGCCAGCGGGTCGATTATGCGGTTGTAATTTGATTGTCCGCTTAGCCCGCTAAGCCCGCTAAGGGGCAAGCGGATGAAGACCGCTAGGATTCGAGCCGTCATCCCCGCGAAAGCGGGGACCCATGCTGACTATGAGCAGACGTTCTATGGGTCCCCGCTTTCGCGGGGATGACGGTTCGACGATTGGTGGGCGATGGTTGCGGCACGTAAGCTCACATCACCCGCAATAATCAGAACTGCTCGTCCGTCAACGCCAGAACCCCCGCACTCCCCTCCACGATCGCGGTGCGCAAGCCCGATGCCTGCGACAGGATATGATCGGCAAAGAAGCGCGCCGTGCCGATCTTGGCCTTGTAAAACCCGGCATCGCCCTCGCCCGCATCGAGCTTCTGCTGCGCGATCAGCGCCGCGCGCGCCATCTGCCATCCACCCAGCACGATCCCGGCCAGCTTCAGATACGGCACACTGCCCGCAAACACGGCCTTGATGTCCAAATTCATGTTGGCCGCGACATACTCCACCACCTCGTTCAACGCCGCGCTGCCGGCGCTGAGCTGCTTGTGGATCGCGACAAAATCCGCGCCACCGGCGGCAGCCAGCTGCGCTTCGGTGGCCGCCACTTCGGCCAGGATCGCCTTGGCCACGGCGCCGCCGTCGCGCACCGTCTTGCGGCCCACCAGGTCGTTGGCCTGGATCGCCGTGGTGCCTTCGTAGATGGTGAGGATCTTGGCATCGCGGTAGTGCTGCGCCGCGCCCGTCTCTTCGATAAAGCCCATGCCGCCATGAACCTGCACGCCGTCGCGGGTGACGTCCTGCGCCATCTCGGTCGACCAGCCTTTGATGACCGGCACCAGGTACTCGTACACCGCCAGATTGGCGGCGCGCGTGTCGGCGTCCGGATGGTGATGGGCGATGTCGCTGATCCCCGCACCCACATACGCCAGCGCGCGCGCCGCTTCGACCTGCGCGCGCATCGACATCAGCATGCGGCGCACATCCGGATGGTGGATGATCGTCACCGGCCCGGCGGAACCGGCCAGGTCGCGCGACTGCACGCGCTCGCGCGCGAACGCCACGGCCTGCTGATAGGCGCGGTCGGCCAGACCGATGCCCTGCAAGCCCACGCCGAAGCGCGCCGCGTTCATCATGATGAACATGTATTCCAGGCCGCGGTTCTCTTCGCCCACCAGCGTGCCGATGGCGCCGCCATGGTCGCCGAACTGCAGCACCGCCGTGGGACTGGCCTTGATGCCCAGCTTGTGTTCGATCGAGACGCAGTGCGCATCGTTGCGCGCGCCCAGCGAGCCGTCGGCATTGACCAGGAACTTGGGCACGATGAACAGCGAGATTCCTTTCACGCCGGCCGGCGCATCGGGCGTACGCGCCAGCACCAGGTGGACGATATTCTCGGCCAGGTCGTGCTCGCCGTAGGTAATGTAGATCTTGGTGCCGAACACCTTGTAGGTGCCGTCGCCCTGAGGTACGGCGCGGGTACGCACGGCCGCCAGATCGGAACCGGCCTGCGGCTCGGTCAGGTTCATGGTGCCGGTCCACTTGCCGCTGATAAGCGGCTCCAGGTAGGTCGCCTTCTGGGCGTCGGAGCCGGCGGTGAGCAGCGCTTCGATGGCGCCGTCGCTAAGCAGCGCCACCAGCGCGAACGAAATGCTCGACGCGTTGAGCATCTCGATGCAGGGCGTGCCGACCAGCTTGGGCAAGCCCTGGCCGCCGAATTCCTGTGGATGCTGCACACCCTGCCAGCCCGCTTCGGCAAAGCCCTTGTAGGCTTCCTTGAAGCCGGCCGAGGTGGTCACCTGGCCGTCGTGCCAGAAGCTGGGCTCCTTGTCGCTGCTGTAGTTCAGCGGCGCCACCACGGCGCTGCAGAACTTGGCATTCTCTTCCAGTACCGCTTCGACCGTATCGGGCGTGGCGTCTTCGCAGCCGGGCAGCTGGCCGATGGTGGCAAGGCCTGCCAGTTCGTTCATGGCGAACAGCATGTCCTTCAGGGGGGCGTTGTAGCTCATTGTCGTCTCCAAAAGAAAAGCCACGCCAAGCCGGGCATTGTGTGCCGGGCCAGCCGTGGCTTAGTGTGCAGGCGGTGTAGTGTCTACACCGCTCATTTACAGCACTATTTAGCCGAGCTGCTTGACCAGGTCAGGCACCACATCGAACAGGTCGCCCACGATGCCGTAATCGGCCACCGAGAAGATCGGCGCCTCGGGATCCTTGTTGATCGCGACGATGGTCTTGGAATCCTTCATGCCGGCCAGGTGCTGGATCGCACCCGAGATGCCGACGGCGATGTACAGCGATGGCGCAACGATCTTGCCGGTCTGGCCGACCTGCCAGTCGTTCGGCACGAAGCCGGCGTCGACCGCGGCGCGCGAGGCGCCCATGGCGGCGTTCAGCTTGTCGGCCAGGGGTTCGAGCAGCTTGAAGTTGTCGCCCGAGCCCATGCCGCGGCCGCCGGAGACGATGATCTTGGCGGCTGTCAGTTCCGGACGGTCCGACTTGGCCAGCTCGCGGCCGACGAAGCTCGACTTGCCCGAGTCGCCGGTGGCGGTCACGGTTTCGGTGGCGGCGCTGCCGCCTTCGCTAGGCGCGGCGTCGAAACCCGTGGTGCGCACGGTGATGACCTTGACCGCGTCGCTCGACTGCACGGTGGCGATGGCGTTGCCGGCGTAGATCGGGCGCTCGAAGGTATCGGGCGCATCGACCTTGGTGATCTCGGAGATCTGCGCCACGTCCAGCTTGGCGGCCACGCGTGGCAGGATGTTCTTGCCGTAGGCGGTGGCGGGAGCGAGGATGTGCGAGTAGCTGGCAGCCAGCGCCAGTACCTGCTCGGCCACGTTCTCGGCCAGGCCGTCGGCAAAGTGGGCGGCATCGGCCACCAGCACTTTGGAGACGCCGGCAATCGCCGCTGCCTGGGCTGCGGCCGCGCCGCAGCCGCTGCCGGCGACCAGCACGTGCACGTCGCCGCCGCACTGGGCGGCAGCGGTCACGGTGTGGAGGGTGCTTCCCTTGAGGGATGCGTTGTCGTGTTCAGCAATGACTAATGCGACCATGATTGTTCCTGTAATTTTTGTGTGAGGACGGCCAGGCCGCGATCAGATAACTTTGGCTTCGGTGCGCAGCTTGGCCACCAGCGTGGCCGCATCCGGCACCTTGATGCCGGCCGAGCGCTTGGCCGGTTCGACGACCTTGAGCGTCTTCAGGCGCGCGGTGATGTCCACGCCCAGATCTTCCGGCTTGACCACTTCCAGCGGCTTCTTCTTGGCCTTCATGATGTTCGGCAGCGTCACGTAGCGCGGCTCGTTCAGGCGCAGGTCGGTGGTGATGATGGCCGGCAGCGTCAACGCCAGCGTTTCCAGGCCGCCGTCCACTTCGCGCGTGACGGTCACTTTGCCGTCTTCCAGCACCACTTTCGAGGCGAACGTCGCCTGCGGCCAGCCCAACAGGGCCGCCAGCATCTGGCCGGTCTGGTTGGAGTCGTCGTCGATGGCCTGCTTGCCCAGGATGATCAGCTGCGGCTGCTCCTTGTCGGCCAGCGCTTTCAACAGCTTGGCCACGGCCAGCGGTTCCAGTTCGGCGCTGGTCTCGACCAGGATGGCGCGGTCGGCGCCGATGGCCATGCCGGTGCGCAGGGTTTCCTGGCACTGGGTCACGCCGCACGACACGGCCACCACTTCGGTCACCTTGCCGGATTCCTTCAGGCGCATCGCCTCTTCCAGCGCGATTTCATCGAACGGATTCATCGACATTTTGACGTTGGCGATATCGACGCCGCTGCCGTCGGACTTGACGCGGACCTTGACGTTGTAGTCGACGACGCGTTTGACGGGAACCAGAACTTTCATAGGTGTGCCTTTGAATTTGTGAAATAGGTGACGTTTGTCTAAAGTGGCATTGATTATATGAGAAAAACCGTTTCAGGGCTAAATTAAAGCACGATCGTGCGATTTTTAGGTAGAGGAAAGCCCCTAATTATGCATCTCGGGGCGATCGGAAACGGTTGCCGGGACAGGAAGCCCGGCGTATGCCACAGATTATTTGCGGCGCATCAGGAACGTGAACTCATAGCCATTCTGGGTGTGCGCGATCAGCGCGTTACCGGTCTGCTTGGCGAAAGCCTGGAAATCGCGTACCGATCCGGAATCGGTGGCGACGATCTTCAGCACCTGCCCGGTTTCCATCTCGGCCAGGGCTTTCTTGGCTTTCAGGATAGGCAGCGGGCAATTCAGGCCGCGGGCGTCGAGTTCCTTTTGATAGTCCATGGTCTCGTTGTCGAATGTCGTGTCGCTCATGACTTGCTCATCGGTTGGTTGGCGTGCTCACAAATCAAATATACTCCAAATCTACCGCTTTGACGCAGCGCACCAAAATATAAGTGTTCTGTTGCATGGTCACAACGACAATTTAGGATTTGGAAACACATCCAGTAAGTTGCGTGTAAGTCTGGTGGGAGCCGAGTTGATCAGTTACTGATCGCAACTGAGAGTTTCAGTTATTTGCGGTCGCAGCAAAGTTGGCAGATTCTCACCAAATCTCTTGCGCTGGAGGGCATTGCCGAGGCGCGAAACGCCAGGGCAGCCTGTGCTGGCGAGCGGCGGCGCGGGGCGAACGCAGCCTGCGCCCGCCCCGCGCCGACGCGCTTATCCGCGCTGCGCCACCCAGGCGGCCACGCCGGCCAGCGCCGCTGGCAGACCGGTCGGATCGGTGCCGCCGGCCTGTGCCATATCCGGACGTCCGCCACCCTTGCCGCCCACCTGCTGGGCCACAAAGTTGACCAGCTCGCCGGCCTTGACCTTCGAAGTGGCGTCGGCCGTGACGCCGGCGATCAGGCTGACCTTGCCGTCGGCCACGCTGGCCAGCACGATGGCCGCCGTCTTCAGCTTGTCCTTGAGCTTGTCCATGGTTTCGCGCAGGCGCGCAACATCCGCCCCTTCCAGGGTCGCTGCCAGCACCTTGATGCCGTTCACGTCGATGGCCTGGGTGACCAGTTCGTCGCCCTGCCCCGATGCCAGCTTGGACTTGAGCGCGGCCAGTTCCTTCTCCAGCGACTTGACCTGATCCTGCACTTGCGCGATGCGCGAGGTCAGCTCCTCCGGATTGGTCTTGAGCGCGCCGGCCGCTTCCTGCAGGCGGCGGTTCATCGACTGCACCAGCGCCAGCGCGCCTTCGCCCGTCACCGCTTCCACGCGGCGGATACCGGCGGCCACACCGCCTTCGGCGATGATCTTGAAGAGACCGATGTCGCCGGTGCGGCCTACGTGGACGCCACCGCACAGCTCTTTGGACGAGCCGATGTCGAGCACGCGCACTTCGTCGCCATACTTCTCGCCGAACAGCGCCATGGCGCCGTGCTTGACGGCGTCGTCGAACGACATGTGCTGCGCCTTCGTTTCGTGGTTCTGCAGGATCTCGCGGTTGACGATTCCTTCGACCTGCGCGATCTGCTCAGCCGTCAGCGGTGCGTTGTGCGAGAAGTCGAAGCGGGTCTTGTCCGGATCGACCAGCGAACCTTTTTGCGCCACATGGCCGCCCAGTACTTCGCGCAGCGCCTTGTGCATCAGGTGCGTGGCCGAGTGATTGCGGATGGTGCGGCCACGCTTGGCTTCGTCCACGTTGGCGTCGACCGTGTCGCCCACCTTCAGTACGCCGGTGGCCAGCACGCCGTGGTGGCCGTACACGTCGGCCTGGATCTTGAGCGTGTCTTCCACTTCAAACAGCCCGGCGCCATTGTTGATCATGCCCTGGTCGCCCACCTGGCCGCCCGACTCGGCGTAGAACGGCGTCGTGTCGAGCACCACGATGCCGGCCTGCCCTGCTTTCAATTCCTGCACCGAAGCGCCTTCGGCATACAGCGCCACGATATGGCTGCCGTGGATCAGGTTCTCGTAGCCGACGAACTTGTTTTTCTCGCCGGTGTACTCGACCGCCGCGGCCATCTTGAACTTGCCCGCGGCGCGCGCGGTTTTCTTCTGCTGCTCCATGGCGGCCGTAAAACCGGCTTCGTCGAGCGTGATGCCGCGTTCGCGGCAGATGTCGGCCGTCAGATCGAGCGGGAAGCCGTAGGTGTCGTACAGCGTGAAGGCGGTGCCGCCGTCGAGGTTCTTGGCATCCTTGGCCAGCTGCGCTTCCAGGATCTTCATGCCGTTCTCAAGCGTCTCGCCAAAGCGCTCTTCTTCGGTTTTCAGTACCTGTGCAACGCGCTCCTTCGCTTCCGCCAGTTCCGGGTAGGCCGTGCCCATTTCGATGGACAGGTCGTCCACCAGCTTGAAGAAAAATGGCTTGGTCTGGCCCAGCTTGTGACCGTGACGCA
The DNA here is from genome assembly GCA_943372275.1 of Janthinobacterium lividum. Lineage (GTDB taxonomy): Bacteria > Pseudomonadota > Gammaproteobacteria > Burkholderiales > Burkholderiaceae_D > Telluria_A > Telluria_A lividum_A. Next base: position 22,377 of record CALRYE020000027.1, read on the forward strand.
GCGCGCGGCGGATGATGCGGCGCAGGACGTAACCGTGGCCTTCGCTGCCGGGGATGATGCCGTCGACGATCAGGAACGAGGCGGCGCGGATGTGGTCCGCGATCACGCGCAGCGATTTGCTTTCCAGGTCAGTCGCGCCGGTTTCGCGGGCGGCCGCCTTGATCAGGTTCTGGAACAGGTCGATCTCGTAGTTGGAGTGCACGTGCTGCAGCACGGCGGCCAGGCGCTCCATGCCCATGCCGGTGTCGACGCACGGCTTGGGCAGCTTGTTCATGTTGCCCGCTTCGTCGCGGTTGAACTGCATGAACACCAGGTTCCAGATTTCGATGAAGCGGTCGCCGTCTTCGTCGGGCGAACCCGGAGGGCCGCCCGGAATGTCGGCGCCGTGGTCGTAGAAGATCTCGGTACACGGGCCGCACGGGCCGGTGTCGGCCATCTGCCAGAAGTTATCCGATGCGTAGCGCGCGCCCTTGTTGTCGCCGATGCGAATGATGCGCTCGACCGGCACGCCGATTTCCTTGGCCCAGATATCGTAGGCTTCGTCGTCCTCGTGGTAGACGGTCACGGTGAGCTTGTCGGCCGGCAGTGCGTACACCTTGGTCAGCAATTCCCACGCGTAGTTGATCGCATCGCGCTTGAAATAATCGCCGAAGCTGAAGTTGCCCAGCATCTCGAAGAAGGTGTGGTGACGCGCAGTGTAGCCGACGTTTTCCAGATCGTTGTGCTTGCCGCCGGCGCGCACACAGCGCTGCACGGAGGTGGCGCGGCTGTACGGACGCGTGTCGGTGCCGATGAAAACGTCCTTGAACTGCACCATGCCGCTATTGGTCAGCAGCATGGTCGGATCGTTGCCGGGAACCAGCGGGCTGGAACGGACGATCGTGTGACCTTTTGACTCGAAGAACTTAAGGAACTTTTCGCGGATTTCTGATGATTTCATGGGGTATGGGCGAGAGAAGGCAGCATTCTGGAAACAACGATTATAGCCTAGTCGTGTTCCCAATAAGGAGCCCGGGCTATTGTCGATGGCTGGCGGAATGCTCAGTTGCCCAACTGTTGCCCTGCCCTTGCCACGCCGTTGCCACGCCGTTGCCACCCCGCTGCCACCCCGTTGCCACACCAAAACTAATTTTCTACGCATCGTGCATATGCGTAGGTACAATTGGTCAGCAGACTGACAATAATCAGCACGACCAAGGAGACGCAATGCATGCGAGCATTAACCGCATCGTAGTACTGGGCGGCGGCACGAGTGGATGGATGGCGGCACTGTCGCTGATGTCCGGATTACCGCGCACCAGCGTGACCGTGGTGGAATCGGAAGAGGTCGGGATCGTGGGCGTCGGCGAAGCCACGTTTCCATCGATCCGCGCGTTCCACGACATCGTCGGCGTCGACGAAGCCGAATTCCTGCGGGCCACCAACGGCACCTATAAGCTGGGCGCCCACTTCTGCAACTGGCGTGAGCCGGGCAGCAATTATTTCCACACCTTCGGCAATTTCGGCGAAACGGACGGATCGGCAGCCCTGTGGGGCCAGTATGTGCGGGCCTACCAGGCCGCCGATGGCACCTCCGCCAAGCTGGACACGCTCGGCACCTTGGGCGAACAATGCCTGCCGACCGTCATGGGCATGCGCGATAAGTTCTGCCTGCCAGCCCCCGACAGCGGGGCCGATTTCACCTACGCCTACCATTTCGACGCGACCTTGTACGGCCCTTTCCTGCGTACGTTGGCCCTGCAACGTGGCGCCCAGCGCATCGAAGGCAAAGTCGTCGACGTCGCGCGCCGCCCCGACGGCGCCGTGGCCAGTCTGCGGCTGGCCGACGGGCGCGAGATTGCCGCCGACCTGTTTGTCGACTGCTCCGGGTTCGCCTCCCTGCTGTTGGGTAAAACGCTGGGCGAGCCGTTTGTCGATTACAGCCATTGGCTACCGGTGGACCGGGCCTGGGCCTGCCCGGGCGAGCGGCACGGCACGGCGCTGACGCCCTATACCCGCGCCACCGCACTGGAGGCCGGCTGGTCGTGGCGGATTCCGCTGCGTAACCGGACCGGCTACGGGCATGTGTTTTCCAGCCGCTACATCAGTGAAGAGCGCGCCCGCGAGCAGTTGCTGGCCCAAATGGACGCGGCGCCGCTGGGCGCGCCGCGGCTGCTACGCTTTACCACCGGCCACCGCGCGCGCTTCTGGGTCAAGAATGTGGTGGCGCTGGGCCTGGCATCGGGTTTTCTGGAGCCGCTGGAATCGACCAGTATTTATCTGGTGCAGATCGGTATCGGGCGCCTGATGACATTGCTGCAAAGCGGCAAGCCGATCGGCGAGGACGAGGTACATGCTTATAACGCGGGACTGGTGCGGCATTACGAACGGTGCCGCGACTTCATCATCCTGCACTACTGTCTGACCAGCCGCCGCGACACGCAGTTCTGGCGCGACATGGCCGGCATGGCGCTGCCGGATACGCTGGCATTCAAACTGCACATGTGGCGACAAGGCGGCCAGCTGTACCAGTACGACGAGGAAGCGTTTTACCCCACCAGCTGGCTGGCCATCCACGCCGGCATGGACCACTGGCCGGAGCGCTGCGATCCGCGCTTCGCCAAGGTGCCGGCCGACGCCAGCGCGCAGTGGCTGCGCGACCGGCGCGACAAGCTGGCGCAACTGGTGGGAACGCTGCCCACGCATGAGGAATTTCTCAATCTGGTGCTCGCAAGGCGCTGAGTCCGTCCCCGCGAACGCTGAATCGCTGTCCCGATTCTCAGGGCGCGATCAGGTCGAGGCGGTCGGTGCAGAAGCCGTCGACACCCCATGCCGCGATCTCGCTGGCGCGGGCGGGGTCGTTGACCGTGTAGCAGAACAGGCAAAAACCGGCTGCCTTCACGGCGTGCGCCTTGGCGGCATCCAGATAGCGGTGATTGGTGTGGATGGCGACGGCGCCTAGCGCGCGCGCCTGCGCCTCCCAGCCATGCTCCAGCTTGTCGAGCAGCAGCGCGCGGGGCAGATCGGGCGCAGCGTCCCTTGCCGCCGCCAGGGCCACGGTGGAAAACGATGACATCAGGGGAATCGCGCTCGCCTGTTCCCGGGCGATCTCCAGGGCGAACAGCGTGCGCGTCAGCGTGGCCACCACCCTCCCCGTTTCCGCTTCAAAGCCCGGCGCCGGCTTGATCTCGATATTCATCCAGATCTGGTGGTCCTTGCAGAACTGAACGAATTCGGTGAACAGGGGAACCGGTTCGCCGGCGTAGGCCGCTCCGAACCAGCCGCCGGCATCCATCTGTACCAGCTCGGCGGCATCGTAATCGTAGATATTGCCGGAACCGGCAACGGTGCGGCCGAGGTACGGGTCATGCATGACCACCGGCACGCCGTCGCGCGACAGCATGACGTCGAACTCGACGGCGCGATAGCCGTGTTCCAGGCCGCAGCGCAGTCCGGCAATGGTGTTTTCAGGCGCGAGCTTGCCGCCGCCGCGATGGGCCAGTTTTTCGGGGTAGATCCACATGCGCTAACACTACCATTAAATCGGCATGCGGGTTTTTCGGCTTTTAGTGAGCAGTCTGGTCCAAGGCCTTTAATACGGTAGGCACAATTTCTGAACGTTCGTACGCGAACGCCAGCGGCAGGACTTGCAGCTCGGGAATCGAAGATCGAAAAGGCTTCGACCGGGTGGCGTCAGCCACAAGGACCACGAACTCCGCGCCCGTCTTTCGGACATGCTCATTGATACGTACGAGCCGGGCGCGGTTTGCTATTGATAGCTCATCTATAGAAACGACTTCAACAATCAGGCGAGACCCCGTCGGCGACGTTACTTCGATACCGGGGTTGTACTTTCGTCGCTCTTCGCCGACGTCGATTAATAGTCTGTCAGGCTGCAAATTAAGTTCGTACCCGTCAGGTAATTGGCGCAACTCGTCAATCACTGACTCTTCCAGTCTGCTCCGCAGCCTAAGGTCTGGTTTTGGGGCATATGCACTCATGGCGTTTCCTCCCAGCTCCACTTCCATTGTCCCGAACCACGCGCTGCGATCGCCGCCTCGACCAAAGCACCGATGCCCGCCGCGACCGTGGCGATTGCGGCCGACTCCACCGCCGACGTGTGGCTCAAGACATTAGCCGCCAGTGCAAACGCAACTGCGGCCGGAACAAATTTGCTTAGAAATTTTTCGGTCAAAGCACCGAGCATGCGCACTGCGAAGGTCAGCTTTTTACCAGTCAATATTATGCCGATAGTGCCACTCATGGTGACGTACACGGACGCGTTGGCGGTGGAGAGTCGACCGATCTTGTTGGAAAGCTGCCTGGTGATACGCATGCACTGCTTGCGCACTTCAGACCACGACCGCGCCACGATATGCGCCTTGACCGTATCGTCACCTTCCATGAAGTAGACGATTGTGGCCGCGTGAAAGACTCGCTCAGCCGCTAACGCAGATCGGGACTCATCCAACAATCCTGAAAATTCACTCTCAAACAATGCACTAGATGCGTCAATGAGATTACCGCCAGCAACCTCCGAAATAAGAATCTTGGCGATGGCCGATGTCGTTGGACGCTTAAATCGGAGATCGAGTTCAGCGTACACGGCGGCCTCGTCGTTGTTACAGCAGCGGCACTGTAGACAGTACCATTTTAGGGATTCAATATATGCGCGGTCGCCAACCACACCGAACCAATAAGAAGCCTTAGCTGTTGTTCGCGACAATGTAAGCCCGCCAACCACCAAACCGCGAGATGTCCTCGGCCCCCTCCAGCGCCAGCGCTTCGCACACAAACGACTGCACCGCCGTATGGTCGGCCAGCTTGATGGTGCCGATGCCGAGCGGCCATGGAATCAGCGCCACAAAGCTGCCGTACTGCTGCACCGGCATTTCCCACACCTCCACCTCGATCGCGCAGCCGTCGCCGGCAACGCGCGCCATGCCTGGTTTTGGCGGCACGGTGCCGGCCAGCGCATATAAACGATACTCGGCCGATGTGGTGGTCTTTTGCACCAGCACGGCGCCGCGGTCGGTCAGCTGCCAGTTCAGCGGCATGCCGGAAAGATGCGCGCCCACCACCGCCACGCGCACCGTCTGCGCTGCAGGCGCGGCGGCGAACACCTGCACCGGCTGCGGCAACGGCTGGCCGGTCGCCCCCAAGGTCAGCGCGCTGTCGTGGTGGTAGCGCTGGCCCAGTTCGGCCAGCTGCAAGTCGCTGCCGCATTGCCCAATGAGCGTAATGCCGAACGGCAGGCCGTCCGGGCGGATCGAACTCGGCACCGACAGCGCGGCGTAATCGAGCAGGTTGACGAAGTTGGTGTACGCACCCAGGTTGCGGTTCAGCGTGACGGGATCTGCCTGCATCGCGTCGATGGTGTAGTGCGTCGGCGTGGTCGGCACCAGCAGCAGATCGATGCTGTCCCACATCGGCGCGGCGCGCTGGCCCAGCGCACGCAATTGCACTTGCGCGTCGACCAGATCGGCGGCGCTGTACTTGCGGCCCGAGCCGATAATGCTGCGCACCGGCTCCACCACTTCCGCTTCGTGCGCATCGAAGAAAGCGCGCACGGCCGCATAGCGCTCGGCCACCAGCGCGCTTTCGTACAACAGCGCCGCCGCGTCGGCCAGCGGCGCATAATCGATCACCACCTTGGTGCCGCCCAGGGCGACCAATTTTTCGACGGCAAGGCCGAACGCCTGTTCTGCGGCCTCGTCGCCAAAGAAACTCAAGCGATCAGGCACGCCGAAGCAGAATGCTGGCGGAAAAGGCGACTGCGCCAGCGTGAGCGACCGCGAAAACGGATCGGCCGCGTCGAAGCCCTTGGCCGCGTGCAGCACCTGCAGGGCGGTGCCGACCGTGCGCGCCAGGATCGACACGCAATCCACGCTCTGCGCGGCAGGCACCACGCCGAAAGCGCTCAGCAGGCCCTTGGAAGGTTTCAGACCGACGATATTATTCAACCCGGCGGGCACCCGGCCGGAGCCGGCGGTGTCGGTCCCCAGGGCGAAATCGACTTGCCCGGTGGCGACCACGTAGGCGGAACCGGAACTCGAACCGCCCGACACGTAGCGCGCGTCGAAGCTGTTGGGCACCGCGCCGTACGGCGAGCGCGTGCCGTTCAGGCCGCACGCGAACTGGTCCAGATTGGTCTTGCCGGCCAGCGTGGCGCCAGCTGCCAGCAAACGCTCCACCACCGTCGCATGCGCAGCCGGCGTGAAGGCGAACGCGGGGCACGCCGCCGTGGTCGGCACGTTGGCCACGTCGATATTGTCCTTGACCGCAAAGCGCAGTCCGGCCAGCGGGCCGGATGCGGCGCCGGTCACTTCATGCCGCGTGATCCAGGCAACGGCACTGCTGTTTGATTGATGCTGTTCCATCGCTATCCTTTTGATTGATCGTGTTGCCGGGTGCTCTATTTGCGGCCGTTCTCGCCCAGCAGCGGCGCGTAAGCGTGCTGCGGACGAGACGCCAGCAGCACCACTGCAGCCCGAATGAGCTTGAAACATGTGCCGCCGATTTTGCGTGCGTGGTTCATGTGACGTCCTTAATAAAGGTTAGATGCAAGGTTAGAAGCCGTAGCTCAACGTGGCCAGGAACTGATTCTTCTGCTTGATGCCATAGCGGTTATCGCCGCCCAGGATGCCTTGCACACCCCAGGTAAAGCCGCTGGCGCCGATCGGCTGCGTCACGCCGATGACCAGATGCCGAAAGCCGTCCGATACCGGTCCGTTGGATGGAAAACAGCCGTTGACGATAAAGCCTTCATTGGCGCCGCACGGCACGCCGGCGGCGGTATCGAAGGAACCGAGAAACTTGCCTTCCTTCTTATACGAATAGAAGCCGAGCGAGGTGGTCAGCGTAAGCGAATACGGCAGCGCCTTGACGTAATTGAGCGTCCAGTAGGTATCGCCCTTGTTACCCCAGATAACGTCGTGCAGCAGCGTTTGCGCGCCGACCGTAAAGTCGCCGTAGTTCAGGGTCAGCTTGGTTTCCAGCGCATTCGAGTGCTTGCCGTTGAAGTAGACATAGCCCGTCATACCCAGGTTGTAGGTGAAGTCGCCAGCCTTGCCGATGTAGCCTGCGTACAGGTCGTTTTCAATCGACTTCTTCGACTGGAAATCGACGATGCTGCGGTCGGCATACGATTCACCCAGGCGCTTGTACGAGTAATTGACAGTCGAGCCGAAATAGCCGACATAAAAGCCCGACGGATCGACGTAATCGGCGCCCCATTGCACGGCGATCTTGTCCGACTCCGGCGCATCGGCGCCGGCATTGCCCAGCGGGTCTCCCGGTCCGTAGGTCGAGGTAATCCCGCGCAACACATATTTGCTGACCAGATCGACGTGACCGGTCCACGTGGGCGCGGCCGCCGGCGCGGCGGCTGGCGCAGGTACGGGTTCATCCGCAGCTTGAGCACTTTGAACGGCGGCGAGGCAGGCGATGGCGATGGCAATGTGACGAGACGACATGGAGTTTCCCCTTACGGTTATAAATCGATTGGATTACAAGATGATTGGCGTATCGGTTGCTGAAATGGATGGCACATCTGCGAGCCGGGTGAACACCGCAATGCCCTGCCCCGCATTGACGGGCGTGCCTTCGGCGACCAGCCATTCGGTCAGCACGCCCGCGTTGGTGGCGGTCAGCGGGATTTCCATCTTCATCGATTCGAGAATGGCGATCACGGCGCCCTCCTCGATCGCTTCGCCCGGCTGCACGACGATCTTCCACACGCTGCCCGGCACGGCTGCCGTCAGGTATTCGCTGCCGGCCGGCAGATCGGCTTCCATGCCGTCGCTGGCGGAAGCTTCCTCGCCGACGAAATTGGCTTGACCGGATGCGGCCCAGCGATCGCGTTCGGCGTTGAAGGCGCTTTGCTGGCGGTCTTTGAAGACGGTGATCGATTCCTTTTCGCGGGACAAAAATTTGCTGTAATCGGCCAGCGAGAACGTGGTCTCCTCGATCTTGATGTCGAAGCGCCCCAGCGGGAAATCCTGCCGATGCTCCAGCAGCTGTTCTTCAGATACTTCGTAAAAGCGGATCTGGTCGAAAAAGCGCAGCAGCCAAGGCTTGCCATCGCGGAAGCTGCCGGTCTGGCGATAGCGGTTCCACATCTGCACGGTGCGGCCGACGAATTGATATCCACCGGGGCCTTCCATGCCGTACACGCACATATACGCGCCGCCGATGCCGACCGCGTTTTCCGGCGTCCACGTGCGCGCCGGGTTGTATTTGGTCGTCACCAGCCGGTGGCGCGGATCGATGGGCGTGGCCACCGGCGCGCCCAGGTACACGTCGCCCAGCCCCAGCACCATGTAGCTGGCGCCGAATACCACGTCGTACACGTCCTGCACGCTGTCCAGACCATTGATGCGCTGGATGAATTCGATATTGCTGGGGCACCAGGGCGCATCCGGCCGCACGGTGGTCTGGTATTTCTGGATCGCGAGGCGGGTTTGCGAATCGTTCCACGCCAGCGGCAGATGCACGATCCGCGACGGCACCACGATGGCGTCCACCGATGGCATTTCGGCCAACTGGGTATCGATCAGGCCGATCAACTCCCTCGCCGGCAAGCGGCGATGGTCGAAATGGATCTGCAGCGAGCGGATGCCGGGCGTCAGGTCGATCACGCCCGCCAAAGCTGCCTTTTCAATCGCCAGCATCAGCGCATGCACTTTGAAGCGCAGATTGATGTCGAGGACCAGATCGCCAAATTCGGCCAGCAGATAATCGTCGCCGGCGCGCCGGTACAGCACCCGGGTGCCGTCGCTGTAGGTACCTTCGCCGATCACCGGCGTCGATTGTTCGCCTTCGGCGGTGACCACCGGCGCGATGAGCGGCGCAATCGGCGGCGCGGCGTCAAGCGTGAAGGTGCTTTCCATGGCCGAGCGCATCGTCACGGCCTGCTCGGGTGAGACGCGGATAAAGCGCACCTTGTCGCCGGCTTTGAGCTGGCCCATTTTCCACAAGTCGGCCGAGACGATCACCGCCGGGCAGACGAAGCCGCCCAGACTCGGACCGTCCGGTCCCAATATCACCGGCATGTCGCCGGTAAAGTCGATCGAGCCGATGGCGTAGGCGTTGTCGTGGATATTCGACGGATGCAGCCCGGCTTCGCCGCCGTCCGTGCGTGCCCATGTCGGTTTCGGTCCGATCAGGCGCACGCCGGTGCGGCTGGAATTGAAGTGCACTTCCCAGTCGGTACCGAAGAACATGGCGATATCGTCGTCGGTAAAGAAATCCGGCGCACCGTGCGGCCCGTAATGGACAGCGATGTTCCAGTTGTGCGCATAGTGCGGCGGCGCGCTAAGGGCTAGCGACTGCGACAATTCGGGAGCGGCATTGAGTTTCAATACATCGCCGGCGCGCACAGCGCGGCCACCGTGACCGCCGAAATTACCCAGCGTGAAAGTGGCGCGGCTGCCCAGATATTCTGGGGTATCGATGCCGCCGCCGATGGCCAGATAAGCGCGCAGACCGGCGCCGCTGATCGCGCCACAGCGCAGGGTGTCGCCCGCTTCGATACGGTGCGCCTGCCAGTTCGCCAGCACCTGCTTGCCGTGGCGGCCAGTCAGCACCGCGTTCATATCGGCGCCGGTCAACGCGATGGTGGTGGCGCTGTTAAAACGCAGCGATGCACCCTGCAAGGTCATTTCCAGCGTGGCGGCGGCCTTGTCATTACCCAGCAGATGATTGGCGTAGCGGTGGGCATAGGCGTCCATCGGTCCGGACGGTGGAATGCCGACCGCCCACAGACCCGTGCGGCCCGGATAATCCTGCACCGTGGTCTGGATACCCGCGTCGATAATATCGACGGTGCGCGGCTGGTACGCCATCGATGCCAGCATATGGGTGGTCTGCTCGCCGGCGACAAACACCGGATACGCCAGAATGGTGGCCAGATACGACAGATTGGTTTCGATGCCATCGAGCCGGGAAACGCTCAGCGCGTCGGCCAGCGCTGCAATCGATTCCGCCCGTGATTCGCTTTTGACCAGCAGCTTGGCCACCAGTGGATCGTAATACGGGCTGACCGTGACGCCCCGCTCCACCCAGGTATCCACGCGCAGGCCGGGCGCAAATTCGACGCCTGTGAGCACGCCGGACGACGGCTGGAAGTTCTTGGCCGGGTCTTCGGCATACACCCGCAGCTGCATGGCGTGGCCGGCGCTGGTCAAGGACCCTTGCACGGGCAATTCAAACCCGGGCGCGGCGGCGCGTATCATCCATTCGACCAGATCGACGTTAAATACTAGCTCGGTGACGCCGTGTTCCACCTGCAAACGCGTATTCACTTCGAGGAAATAGAACTCGCCTGTATCGGCGTCAAGCACGTATTCGACCGTGCCGGCGGACAGGTAGTCGATCGACTGCGCCAGCCGCACCGCCGTGGCGGCCAGCGCGGCGCGCGTGGCGTCCGTCAAGCCGGGTGCCGGGGTTTCCTCGATCACCTTCTGGTTGCGCCGCTGCACCGAGCAATCGCGCTCGCCCAGCGACACGATGTTGCCCCGCCCGTCGCCGAAAATCTGCACTTCCACGTGGCGCGCATTGCTGACAAACTTTTCCAGGTACATGCCGCTGTTCTTGAAATTGTTCTCGGACAGATGCTTGACCGAAGCGTACGCGCCCGTCAATTCCTCGGCATCCTTGCACAGCCGCATGCCGATGCCCCCGCCGCCGGCAGTGCTCTTGAGCATGACCGGGTAGCCGATCGAGGTGGCCTGTTCCAGCGCGAACGGCAGATCGGGCAGCAGATCGGTGCCGGGCAGCAGCGGCACGTTGGCTTGCTTGGCCAGCGCGCGCGCCGTGTGCTTCAGGCCAAATTCGCGCATTTGCGACGGGGTCGGGCCGATGAAGGTAACGCCCGCTGCCGCGCAGGCTTCGGCAAACGCGGCGTTCTCGCTCATGAAGCCGTAGCCCGGGTGGATAGCCTGCGCGCCGGTGGACAGCGCCGCGGCCAGCACGGCGCGCGAATCCAGGTAGCTTTCCGACGCGGCCGCCTTGCCCACGCACACAGCTTCATCGGCCAGCCGCACGTGCAGCGATTCGACGTCCGCTTCCGAATAGATGGCCACGGTCCGGATACCCATGCGGCGCGCCGTGCGCATGATGCGGCAGGCAATTTCGCCCCGATTGGCGATGAGGATTTTGGTAAACATAGGCGTTACGCTCCGTCCCAGACCAGAAAACGCACGGGCGTCGGGTTGTAGGCATTACACGGGTTGTTCAGCTGCGGGCAGTTGGACACCAGCACCAGCACATCCTTTTCGGCGCGCAGCTCGACGTACTTGCCCGGCCCCGACAAGCCATCTTCAAAGCTCAGCCCCCCGTCCGGCGTGACCGGCACGTTCATGAAGAAATTGATGTTGGGCGCCAGATCGCGCTTGCCCATGCCCTTGTCTTCGCGCGCCAGGGCGATCAGGAAACTGTCGCGGCAGCTGTGCATGAATTTCTTTTCCGGCGCATAGCGCACGATGTTGCTTTCCGACGAGCAGGCGCCGCCCAGCGTGTCATGCCGCCCGCAGGTATCGGCGACGATGGTCATCAAGGCTTCGCCCCGGTTGGAATACAGCACCGAACCGGTGCCCAGGTAGACGCTGCCCTGTTTCTGGATCGTGTCGGTCAGGCTATAGCTTTCGGCCGTATCGTTGGCGTTGTAGAACACCGTATCAACCGCCTGATTGCCTTCAAGATCGACCATGCGCAGGATCTGGCCTTGCTTGAGGGTATGCGTCCATGGTTCGCCGGCGGGATGCACCACATTCAATACCGCATTGGCCGGGTCCAGACTGCTTTCGAGTAATTGGGTCATGTTGTGCTCCTAGCGGTAGACGAGTTCGGTGTTGGCATAGCCACGCTGATTTTCCGGGCAGGAATTGCGGCAGACGTCCTCCGGCCCGGCGGTTCCCGAGTTCCACGCGACAATGCCGACGCGCTTGGGTGCGTAGGCCGGCGCCGGGTCGAACGGATGGGGCGCGGACGACAGCGCAATCAGCGTGTCCATTTCGAAGCGCAGCTCGACGTAGTCGCCGGCCACGGAATTGCTTGGCACGAATTGCACCCTGCCCTCGCCGTCCACCGTGACCTTGGAAAACAGGTTGACGCTTGGCACCAGATCGCGCAGTCCCAGGCCCCATTTGCTCAGCTCGATCAGCAGGCTGTCCTTGCCGTTGCGATACATGTCGTTGCGCTGTTCCTGGTAGCGCGACTCGCCATATTTGGCGCGCACCAGGGCGGCGTCGGACACGCCGCAGATCGGGTCGTGCCAGCCCACCGTGTCGGCCGCGAACGAAGCCAGGATGCGGCCCATGTCCGAGTACAGCACGTTGCCGGTAGTCAGGTGGCTGGTGTGCTGGGCCTTGAGCGTGTCCGACAGCAGCAGGCGTTCCAACCGTTCGTCGGCCCGGTACATCATCAGCGACAGGTTGGCGCCGCCTTCCAGATCGATGAAGCGCAAGGTGGTGCCGCGCCGGATGCGGTAGGAAAAGTGCCCGCCGCCGGGGACGGTTTCGGTCCATAAGACCAGGTTGGGGTCGATGCCGGGCGCCAGCTCGCGCGCGGATGCCAGGGTGTTGCTATCGATAGGGGTCAGGCTTTGGGTCGGGCTCTGGGTCATGCTGTGTCTCCCACGTTGCTGGTCAATTTCTTTAACTGTTCAAGGTCCGTCTTCACGCCCGAGGTCTCGCGGATGCGGTCGAGAATCTGACGCTTGAGGTCGGTAAATGCGGGACTGAGCTTCAAGTCCTGGCTGCGCTCGGTGCCGAACGGCACGTCGATGATCGAATCGATGCGGCCCGGCCGCGGCGCCATCACCACCACGCGCTGGCCCAGGTAGATGGCTTCTTCCACGTCGTGCGTCACGAATACCACGGTGATCTTTTCCAGCAGGTACAGGTAGCGCATCAGGTCGTGCATCACTTCGCGGGTCTGGGCGTCGAGCGCGCCGAACGGCTCGTCCATCAGCAGCACGTCGGGCCGCGACATCAGCGCCCGGGCGATGGCCACGCGCTGCTGCATGCCGCCGGACAGCTCGGCCGGATAGGACTGCGCCACGTGCGACAGGCCCATCAGTGCGATCAGCGCGTCGGTGCGGCCCGATGCCGCTTCCACATCGGCCGAGGTGGTGTTATTGCGGTGGAACTTGAGCTTGCGGCAAAAGCGGATGTTCTCGCGCACCGTCAGCCAGGGGTACAGGCTGTAGCTCTGGAACACCATGGCGCGGTCGGGGCCGGGCCCGTCAACCGCAGCGCCGTTGCAGTCGATGGTGCCGACGCCGTACTCCTCCATGCCGCCGATGGTGCGCAGCAGGGTGGACTTGCCGCAGCCGGACGCGCCCACCAGCGTGACGAATTCGCCGGCGGCAATGTCCAGATTGATGCTCTGCAGCGCATGGGTGCGGCGCGCGCCAGTGCCGTAAAACTTGTCGAGGCCGCGGATGCTGATCTTGGTGATCGGCTCAATTGGATTGGTCATGGGTCAGCTCCGCAGGTGATGCCAGTGAAACGCGCGCCGGTGCAGCCAGCGGAACGCCTGATCGGTCAGCAGGCCCACCAGACCGATCAGCAAAATGCCGGCGAAGATGCGGTCGGTCTGCAAGAAGCGCTGCGCCTTGAGGATCGAAAAACCCAGGCCCGAGTTGGCAGCCACCAGTTCCGCCACGACCAGATACGTCCACGCCAAACCCATCATGGCGCGCAGGGTATCCAGCATGGCGGGCCAGGCGGCGGGAATGAGCACGTACTGCACCACCTCGCCATTGGTCGCGCCCATGGTCTTGGCCGCTTCGATGGGTGCGCTGGGCACGCGCGCAATGTCGCCGGCAATCAGCAGGGCCATCTGACAAAACGTGCCCACGAAAATGACTGTGATCTTGGCGCTCTCGTCGATGCCCACCCACAGCATGATCAGCGGAATGAACGCTACCGCAGGCAGGTAGCGGCTGAAGTCGATGACCGGTTCCAGCAGCGCCCTCACCGGCGGCATGGCCCCCAGCGCGATGCCCAGCGGGAAGGCAATCACCACCGACAGCACGAAGCCGCCATACACCCGCGCAATGCTGATGCCCACATCGCTGAACAGGTCGCCGTCGGCGTACCAGCTGGCAAAGCTTTGCAGCACCTGCGGCAAGGTCGGCAGGAACACGTTGTCGACCATGCCGCTGCCAGACACGACGATCCAGACCAGGCATGGCAGCACGAAGCCCAGCACGGCCAGCACGATCAGTGGCGTGCGCGCCAGTTCGCCACGCACCGACCAGGCCGAGCGGCGGTTGCGGATGGCGCGCGCCGGCCTTGCCGCGGCGCTGCCGAGGTCGTTGAGGTTCGCCATGGCCGCCCTCTTATTTCTTCAGTGCGTCGGTCAGCAGGGTCTTGTCGATGCCGCTGGCAAAATCCACGGGGCCCGTGACCAGCTTGTTAGCCGTCAGGAACTGGTGGATCGTGGGGCCGACAGCCACCAGCGACTTGGGATTGGCTGCATCGAAGGCCGCGCCGTTGTCGGCGGCGTTGAAGAAGCGGGTGCCGGGCAGGAACACTTCATATTCGGCAGGCTTCAGGCTGACCACTTTCGACATGATCTGCAACGCTTCGGCGCGGTTGGTGCGGATGAAGGCTTCGGTGTCGAACCAGGCGCGGATCATGCCGACCAGCTCAGCGCGCTGGGCCTTGTTGTTGATGGCTTTTTCATGCGCCACCAGCAGGTCGGGCACCAGGCCCGGCATGTCCTTGGAAGTGAACAGGGCGCGGCCCTTGCCGCTCTTTTCGATGCGCGACACCCACGGATTCCACACCACGGCGGCGTCGGCCCGGCCGGACATGAAGGCGGCGGCGGCGTCGCCCGCGCTGAGGTTGACGATCTTGACGTCGTTGATGGTCATGCCGTTGCGCTGCAAGGCGTTGGCCAGCACAAAGTGGGAAATGCTGAATTGCTCGAGCGCGATCGACTTGCCCTTCAGGTCGGCGAACGACTTGATTTTCGGGCTGACCATCAGCGCGTCGTTGCCGGCCGAGTTGTCGTTGACGAGGATGGTCTTGACCTTGATCTTCTTCGCCAGCGGGGTCATGGTGTCCGACCAGGTCTGCGAATTGGCGTCCAGCTGGCCCGACGACAAGGCGGAGATCGAATCGGTGTAGTTGGCGAACCAGACCAGCTTGACCTTGGCGCCGTGCTTGGTGAAGAAGCCTTTTTGTTCGGCGACGTACCAAGCCACCCAGCCGGGCCAGTCGGACACGCCGACCTTGATTTCCGCGTGGGCGGGCAAGGTAGCGCCCATGCTCAACGCTACGCACAACAGGGAGGAAACACAGGTGCGCAGGAGGCGCGAGGAGAAACATGTTTGCATGGACTAGCCCTCGGAGAAATTAAAAGGACGAGAGGCGAGCATCACATTTGCAAACGTGATGACCTCCCGGGCTTTTATCCCTCCGTGGAGCTCCGAGCATCACTCCGCTCGAAGCCGGATGCTCTCGGTCCAGACATCGCGAAGCGACCGGAACCCTAGCGTCCATGCTCAAGAAGCACACATTGCAACAATGTCTGCAGCGCCTCTCGTTGTTTTTTATTCAGCAGGAACTGTGCCAGCGCATGCCACGGGCATGGCGTGCTGACGGCCGTGCGACTCGCTCGCCAAATGCATCGCGAACTGCACCACGGTGATGCATCTTGCACCGACGCGGTGCGCTCGGCGCGGGCAATCGCTGCGACGATCAGTATGCGTAGATGAACAAGGCCACGGCGCATACGTTGACGGCCACCGTCAGCCAGAACCACGTCAAAAACGGCTGTTTGACCGATTTGTGGCGCAGCCAGCGTTGCCCGATCAGTGCGCCGGGCCAGCCTCCGGCCAGCCCGAGCAATAAGAGCGTGCGTTCCGATATGCGCTGCCGCTTGCGCCGCGCCGCGCGCTTGTCGATGGCGTAGCTAGCGAGACAGATAGTGCTGGCCAGCACGTACCAAGCCAGCAGCATGCCGATGGTGGTCTCCAAGGGGACGCCTTCCAGTTGAATTGAAAACGCGCAGCTTAGCCTATTGGCGAATCGTCACCTAACGTACGTTGGCGTACCGACGCTTGTATCGTGCGCGCCTAAGCTCTGCTGTATCGGTTTCGCGCCGTGGCGTCATCGGCGCCGCGCCACGCGGAACATTCGATTCACATTACAGTGGAGGTCGTATGGCATTCGATTTAGGAAATATCCTTCAGCAATACCTGGGTGGCGCAGCCAACAACCAGGCCAATCCGGTCGACGATTTCGATCAGGTCGCGACCGGCGCGCCGCGCGGCGCGGTGGCCCAAGGCGTGACCGAAGCATTGCGTTCCGACCAGACTCCCCCGTTCCCGCAAATGTTAGGCCAGCTGTTCGGTCACAGCGATCCGACCCAGCGCGCCGGCATGTTGAACCAGCTGCTGGGCAGCGTCGGTCCCGGTCTGCTTAGCTCGCTCGGCGGGGGTGCCCTGGGCAACCTGTTCGGCGGCCAGCAGAACCAGGCCACGGCCACCATCACGCCCGAACAGGCAGCGACGATGACGCCGGAACAGGTCGAGCAGATCGCCGCTCAGGCCGAACAAAACAACCCCAGCATTGTCGACCGCATGGGCGACTTTTACGCCGAGCATCCGCAGCTGGTGAAAACCATCGGCGGCGCCGCATTGGCCATCGTGCTGGGCCGCGTGGCCCAGGGCATGCGTCACTGATCACCCAATACTATTTTCCCACTAACACTACATCAAGGAGCAATTCCATGGGTATTCTGAGCAATATTTTCCATAAGATCTTCCCACCTAAGCATCCAGCAGTGGTGGCCCAAGCTCCGCAAACGAGCCCGGGTTCGATGCAGTCGACCACGGCCGCGCCGCAAGCCGCGCCACAGACCAGCGCACCGCCTCCGGCAGCACCGATGGATCAGGTCGATGTGGAAGCAATCCTGACCAATATGGCAGGCAAGGCCGGCCAGCAGCTGAACTGGCGTTCGTCGATCGTCGACCTGCTGAAGCTGCTCAATCTGGACAGCAGCCTGGAATCGCGCAAGGAACTGGCGCAGGAGCTCGATTACACCGGCGACACCGGCGATTCGGCCACCATGAACATCTGGCTGCATCGCCAGGTCATGAACAAGCTGGCTGCCAACGGCGGCAAGGTGCCGGCGGATCTGCGCGACTAACCAGGATGGGTTGCGAAGGGGCTTTCAGCCCCTGCGCAAACGCTCTACTAGTCGGGCAGCGCGGCCGCACCACGCGTGCCGCATGAGAAACAGAAACGCGCAAAGGCCCCTTTGCGCGTTTGGCATTTGGTGCACCGGTCAAACAGACCGATACCGCAGTGCGGACAAAAGTCGAGTGACGGATCTTTCAGGTCCACGGGCCGTTCGCAGCCCGGGCACACGGATTTGGACAGGCGCGCGAATGCCGTGTCGTAACTGAGCGTGACGCGCCGCTCCACGTCAGGCAAGGCTTCCGCCGCCTTCTGGCGCGCCAGATAGCGCTGCAGCGACACGATGGCAAAGCGCCCCACCACCACCGTCAGAATGATGCCGACCACATAGCGCACATAGCCGCCGTAGCTGGGCAGGTAAGGCACCAGCTCGACAAAGAATGCGAACAGCGCAAAGAAGATAAAACCCCAGACAAACGGCCAGTACAAGCTCTTGCGCTTTTTGGCGAACAGCCAGCCGGCCACCAGCAGCAATGGCAAGGTCAGCGCGAGGCGCAAGCCGAACACGCGCATTTCATGCATCACCATGGCACGCTCCGCCGCCTCCATGGCTGGGCGCTGCAATTGTTCCAGACTATGCACGGCACGGTCGCGCACCTGGGTGGCATCGAGTTTGGCCTGCTGTTGTGCTTCGACTTCCGCCAGCGCTTTTCGTTCGATCGCTTTGAGTTCATCCAGATCGCGGGTGCGCTTGATCAGTTCAGGGTCCTGATCGGGCCGCGCCGTGGCGCTGCGCGTGGCCAGCCAGTTGCTGAACACCTCCTGCGCCGTGTTGGTATTCGATTGCGCGACCTGATGGCGTTGCGTGGCTTGTTCAAGCTTTTCGATGGCTTGACGCTGCTGCTCCTCGGCCTTCTCGTCGGCATCGCGCAGCGCCTTGAGTTTGGCCGGATCCATGAATTGTTCGACGGTCGGTGGAGTTTCCACATTCCACATATTGTCGACAACCTTGCCCCCCAGCCCGATCAGGAAGGCGGCGAACAGGAACGCGACCAGCCACAGGCCGCGCTGCATCCATTTTTCTGTCAAGCGTAGACCCTTGCTCATTGCGACACCTTTCAAATTTGGTAAGGGATGCAGCATCGCATGGCGCCGGTGCGGCGGCTACTGTTATTCCTCGCAGACGACTGGATGCGACCGGCGGCATCATTTAACGCTACCGGGCCGGCAAGCGAGCGGCCGGGCGTTGTCACGGTACGACTGACGAGTCCGCCAGTGCGACACGAAAATTGTTGATGAGATAATCTTGCCAGTCTTGAGGGGCCGTCATGTCCAGATCGCCCCGCGCTTGTTCCGGGGGGGGAAACCTGGAGTGATCAATAAAGCGAACTTTTGAGTTTTGATCGGCCTCTAACTTTTAAATGTTTCCGTTCATTTACTAATGGCTAGCCTTATGCAAACAAAATCAGACCAACCAACATTCGCACCGCTGCAACTTTGGGGCGGCCTCGAATGCACCGTCAACCGAGTTCGCGAGGAATACTTCAGCCAGATCGAGCGCAATGGCCACCATGATCGCAGCGACGATATCGACCGCTTCGCCGCGCTCGGCATCCGCGCCATCCGCTACCCCATCCTGTGGGAACGTACCGCCCCAAGCGGGCTTGATAACGCCGACTGGTCCTGGCCGGACGAGCGCCTGCCGGCCCTGCGCGCGGCCGGCATCACCCCCATCGCCGGGCTGGTGCACCATGGCAGCGGCCCGGCCCACACCAGCCTGATCGACCCGGCCTTCGCGCCCCAGCTGGCCGAGTACGCCGCCGCGGTGGCCACGCGCTATCCGTGGATCGAGTACTACACCCCGGTCAACGAGCCCCTGACCACGGCGCGCTTTTCCGGCCTGTACGGCATGTGGTATCCCCACGGGCACGACGACGACACCTTCCTGCGCGCCCTGCTGATCCAGTGCAGGGCGACCGTGCTGTCCATGCAGGCGATCCGCCGCATCAACCCGAACGCCAAGCTGGTCCAGACCGACGACCTGGGCAAAAACTACAGCACCCGTGAAATGGCGCCCGTGGCCGAGTTCTACAACGAACGGCGCTGGCTGGGGTGGGATCTGCTGTGCGGCATGGTCGGGCCGGAACACGCGCTGTGGCCGTACCTGACCAGCACCGGCATAGAGCACGACGAGATTCTCTGGTTCCGCGCCAACCCGTGTCCGCCCGACATCATCGGCGTCAATTACTACGTCACCAGCGAGCGCTGGCTGGACCACCGCCCCGAACGCTACCCGGAGCATTTCCGCGGCATGGCAGGCCCCGTGCCGTGCGCCGACATCGAAACGGCGCGCGTGCTGGCCACGCCCACGGCCGGCATCGGACCCCTGCTCGAAGAAGTCTGGGACCGGTACCGCATTCCCCTGGCCGTGACCGAAGCGCACATCGACGCCAACCGCGAGGATCAATTGCGCTGGCTGCTGGAAATCTGGGAAGCCGGCCAGCAGGCCCAGCGCAACGGCGTGGACGTGCGCGCCGTCACGGTCTGGGCGTTGCTGGGCTCGTTCGACTGGAACAGCCTGGTAACCCAGAACAAGGGCTATTACGAGCCCGGCCCGTACGACGTGCGCTCGCCCTTGCCGCGCCCGACGGCGCTGGCGCGCATGATGCGCGAACTGGCCGACGCGCGGCCGCTGTCGCATCCGGTGCTGCGCGGCCAGGGCTGGTGGCGCAGGCCGGGCCGCTTCCTGTGCCAGCCGGTCGCCACGCCCGCGGCGCTGACCTCGATCTCGGCCGACGGCCACCGGCTGGTCGGCACGCTGGCCGAGCCGATCCTGATCACCGGCGCCACCGGCACGCTGGGACGGGCGTTCGCGCGCATTTGCGAGCACCGCAATCTGGCTTACAAGATCCTCAGCCGCATCGACATGGACATCGCCGACCCGGCCTCCGTGGAACGGGCGCTGGAGCGCTACCGGCCATGGGCCGTGATCAACGCCAGTGGCTACGTGCGGGTGGACGAGGCCGAGAACGATGTCGAGCGCTGCTTCCGCGAGAACGTCGACGGCCCGGCCGTGCTGGCAGCCGCATGCGCCCGCCACGGCGTGCACTTCACCACGTTCTCCAGCGACCTGGTGTTCGACGGCACCAGCGACAACCCGTACGTGGAAACCGACAGCGTCGCTCCACTCAACATTTACGGCAAGAGCAAGGCGGCGGCGGAAAGCGCCGTGCTGGAGCGCCTGCCCGGCGCGCTGGTGATCCGCACCAGCTCCTTCTTCGGTCCGTGGGACAACTACAACTTCGTCACGCAGGCCTTGTCGGTGCTGGGCAGCGGCAGGCCGTTCGCCGCCGCCAGCGACCTGACCGTCTCGCCAACCTACGTGCCGGATCTGGTGCGCACTTGCCTGGACCTGATCATCGACCGCGAAAGCGGCGTGTGGCATCTGACCAATGGCGAGCCGGTCACGTGGCTGGAACTGGCCGGCAAGGCGGCCGCGCATGCGGGGGTCGACGCCAGCCGGCTGGAAGCGCAGCCGGCCGCGCAGAGCAACTATATCGCCGTGCGACCGCAGTACAGCGCGCTGCATACCGAGCGCGCGATCCTGATGCCGCCGCTCGACAGCGCCCTGTCGCGCTACCTGCATCAGCGCCGCGAAGAAGTGCAGGTGACACAGCACGGCCATGGCAACGAGGCGCGCGTGGCGGGGGCCTGACCGGACGGCCACGCCCGCTGCATGGCCGATCGAACAAATCCCTGAACCGAGGAGAGCTGCATGGACAGCAACCACGAAACACGCCGCTTCCCGGTTGCTGCCGGGATTCTGTTTGGTCTGGGATTGGGCGGCTTTTTCGATGGCATCGTGCTGCACCAGCTGCTGCAGTGGCATCACATGCTCAGCAGCGCCGGCTACCCGCCCGACCAGCTGGACAATCTGAAGATCAACACGTTCTTCGATGGGCTGTTCCATGCGCTGACCTATGTGTTCGTGGCCGCCGGTCTGTTTTTGCTGTGGCGCAGTGCGCACCGCACGCATATCTGGTGGTCCGGCAAAATGCTGGCCGGGACCTTGCTGATGGGCTTCGGGATCTTCAACGTGGTGGAAGGGACGATCAACCACCACATCCTCGGCATCCATCACGTCAATGAAACCGTGCCACGCGCTGAGTGGATTTATTGGGACCTGGGGTTTCTGATCTGGGGGATGCTGATGCTCGTTGGCGGTTGGCTGCTGCTACGGCGCGGCAAGGTGGAAACGGCGCACTTGCCGGGGTAAGCCGGCAGCGCTTCCCTCGCGAAGGCGAGGGCCCATGCTGAGTATGCTTTACTCGCGAAGCCGGCTCAGCATGTGTCCTCGCCTGCGCGAGGGCGATATTGTTGTTTATGCCAGCAGCGTTCGTGCCGCATAATCCGGTAACGCCTCCAAGCATCTTCCGACCAAAGACACTCCGTGCCCGAACACACCGTTTTCCCCTTCCTGCGCGAGACGCTGCTGTTTCTCACTCTCGCCGGCATCCTCATTCCCACCCTGCAACGTCTGCGCATCAATCAAGTGCTCGGCTTTCTGGCCGCCGGCGCCGTGCTGGGGCCATTCGGCCTGGCGCTGCTGGCCGGCGACTTTCCCTGGCTGTCGTACCTGACCTTCGCCCGCTCCGACGGCATCGCGTGGCTGGGCGAACTGGGGGTCATGTTCCTGATGTTCATGATCGGCCTGGAACTGTCCGCAGCGCGCCTGTGGTCCATGCGGCGCTGGGTGTTCGGGGTCGGCTCGGCGCAGGTGATCATCAGCGCAGCCTGCATCGGCGCGGCCATCTACGTCACCGGCCAGCCGCTGGAAGCGGCCCTCATCCTCGGCCTGGTGCTGTCGCTGTCGTCCACCGCCGTCGTCATGCAGCTCATGAGCGAACAGCACAGCACCACCACGCCGCTGGGACAAGCCAATTTCTCGGTGCTGATGCTGCAGGATCTGGCCGTGGTGCCGATCCTGATCCTGGTCGGCGCCATGTCGCGCGGCGGCGCCGAGAGCATCGTCACGCTGGCCGGCATTGCCATGGCCAAGGCGGGCGCCACCATCGCCATCATCTATCTGGCGGGCGGACGCGTGGTGCATCCACTGTTCCGTGCCTTCGCCGGCCACCGCCAGCCGGACGTTTTCATGGCCTTGATCCTGCTGGTCACGCTGGGCATCGCCGGCATCTGCGCCGCGGCCGGCCTGTCGATGGCGCTGGGCGCGCTGATCGCCGGGCTGCTGCTGGCCGAGACCGAATTCAAGCACGAAGTCGAACTGATGATCGAGCCGTTTAAAGGCTTGCTCATGGGGCTGTTCTTCATGACGGTGGGCATGGCAATCGATCCGCGCCAGATTCTCGCCGCGCCCCTGTGGCTGGCCGCCGCCGTGGTCGGCCTGATCGCCATCAAGGCTGCCATCATCACCCTGCTCTATCGGGGTTCGGGCATCGGCTGGGCGCGCGCGCTGGAAGGTGGCCTGCTGCTGGGTCAGGGCGGCGAGTTCGCCTTTATCGTGATCGGCTACGCCACGGCCGGCAATCTGGTCGATGCGCAGCTGGGCCAGCGCGTGCTGCTGGCCGTGGCGCTGAGCCTGTTCATCACGCCCATGCTGGCGCGGCTGGGCCGTGCCATCGCCCAGCGCTCGCAGCTCGCCCTCGATGAAATCAGCGCCAGCGCGGACGGCGTCGCGCTCGAATCGGCGCGCGGCCACATCATCATCGCCGGCATGGGCCGGGTCGGCCAGCAGCTGGCCAAGCTGTTGACGGCCAGGGGCATCGCTTACGTGGCGTTCGAAAACGATGCACGCCTGGTCGCGCAGCTGCGCGCCGCCGGCATGCCCGTCTACTTCGGCAATGCCTCGCGCGCCGAGCTGCTGCGCCGCGTGGATGCGGGCGCCGCGCCCGCCATCGTGCTGACCATGGACCATCCGCAATCGTCGCTGCAGGCGGTGCGCGGCATCCGCCGCGAATTCCCCGATGTGCAGCTGTTCGTGCGCTCGCGCGACGAGAAGCACGCGCGCACACTCAAGCAGGCCGGCGCCACGGTGGTGGTGCCGGAGACGCTGGAAGCGAGCCTGCAGCTGTCGGCGTTCGTGCTGGGATCGATGGGATTAACGGAACGCGAAGTCGATCACATGGTCAGCATGGAACGCGACCTGTTTTTGGCGTCGCTGGACAAACCCGCGGACTAGCCGAAGTGCCGTCCGCGGAGGGTTTGCTGTACTGTGGCGGATGAATCAGATAAGGAGAACAGCATGACTATCGGAAAAAAACCAGACAGCGCCCGGCTGGACAAAGTGGTCGCCGACGCGCGGCGCGCCGCCGACCAGCGCGAGCTGGGCTATCGCGAACGCTCGCTGAAGATGTATCCATGGGTGTGCGGGCGCTGCATGCGCGAATTCACGCATAGCAATGTGTCGCAACTGACGGTGCACCATCGTGATCACAATCACGCCAACAATCCGCCGGATGGCAGCAACTGGGAATTGCTGTGCCTTTACTGCCACGATAACGAGCACTCGCGCTATCTGGAAGCCGATCGCGGACATGGTATGAAATCGGCAGAGGTCGCGCCGGCAACGCATAACCCCTTTGCCGCATTGGCCGGTCTGCTGAAAAAACCGGAATAAGGCAGTGCTCGACTACGCCACGATCGCCCGCTGCGCCGCCACGCATCCCCACCACGCGGCTTCCTCGAAGACGGAAAATCCCGACAGGTCGGCATGGGCGAACAGGATAGGGCCGTCGGCCTCGCGCAGCGCCTTCAACCCGGCATTGCTGCGAAAGCCCGGCAGGGGCGCGGCCATCGCGTGGCCACGCAGCGTAATGTCGACCCGTTCCACACACGCGCCGAAGCGCCAGCCGTAGGCCGTCTTCAAGTCCGCGCTGGCCAGCGCGACCAGCTCATCCCCGCTGGCGCCCTGCAGCCACTTGCGCGCCGCTTCAGGCGTGCGGTCCGACAGCGCGATGTAGGCGCTGAACACGGTCTTTTCGGGTGGCGTCACGCGGATGTCCTGATGGGTCGACACTACGTAGCCCAGGCCCGGCTCGGAGTACACCACGTTATCCCATGACAGGGGCGCTTCGGGCAGCTCGCGCGGAAAATCCTTCATCAGAAAGTTGGCCACCATCCACGGCGCATACGCCGGCATGTGGCGCTTGGCATCGAAGCCGTAGTCGGCTATCGACTCGACCACGCGCGCGGCCACGTAGACGGGCATAGCGCAAATCGCCTTGCGCGCCTTGACCAGAAACGTGCGCGGCACGCCTTGATCGAGCGTGAAGCACAGCGCCTCGACGCCCTGCCCGGCGCCCGTCCCAACGCGGCGCAGCGACACGGCGGTACCGGCTTTGCGCGCAATGCCCGATGCTGCCGCCAGCCGCTCGGCCACCGGCGCCAGCCCGCCCGGCCAGGTCAGCCAGGCGCCCTCGCCCGCGTTGGCGGCCTTGCCCCAGCGGCTGCAGTAGTAATGCAGCCCGGCCCACGCCGACACCTTGTCGTAGCGGGTGCCGTAGTCGTCGCGGCAGCAGTAGTTCAGGTACCAGTGCAAGGTGGGCGAACGGTAGCCGTTCTGGTCCAGCCACGCCTTGAGCGTGATGCGGTCGAGCGCATCGAAGGCGGCGTCGCGCGACGACTGCACCGTGGGGAACACGAACGCGCGCCTTCCATCGCTGCCATGCAGCGCGCGCAGGCGTTCCACCTCGGCGAAGAAGCGCCGGTGTTCGGCCAGCTCCTGCGCCCCCACGCCATGGGTGGGAATGAAGCCATCCTGCCAGTGGCCGTTGAACAGCAGGCGCTCCTCGGGGCCGTGCAGCACGGCGCTTTCGTCGTAATGCGGCGCGTCGCCGAACGCATCGCGCTCGATGATGCCCAGGTCCGCCAGCATCTCGCGTACGTGCACTGACTCAGGCGACGGCAGCGGGAGGTAGTGGGCGCCGGTCGGATAAGCCAGCTCGCCGAACTTCCCGCCCGCCGCATTGCCGAACGCCTGCGGCCCGTCGATCATCAGTGCGCCCTTGTGACCCGACTTGTTCAGCTTCCACGCCGCCGACAAGCCGGCCACGCCCGAACCCAGGATCACCACGTCGGTCTCGATGACTTCGGCCGGCGCGGGCAGCTGGCGTTTTTCGCGCATCAGGTCGCGCAAAAAATGGCCTTCGTCGCGCCCCGGATAATGCAGCGTGGGCGTGGTCTCCTGCCAGCGCTCGAACAGCGCGCCGCTGGCGCCCGCCGCAGCGACTGCACCGGCGGCGGCCAGGAACGACCTGCGGTCCATCAGCGCACCACCTGGCGCCAGTCGTTTTCGAACTCGTGCACCAGCGACTGGGTGTTGAGGCGGTTGGGCGCCATCGCCTTGGGCTGCATATCGGGCGGGAAGATGAACATCTCGCGCGTCGTGTCCGCATTCAGGTAGCGCATCGGCAGCCGGTAGCTGGCCGGCGGCGTGAACGTCATCTGCGGCGAGGCGAGGATAAAACCCCATTCGCCGAACGACGGCACGTAGGCGTGATAGGGCGAAGTCTTCATGCCCACCTCGCGCAAGGTTGCGTCGATGGTCCAGAAAGCGTGCGGCGCGAAGAACGGCGACGTCGATTGCACCACCACCAGACCGTTGGCCGCCACATGGCGCTTGACCATGCCGTAGAACGGCACCGAGTACAGCTTACCCAGCGCGAAGCTGGAGGGATCCGGAAAGTCGATGATCACGGCGTCGAACATCTCCGTCGATTCTTTCAGCCAGATGGCCGCATCCGCATTGACCACCCTGACGCGCTTGTCCGACAGCGCCCCGCCATTGAGCTTGACCAGCTCCGGGCGCGTGGCGAACGCGTGCGTCATGGCCGGGTCCAGATCGACCAGCGTGACGTGTTCGATGTTCGGGTAGCGCAGCACCTCGCGCACGGCCAGGCCATCGCCGCCGCCCAGCACCAGCACGCGGCGCGCCCATGGCAGTGACTGCAGGGCCGGATGCACCAGCGCTTCGTGATAGCGGTATTCGTCGCGCGAGGAGAACTGCAGGTTGCCGTTGATGTACAGGCGCAGATCGTCCTTCCAGCGCGTGATCACCAGGCGCTGGTACGGCGTGGTGGTGGAGTACACAACCTGGTCGCCGAACAGGCCCTGCTCGCCCCACGCCACCATGCGGTCGGACATGGAAAAGCCCAGCACCAGCGTGAACATCACGGCCGAGGCGCGCAGCACGCGCCCGGTATGGTCTTTCAGCTCCGCGCGGAACACGTGCATGGTCCAGAAGCCCACGCCCACGTTCAGCATGCCGAACAAAAAGCCGGTGCGCACCAGCCCCAGATGGGGCGCCAGCACCAGCGGGAACAGCAGCGACACGGCCAGCGCGCCCAGATAGTCGAAGGTCAGCACGCGGCTGACCAGTTCATTGAAGGCGGTATCGCGCGCGTTCAGCGCGCGCATCACCAGCGGCACTTCCATGCCCACCATGGCGCCGATCATGAACACCAATACATATAAGACAGTGCGGAACGGCGCGCCCATCCACGAAAAGGTCAGGAACAGCACCGCCGCCGAGATGCCGCCGATCAGGCCGACGGCCATCTCGATGTCGATAAAGCGCGCCAGCACGTCGTCGTCGCTGACATACTTGGACAGGTGCGCGCCCACGCCCATGGCGAACAGATAGCAGCCGATGATGGTCGAAAACTGCAGGATCGAGTCGCCCAGCAAATAGCTCGACAGCGCGCCGGCGATCAGCTCGTAGGCCAGCCCGCACGAAGCGACCACAAACACGGACAGGATAAGAATTCGTTTGGTCATGAATCGAATTTTGAACTAAGATCGCTGTGCGCTATCATTTTGACTATCTTTCGTGGGGAAAACACTGTGCCCGCCATCCTAAACTATCTGCTACACCTTGGAACAGCGGCCGCGCTGGTTTTGCTCTTTTTTGTCATCTACACGCGCATCACGCCGTATAACGAAGTGCTGCTGGTGCGCCAGGGCAACCACGCCGCGGCGCTGTCGCTGGCCGGCGCGCTAATCGGCTTTTCGCTGACGATCGCCTCGGCGCTGCTGCACACGCCCGACTGGATCCACTTTGCCGGCTGGTCGGCCGGCGCCATGCTGGTGCAGGTGCTGGTGTACAACGTGACCACGCGGCTGCTCAAGATGTCCAAGGACCAGATCGAGGCCGACAACTCGGCCTTCGGCGGCCTGCTGGGCGCGATCTCGATTTCGGTCGGCCTGGTCAACGCGGGCTGCATCTCCTGATTACGCGGCCACGCGGACACTCGAACACGCGGCACCCTACTGCAATCTCAACAGAATTCATCGGAGGACCATCATGTCACTGGGCTCATTCATCAAGAAGCAGTTTATCGACGTCCTGCAGTGGAACGAGGAGACCGAGGGCGTGCTGGCCTGGCGCTTCCCGATGCAGGACTTTGAAATCCAGAACGGCGCCATCCTCAACGTGCGCGAGTCGCAGGTCGCCGTGTTCGTCAACGAAGGCACCATCGCCGACGTGTTCGGCCCCGGCACCCACAAGCTGACCACCCAGACGCTGCCCGTGCTGACCAACCTGAAAAACTGGGACAAGCTGTTCGATTCGCCGTTCAAGTCGGACGTCTACTTTTTCAGCACGCGCGTGCAGACTGGCCGCAAATGGGGCACGCCGCAGCCGATCACGATCCGCGACAAGGACTTCGACATGATCCGCGTGCGCGCCTTTGGCATGCTGTCGTACCGCGTGGCCGACGCGCGCAAGTTCTTCACCGAAATCAGCGGCACGCGCGAGATCTACACCCGCGAGGAAGTCGAAGACCAGCTGCGCGGCATCCTGCTGGCCACCATGGCCACCTCGCTGGGCACCTCCAACGTGGCCTTCCTCGACATGGCGGCCAATCAGGCGCTGATGGCGCAGCAGGTCAAGGGCGATCTGGCCACGGCGTTTGCCCGCTACGGCGTGGGGCTGGACGAATTCAACGTGGCCAGCGTCAGCCTGCCGGAAGAACTGCAGGCGGCGCTCGACGAGCGTATTTCGGCCGGCATGAAGGGCGGCCTGTCGGCCGACAAGATGGGTGGCTTCACCCAGTTCCAGGTGGCCAGCAGCATTCCGCTGGCGGCGCAAAACGAGGGCGGACTGGCCGGCATTGGCGCGGGGCTGGGCGCCGGCGCCATGGTGGGACAGGCCATGGCGGGCGCGTTCACGCAGCAGCCGGCCGCACCGCTTGTTCCACCTGCGGCCGCACCGGCAGCGGTTGACGACTCCATCGAAGGCCGCCTTGCCAAGCTCAAGGGTCTGCTCGACAAGGGCTTGATTTCCGCAGCCGACTACGACAGCACCAAGGCCGAACTGCTCAAGAAGCTGATCGGCTAAGCGCACCTGCATGTTGACTGTCAACTGCCCCAGCTGCGGGGCTCCGGCCAAGTTCCGCTCGCACGCCGCTGTCATGGCCGTGTGCGAGTTCTGCCGCACCACCATCCTCAAGGACCCCGGCGCGGTCGAGGACCTGGGCAAGATCTCCGAGGTGCTGGAAGACTTCACGCCGATCCAGCTGGGCACCGCCGGCATTGTCGGGGGCCGCAACTTCAGCGTCGTCGGCCGCATTCAGCTGCGCTACGCGCACGGCATGTGGAACGAGTGGTACCTGCTGTTCGACGATGGCGGCATCGGCTGGCTGGGCGATTCGTCCGGCATGTTCACGGTGACTATGCAGCGCGAGGTCAAGGGCGCCCTGCCCGGGTTCGACGACATCGTGCCCGGCCGCCTGTACGACATCGAGGGCCACCGCTACACCGCATCCGAGAAACGCACTGCCGAGTGCATCGGCGGCCAGGGCGAGCTGCCGTTCGTGGTCGGGCCGGGATGGCAGGCGCACGTGGCCGATTTGCGCAGCGGCGAGCAGTTCGTCACCCTCGATTACTCCGATAGTTCCGACGGCGCGGCACCGGCGCTGTACAGCGGCGTGGCCGTCACGCCCGCCGAGATGAAGTGCCAGCTGCTGCGCGACGACGAGCAGATCAAGGCCAGCGCCGGCAAGTACCGTGGCAAGCTGGACGCGCTCGACTGCCCTTCGTGCGGCAGCATGATCAAGTATCTGCCCGGCGTGACTACCTCGCTGGTGTGTCCGGCCTGCGCCGCGCAGCTGGACGCGGCCGGTCCGGAGGCTCAGGTGCTGGCCGCTGGCGAAGTGGTCGACAAGGTGAGCACCACGCTGCCGCTGGGCGCTTCGGCCAACATCGAAGGCAGCAAATACACCGTCATCGGCGCCATGGTGCGCGCCGACGACGAAGGCACCGAGTGGACCGAGTATCTGTTGTACAGCACCAAAGGCTGATTCTTCTGGCTGGTCGAAACCGACGAAGGCTGGACCCGCGCGACGGTGATGAAGAAGTGGCCCGAGTGGTCGTCCACCACGGCGGAGCAAGCCAGGCTCGATCAAGTCACTTACCAGAAGACCTACTTCTACCCGGCCACGGTCAAGTTCGCGGCGGGCGCGTTCAACTGGCGCGTGGCTGTGGGCGACGAGGTGCGGGTGCATGAATTCGAGCATGGTACGGCGACGCTGGCGGCGGAGCTGACGTCCGAGGAGCTGACCTGGTCGCGTTCGACGCCGGTGGCGCACGACCAGATCAACACATGGTTCCGTAGCGAGATGGTCGGCAGCGGCAAGCCGCCGCCGGCCAAAGGTACGGCTGGGAGCAGCTCGGGCGCGGTCAAGTTCATCTGGTGGATATTGGGCCTGAATGCAATCCCCATGCTGTTCAACTTCAGCGGCACGATCATGATCGTCATCATCGCCGTCATTGCGCTGCTGTTCCCTCCAAAGCTATTCAGAAACGACAACTAGGACGCACACGTGAACGGCAAATACATTTTTTATGCGGTGTGCGTCACCATCGTGTCCACGGTCATCAGCTGGGTCAGTCTGTTCGGGTCGAGCACCAACACCGGGCGCTCGGGCAGCGGCTTCAGTTCAGGCAGCAGTGGCGGCGGCAGCTGGGGCAATGGCTCGGGCGGCGGTGGCCACAAGTGAGTGGCGGCGCGTACCGGCCTTCCGGCATTCATCTGCTGGCCGATTTTCATGGCATCGATCCGGCGCTGCTGG
>CALRYE020000028.1:0-52588 GCA_943372275.1 Janthinobacterium lividum
GGTGCATTGGGGCACCGCCCTGCACGACCGCTGGATGCTGCCCCATTTTGTGGCGCACGACATCGCCGACATCGTCAAGGACCTGCGCGCCTTCGGTTACGCCTTCGAGGAAAGCTGGTTCGACCCGTTCGTGGAATTCCGCTTCCCCCGCTTCGGCACCGTGGTGTACGAAGGCGTGCAGATGGAACTGCGCCAGGCCATCGAACCGTGGAACGTGCTGGGCGAGGAAGTCGCCGCCGGCGGCACCGCGCGCTACGTCGATTCGTCGGTGGAGCGCATGCAACTGGTAGTGCGGGGTCTGACCGACGGGCGCCACACGGTGGCCTGCAACGGCCGCCGCCTGCCCTTGCACCCGACCGGCGTGCCGGGCGAATTCGTGGCCGGCGTGCGTTTCCGCGCGTGGAGCCCGTGGTCGGCGCTGCACCCGAGCATCAAGGTGCAAGCTCCGCTGGTGTTCGATCTGGTCGACGGCTGGAGCGGCCGCTCGATCGGCGGCTGCACCTATCACGTGGTGCACCCCGGTGGGCGCAGCGAGGACAGCGCGCCCGTCAACGCCAACGCCGCCGAGGCGCGCCGCTTCGCCCGCTTCTGGGCGCACGGGCACACGCCCGGTCCGATGAACGTGCCGCTGGAGGCGCTCAACCCGCAGTTTCCGATGACCTTGGACCTGCGCTGGCAGCCTAGCTGACTGTTGCCCATGCGGATGGGATAAGATGCGCCTGCCGAGCGCAAACGAGAGTAGACAGCCATGCCAGACAATTTGCTTCACAGATACCAGGCGGCGCCTGGTACCTTCGACGAACTATGCGGTTCGAAGGGGCAGCCGCGCGCCCACTGGAAGCGGCTGCACCAAAGTCTTGCATCGGAACGCCCCGGATTGATGCAAGAACGCAAGGAAAGCGTGCAAAAAGAGGTGCGCGAGAACGGCATCGCCTATAACGTCTACGGCGATGCCAAAGGAGTGCAGCGGCCGTGGGATCTGAACGTGATCCCGCTGATATTGGCCCAGGACGACTGGGCCGGCATCGAAGCGGCCGTGATCCAGCGCGCCACCCTGTTCAACCAGGTGCTGCTGGATGTCTACGGCAAGCAGAGCCTGCTGGCGGACGGCTTGCTGCCGCCCGCGCTGATCCACGGTCACGCGGGTTTTCTGCGGCCCTGCCATGGATTGCGCCATCCGGGCGACGTGGCGCTGCACTTTTACGCCGTCGATCTGGCGCGCGCCGCCGACGGCCAATGGTGGGTGGTGGCCGACCGCACCCAGGCGCCCTCCGGCGCCGGCTATGCCCTGGAAAACCGCGCCATCATCGGGCGCGCGTTTCCGGACCTGCTGCGCGAAATGAAAGTGCGCCCGCTGGGCGACTTTTTCCAGACCATGCGCGCCAGCCTGGCCCAATGGGGCCGCGAATGCGCCGGCGGCGTGCCGCTGCGCGAGAGCGAAGTGCCGCTGATCGTGCTGCTCACGCCCGGCCGCTACAACGAAACCTATTACGAGCAAGCCTATCTGGCCCGCTACCTCGGCTTGCCGCTGGTGGAAGGGGGCGACCTG
Source organism: Janthinobacterium lividum (assembly GCA_943372275.1). Taxonomy (GTDB): domain Bacteria; phylum Pseudomonadota; class Gammaproteobacteria; order Burkholderiales; family Burkholderiaceae_D; genus Telluria_A; species Telluria_A lividum_A. The sequence goes on from CALRYE020000028.1 coordinate 1,550, forward strand.
ACCGTGCGCGACGGGCTGGTCTGGCTCAAGACGCTGTCCGGCATGCGCCGCGTGCACGTGATCATGCGCCGGGTCGATGACGACTTCTGCGATCCGCTGGAACTGCGCACCGATTCCGCGCTGGGCGTGGCGGGCCTGACCGAAGCGGCGCGGCGCGGCAATGTGCTGGTCGCCAACAGCCTGGGGTCGAACCTGCTCGAATCCGGCGCGCTGCTGGGCTTTCTGCCCGGCCTGTGCGAAAAGGTGCTGGGCGAAAAACTCAAGATGCCGTCGGTGGCCACCTGGTGGTGCGGCCAGCCGGATGCGCTCGAAGAAGTGATCGCCAACCTGGACCGGCTGGTCATCAAGCCCAGCTTTCCGCAGCTGCGCCAGTTCCCGCTGTTCGGCCAGGACCTGAAAGGCGCGGCGCGCGACAAGCTGATCGCCGCCATGCGCGCCACGCCGCACAACTACGTGGCGCAGGAAATGGTGCGCCTGTCGCAGGCGCCCGTGTGGGACAAGGGACCGCCGGAAGGCTTGATGGCGCGCTCGATCGGCGTGCGCGTGTTCGCCTGCGCCACGCCGGACGGCTACGTGGTCATGCCGGGCGGCCTGACGCGCGTGGCCACCGGCCCCGACGCGCGCATCATCACCATGCAGCAAGGCGGCGGCAGCAAGGATACCTGGGTACGCGCGGCCAACGTGCCGGTGGCGCCGCGCCGCGCGCCTGGACACAAGGCCCGGACCGAACTGATGCGCGACGACACCAACCTGTCGAGCCGCATGGCGGAAAACCTGCTGTGGTTCGGCCGCAATGCCGAGCGGGTCGACAATGTGGCGCGCCTGCTGCGCGTGTCGCTCAACAGCATGTTCGAGGACGCCGGGCCCGGCGGGCGTGGCTCGGAATGGGCCAGCATCATGGCGCTGGGCCAGTATTTCGGCTTGATTCCCGACGATGTGGAGTTGGAGCCCGACCCTGCAGCTGCCGCGCCCGTGGTGCCTGCCCCGGCGGCATCGGCCGTCACGCGGGTCACGGCGCAGACGGTGCTGCCGATGCTCTCGCCCATACCTACCCTGCCCGGCCTGGCCAAGCTGCCGAGTCTGCCAACCTTGTCACCGCTTCCGCTGTTGTCACCTCTGTCACCTCTGTCGCCGTTGGCGCCCTTGCGCTCGCTGGCGCAGTCACAGTCCCAGTCCCAAGGTCCTGTCGACGGTGTTGCTGCCAGCAGCGCCTTGGAGGCCGTCGCCGCGAGCACAAGCATCGCGGCTGAGCCAGCGCCCACGCCCGAAGAAGAGAGGGCCTCGGTCGACACTGCCATCGAACTGGCGCTGCTTACCGCCGTGGTCTCGCCCGACGTGCCGGGCCTGGCGCTGCAAAAGCAAATCCTCTACAACACGGCCAGCCATCTGCGCGAACGGCTGTCGATCGACAACTGGCGCGCGCTGAACCGGCTGATGGAGCGGCACAAGTGCCTCAATCCCACGCCGTCGCAGTCCGAGGCGATGACCATTCTGGACGACACCGCCACGTCGCTGATGACACTGGCCGGTTTCGCGCTCGATGGCATGAACCGCGACCGCGGCTGGCGTTTCCTGTCGCTGGGCCGGCGCCTGGAGCGCCTGCAATTCCAGAGCCTGGTGCTGCAACAGGCGCTGACGATGGAAGCGGACGGCGGGCTGGACTGGCTGCTGGAACTGTCCGACAGTATCGTGACGTACCGTTCGCGCTACCGCGCCCGGCCCGAGTGGATACAGGTGCTCGACCTGCTGGTGATGGACGAGACCAATCCGCGCTCGATCATGTTCCAGTTGCTCGGCGTGCTGCACAGTCTGGCCAAGATCGACGTCGTCTACAGCTACGCCGACCAGGACAAGCTGACCGGGCTGACCGACGAAGTCCGCCTGCTCAATCCCGATACCGATCTGGTCTGCAACAGCGCGCATCTGCTGGACCTGCTGGCGCGCATCGACGCGGCCAGCAAAGCGCTGGCCGATCTGATCTCCCTGCAATTTTTCAGCTACACGGGCAAGCAGCCAGAACGGACCGACGAATGAGCACGCCGAGCACGCAGACAACCCCAGCCGCGCCGGCTGCGCCAGCCTTGCCGGCGGCCAAGGCCAAGGCGCCCGGTCCGCGCTACTGGGTGCAGCACGCCACCCACTACAGCTACCAGCAGCTGGTGTCGCTGTCGCAGCAGTACCTGCACCTGTCGCCACGCGACTTCGATTACCAGCGCACCGAAGCGCACCGCATCACCATCGATCCGGCGGCCGAGGATGGCGGCATCGGCACCGACTACTTCGGCAATTGCACGCGCTACGCCACCATCACCACGCCGCACCGCAAGATCCTCGTGCAGGCCGAATCGACGGTGGTGCTGTCGCCGCGCCTGACCCTGGCGGAGATCGCCGTCAGTCCCGCATGGGAAAAGGTGCGCGACATGATGGTGCATCCGCGCGGCGACGCGGCGCTGGACGCGGTGCGGTACATGTCCACGTCGCCCCATGTCAGTTGCAGCGCGGTACTGGCCGACTATGGGCGCCTGAGCTTTCTGCCGGGGCGGCAGTTGCTGGAGGCGGCCTTATCGCTGACGCAGCGCATCTTCGACGATTTCGAGTATGACGGCACCGCCACCGACATCTCCACGCCGCTCGACGAAGTGCTGCGTCTGAAACGGGGCGTGTGCCAGGACTTCGCCCAGCTGATGATCGGCTGCATGCGCAGCCTCGGCTTGCCGGCGCGGTATGTCAGCGGCTATGTGCTGACGCACCCGCCGCCGGGCCAGCCGCGCATGATCGGCGCGGACGCCTCGCATGCGTGGGTGTCGGTGTATTGCCCGGAGCTGGGCTGGGTGGACTTCGATCCGACCAACCGCTCGCTGGTGCAGAGCGAGCATATTACGCTGGGCTGGGGGCGGGATTTCAGCGATGTCACGCCGCTACGCGGGGTGGTGCTGGGCGGCGGCGATCATGACTTGGTGGTGAATGTGACGGTGACGCCGCTGGATGCGGACTGAGGCGCTTTCGCTAAGCAAAAGGCTGGGGGTCAGCAAAAGGCTGGGGGTCAAGTCTGGCAAACGGACACAAGCTCTACCTGTGGGCCCGTTTTCAGCAAGATAAAGCTCTGCTATTACGCCGGTACTGTCGGCCTATAGATGAGTTCGTGTCCGTTTGCTAGACCTGACCCCGTGCGCGTGCGTGTTATTTCACGCTGGTGACATGAGGTTACGAACGGCGTTCTGCATTCGCTCACTGACCGCGCCAGTAAGAAGCTCAAACGCGATGCCGCGTTCTCGCAGGTAGGCGCAGTACCAGGCATGCTGGCGCGCCCTGAATGCATCATCGCGGCGCGTGCCATCCTGCACGAAGGGAAAATCGGGCGCGCACACGAAGATACGGTCTCAGCGCCGCTCGGCCAGCGATACTAATGCGGCATCCGCCCGTCCAAAGCCGTCCAGGCTGTAGAGCAGCGACGTTAGTGGTGTGCTGTCGCAGATCAGCCAGCGCTTGGCAGACTGACTGAGCGCGGCTTCCCGCTCCACCTGCCCCTGCGCCACTGCCAGCATGTCCTCAAACAGCAGCTTGCCGCCCTTTTCCACCCACAGCGCGCGCCCGTACTCCGGCACCCAGCAGGTATCAAGCTGCACGGCCAGCGCCTGTGCCAGAACTGTCTTGCCACTCGACTCGCCCCCGAGAATGGCGACCCGGCCGACAAAGCTCGCATACACATGCGTTGGCATGAGTTCACGGAACCGGTGTACGTCGGCTCGCACCGCAGTACCCGATACGGGCACCGCTGCGCGCGCTTTGTCGACGCATACATGCTGCACCGGGTGGCTGAAGTAGTTCGATAGCGCAGCGGCGAAGCCGTCGCCATAGTCTTCGCTGGTGAAGACCGCATCGACGGCGCCATCCAGCAAGCTGCGGCAAATCCATGCGACGAAAGCGCGATGCACCTCCGCGTCGTCATCGTTATGCGGCACCGCACGCGTGGCGACACCCACCTGCGCGCAGCGGGTATCGAGGATCGTCTGATCGAACACCAGCACGCGCGCGCGGGGCCATTGCGTCCTGATCCATCCTTCGCGCACCGGCGGTGCGCAGCCGTCGAACTCGGGTACGGTATAGCTGACGATCAGCAGCTCTTCGCAGGCCGCCTGCGCTTGGTCGATCATCAGCACGTGGCCCAGATGCAGGGGGCAGAATTTGCCCACCACCAGTCCGCGCCGGAAGCGCGCCGCGCGCGTCGCCACTGCTGCGCTCATTGCGGCATCGGCGCCGGCGATGCTGAAGGCACTGGCTTCTGTGCCGCCGCCAGCTTGCGCCACCAGCGCCACGACACCACCGCGTTGATCCAATACACGCCATACAGGAACGACGTCAGGTACAGCTCGCGGCTGAAGTACAGCGGTATCGCAATCGAGTTCACCAGCAGCCAGAACGGCCACGACTCGATACGGCGCCGTATCATCAGCACCTGCGCAATCACGCTGAACACCAGCACGGCCGAATCGACGAACGGCGCGTACGCGTTGGTGAAGTGGTGCAGCATCGCCCCGTAGGCGGCGGTGGCGAACAGGCCAACCGGCAGCGTCCATGCCAGATCGGACGCTTTCGACGCGCTGACCGGCAATTCGTCGCCGCGCATGCCATGGCGCCATTGCCACCAGCCGGCCACGCTCGACGAGATGAAGAACAGCTGCAAGGTCACATCGGCATACAGGTTGGCCTGATAGAACAGCAGCGCAAACAGGCTGCAGCCGACGATGCCGGTCCACCAGGTGTGCATGCTGTTGCGCCCGGCGAGGATGATCGAGGCCGTCGTCACGGTGTTGGCGGCCAGTTCCAGAGGTGCGATCATGTCGCCGATCCTTCAAGGTCAGAGGTGTATTGGATGGTCTTGTCTTCGGCCGTCAGTATGCCGACATTCACCGGCTGGCTGCCGAACAGGGGCGCCAGCAGCGCGCCCGCGCGGTTGGCATAGAGCATGGCCGCGCGGGTCAGGCGCAGCAGCACGGCGCCGTCGGCATGCTGATGAAAGGTGTACTGCGCCAGCGGCAGCGGCGCCAGTGCGTGGCTGATGTCGATGTTGTTGAACCACTGGCCATCCTGTGCGCGATAGCGCACCGGGCGGCGGCCGGACAGCCCCATCAGCACCGGACCATGCACGCCGAACGCCATCGAGGCGTAGTCGCCCGTCCGGTAGCGCAGCAGCGGCAGACAGAAATTGAAGCCTCCCGTGACGGTGATCTCGCCCCGCTCGCCACCTGCCACAGCGCGCCCCTCACGGTCTAGCAGTTCGACGAACAGACGTGGCTGCAGCAGCACATGCCCGCCCGCCGCCGGGTCGTACACGCCGACCGGCCCGACCTCGTTGAGCGAATAGATATCGAGCACCGGGCAGCCATAGCGCTGTTCCAGCTGCGTGCGCAGACCGGGCAACAGCATCATCGATACCGACATGATGGCGCGCGGACGAGTAGTCAGCGGAAGCGTCAGCAGCTCGGTCAGCGAAATGGGGTCGCCGGCGATCACTTCCGGATCGAGCGCGTCCAGGTAGACCGCGCGGTCGGCGGCATCGCGCCAGTCGTTGGGGTGCAGGTTCAGTTTGGCCAGGCCCGACTCGCCCATGGTCGGGGTGACCGATACGTAGGTGAAGCAGCGCTGCTGATGCCCCAGAAAAACCACGCCCACCTGCCCTGCGCCGTGCGTCAGCTCGATACCGAAGCGCCGCATGGCGCGTTTGTGAAAGGCCAGATAGCGCGCCGCCACCACCGGATGCGACGCGACCTGCAAGGGGTGGCCGGTGGTGCCCGTGGTGCTGAAATTGATCAGGCGCTCGACCGGTATATGGTCGGGCACGAACGGGCAGATGTCGGCGGCGAAGTCGGCGCGCGATACCGGCTCGATATCGGCAAAGCACGCCGGCGCCGCACCTGACCGGTGATAGTACGGCACCTGCGCCCAGGTGGCGGCGACGAATTCGCCCAGCCACTGGGGTTGCGTGCCGCTCTGCCAGCCGACGCTGGCCGCCAGCGTGTCGCGCTCGAAGGCGTGCATGGCCTGCACCTCGTCGGCCAGCAGACGGTTGCCGCTGCGGTTGCGGTAGATGGGCGCGTTCGGGTGCTCGCGCATGAAGTCGAGCATGCGCTGGCCCGCCTCCGTCAGCGTGGGGTAGCGTTCGCGGTCGTACTGCGCCGGTGGCGCATCGGTGGATTGCGCCGCCATCGAACCGGTCACACCCGCTGGCGCCGCCATCAGTCGCGCGACCATTTGTCGGCCGCTTCCTCGGCGGCCTTGCGCGCCAGCGCTTCGCGCACCAGGCGCGCCCGTTCGGCCGCAGCCCGATTGGCTTCCACCATACGCTTGCGCGCGATGCCGCTGATGCTGGTGAGGCGGTCGGCCGCCTGCGCCGCGGTTTCGCCGGCCGGGCGCGTGCCCAGGCGCGCCAGCACCACGCGGGCCAGCTCTTCGCGCCGGTCGGGATCGTTGACGAAGTCGTGCGCCGGTGTCACGGCCGCCAGTGCGCGGGCTTCGGCATCCAGAATGGGGACAAGCTGCTGCTGCGTGACGGCGGCGCCCGTGAACCAGTCGTCGGCCAGCAGCCACACCACAATGGCAACCAGCGCCAGCCAGTTGCGCGAGGCGGGGCTGTCATCCACCGCAAACAACTCCAGCAGTGCAAGCGTTGCGGGCGCGCCGTGCGCGGCCAGCAGGTCATTCACCAGCGCTGCCGTGTGCAGCTGGCCTTTGCCCCCGATACGCGGCGCGGCCAAAAACGCCATCGGCACATCGGCCAGACGGTGCGTCAGCGTTTCAAGAATCGGCCCGGTATCGTTCATGCGCGCTTGCCAGGAACCGCGTAGTGCCGCCGGCTGAACTCGCGGGCGAAGGCCAGCAAGTCCGGCAGCGCCGAGATGGCGTGCAGGTGCCAGCCTTGCTCGCTCTGCGCGCGCCGCAGTGCCGTGTAAGCGTCGCTGTTGTACCCCCAGCTCTTGGGATCATCCCAGTTGTCCTGGATATTGAGGGCCATGGTGCCGCCCGCCCCGCCGACGGCCAGTGCGCGCGCGGCGATGTCCCAGCCGCTGCCGCCCCGTTCATCCTTGTCGAACATGGTGGTGATGCCGTCGTCCGAGATCTGCAGTATGTGCGCGGGCCGGGTGCGCCCGGCCGCGTAGGTGTCGCGCAGCTGGTGAATCGGAAAGCAGGTGGCGCCGCCGAAGAAGCCGGTCAGTACGCTCAGGATTTTCTCTTCATCGGTGCAGAAGCCGCCCGTATGCAGCACCTGATTCTTACCGCTCCACAGCGTCACCTGCACGCGCGATCCTGCGCGCAGCGCCGACAGGGCGATGATGGCCCCAGCCAGCGCCAGATACGAGGTGGACGTTTGCGGGTTGGGCATCGAGCCGGAGCTGTCCACGTACATGTCCAGATCGACCGGTATCGGTGCGGGCTGGTGGCGCGCCTCGTGGCCGTAGGTGCGCCGCACGGTGGTCACGCCGGGAATGGGAACGGGCGACACCATCAGGCTTTGCAGCCAGTCGATTTCGTCGAACGGGTCGCCGATCTCCCACGGCTCCAGCCCTTCCAGATGCAGTTCCGGTTGTTCGGGCGACAGGCGCACGGGGAATGGCACCAGATAGGGCCGGGCGCGCTGGCGGTAATAGCGGATGGCGATGTCGTGGTCCGACATCTTGATGCCGGCCATTTTCAGGATCTCGCCGTATTCAAATGGCTCGCGGGCCTGACCGCCGGCGTCGCCCGCCGGGTCCTCGACCGGTTCGCTGTCCTCGACCACGCCGCTGATGCGCGGATCGTTGGCTGGATGGACCGCTTCGTCCAGTTCGCCCGCTTCGATCTGATAGGCACCGTCGATGTCGCAGCCCTGCGCGGCCGAGCCGGTGTCGTGCAAATAGGTCACGGGGCCGAGCATGTTGCTGTCGTCGGCCAGGTAAGGCAGCAGCAGCGTCGCGAAGCGCCCTGCTCCGTCCATCCAGTCGTTGGCATACACGCGGATCAGGCGCGCGCCCAGCCAGGCGTCGGTATCGGCGGTATCGGCGGTATCTGCGGTATCGTGTCCGCCCGCGGCCCGCGCAGGACACAGGTCGCCCGGCTCCAGCTTCCACAGGTATTCGTAGATGCGCATGTACAGGTCCCACACGCGGCTGCGCCTGGCGTCGCGCGGATCGGCCTTGGCCAGCAGCCGGTAGATGTCGGCCATGCGCAAGTCCGCCTGCCGATGCAGCCGGTCGTTGATGAACAGGTCGGTGTACAGGTTGGCGACCATGGGTGCGTGCCGCTCCAGCGTCGGCAGCGCGCGGCGGATGCGCGCCAGCAGGCGAAACTGATCGTTGGCCGTGCCCGGCGCGAGCACGTGGTGGCCGATTTCGTGCGCCAGGATCTCCACCGCGTAGTCCTGCAAGCCCAGCCTGGCGACCGACTCCAGGTCGATGACGACGCTCTGATCGAGCAGGCGGATCATGGCGAAGCTGCCGGACAGTCCCTGCCTGGCGGCTAGCACCTGGGTCACGCACAGCATCGGCTCGCGCAGGCGCGTGTAGCGGCTCCACACGTCAAGCGCCGCCGGCCAGGCGGCGCGCCACCGGTCCAGCAAGGGCGAGGCGGCAGTCATTGGAGCGCTACCAGACGGATCACATGGGTGAACGGCGACGTCAGCGCCAGCGTGTGAGCGTTGCCGACCATGGCCACCGAGTCGGGCGGCACATCGAGCGTCAGCTGGCGGCCGTTTATCGTCAGCAGCGGCCCGCTTCTCTGCACGTTCGCCGGCAGCCCGCTGGACGGCTCGGGCGCTGCGGCCAGCTCGAATTCAGCCTCGGTGGAGCCGTGCAGTACGGCGCCGTACTGGTCGGCGACGATCAGGAAGTGGCGCTGCGCGCTGCGCACGGCAAAGCCATCATCGAGCACGCGCACTTCGGGCGGCGCCGCGAACTCGCCGCCGAACCCGATGAATGCGCCGATGCGCACTTCGCGCAGCGGTGCCGACAGCGGCGCATGGTTTTGCTGATGCGGCGAGAACCACGGGTCCGCCAGCATGCGTTCGCGCAGTGCGGGCCACGACTGGCCCGAGTCGCAACCGAACGCCGCCAGCGCCACCGCATCGGGCAGCGAGGTCGATTCCGACGCCATCAGCGCGCCCACCCGAAAATGCGCCGCCCCGGCGCGCCATGCCAGCAGTTGCCCCAATGCGCGCAGGTGTGCCAGCGTGTGCACCTGCGGGCCGAGCAGCGCCATGTCGTCGAGCCACTGGCGGGGCCGCGCCGTTCCCATTCTTTCAAGGTGCAGCACGGCGTTGGTGATCAGGCCTAGCACCTCAGCCGGCTGGCGCGCCAGCAGCTGCCCCAGTTGCGGCGCCAGCGCACTCCAGGCCAGCGTCACCATGTCGCTGCGCGCGTGCGGGCCGACCAGGCCCTGCCCGGTCAGTTCCAGCGCCAGCTCGAACGCCGCTTGCGTCAGCGCCGTCACGCGCGCGCTGTCGATGGCGTCGACCGCGTCGACCATGTCGTCCATGGCCGCTTGCACAAAGGCCGAGAAGGCCGCGGTGTCGAAGCCGGGATAGCGGCGCTGGGCGTCCAGCACGCGCTGGTTGAAACCGGCGCGGCCGTCGCTGAGCGCCTTGGCGAAGGCGGTGCCGATCATGTTATTGAAGACGCAGCCAGGCGACGTAATTGGTGTAGCGCTGATGCAGATACTTCAGCTTCAGCAGGTCGTCGTAGAGGTGGCCATACAGCTTCTTGCCCTTGACGCGCTCGGCAATCAGGCGCTCGATGGCCGACAGGCGCGACAGCGCTTCACGTTCCTTGACGCCGTCCAGCCCCTTTTCGAATTCCGCCGCCATGGCGCCCACCGGGTCTTTGCCATCCAGATCGATGCGCAGGAACTCGGCGTTCGACAGATCGAACAGGCGGCGCAGCCAGCTCAGGCGGTCGGTGCGGTAGGCGGCGTTTTCGGGCAGCGCAAAGAACGGCGCATCCGGGTCGGGCTTGAGCTTGTCGTGCAGCACGAACGGCAGGATCTGGCGCAGGTCGTCCAGCTCCACTTCCTCATTGCCGCGGAAGTAAGCCAGCGCTTTGGCATACACCAGCAAGGTGGTCAGGTTGCGCACCGACACCCCATTGATGGTCTGGCAGCCCAAATCCTTGAGGCGGTCGCGCCCCGAATCGGCCGCCACGAACTGGGCCCAGTCGACGCCCGCCAGGCGCGCCGTGTCCTTGGTCAGGTACTCGAACTGGCCGCCGGCCAGCTCGCACAGCTCGAACTGGCTGGCGAAGAACTCCAGCCGGCGCCGCACCGCCGGCGGCACCGCGATCTGGCGGATCTGCTCGCCGATCTGGTCGACTTCCTGCTCGGTGAAGATGATTTCAGCGGGTACCAGTTCCTCCGGCCGCACGTTGTCTTCGATGCGCAGCAGCAGTTCGCTCAGAAAGCGCGGGTTGAACGCCAGCGCCTGCACGATCACATCGATGCGGTCGCGCAAGGCCTCGATCACCTGATAGGTGCCGCCGCCCTGGTCATCGTTGGCCGTCAGGAACCACGCCGACTCCGGGCACTCGAAGATATGGTTGAGGACTTCAGCGTAGTTGTCGCCCATGACGGTCAGCAGCGCGCTCTGGGTGCGGGTGGGGATGCGGTTGTATTCGTCGATGATCTTGACCCGCATCGACAGCCAGGCGCGCCAGGCGATGCGTATGTCGTCCATGCTCTGCGCGTTGACCAGGTCGGACGGCAAGGGATTGCCCAGCAAGTCGGCGATAGTCATTTGCGGATGGCCGTGCTGCATGGCGCGCTTGACTTCCTTGACCGAGGCGCCGGACAACACCCCCATCAAAATGGCGCTGGCCGTTTTGCCGCGCCCGGGGCCGCCCACGAACAGGCATTTGCGGCGCGTGGCGAAGGTCAGCAGCGGCAGCAGGATGAAGCTGGAATAGCTCTGCGCCGAAGGCAGCGTCAGCGTGCGCTTGGTGTCGCCCACGGTGTAGCTCTGCGCGGGTCCGTCGTTGTATTCGATATCGTAATGGGGGCTGATGATCGCATTGTTGACGATCCAAAAATATGCCTGGCGCAGTTTTTCGTCCAGCGGGCGCGCCACCGGTGCGCCGTCGGCGTCCACCTGCGCCGGCCCTTGGTACAGCTCGGCCACGTCGAAGGTGCGCGCCTTGGCCGCCGTCTTCGGATTGGTGGGGGCGCTGGAGATGCGCTGGAACAGGTTAAATGGCGACATCAGGTGATCCTTAGGCAGAGGCGCTCAGGGACGCGCTGTCGCGCCCTTGCCGAGGATAATATAATACCAATGTTGCGTGATCAGGGGAGAACGGTTGCGCTCGCTTTCAGCGGTGGCGCTCTGTTTCGGCGCGTGTAACCAATGGGCTGTTTGAATGTGTCGCTCTTGCGCACCGGGGCGTGCCGGAACAAGGTGGAGTCCGCCTTCAGAATCGCTTGACCAGCTGCATCTGTACCGTACGGTGCGGGAACTGGCGCGCGCCACCCGGGCGGTATTCGAGGTGGCGGGCATGCAGCAGGTTGCCTGCGGCAACCGCCAGCTCCAGGTCCGGCTGCGGGCGCCATGCCAGCCGCGCATCGACCTCGCGGTACGACGGCACCTCGGGCGCGGGCAAGCTGCCCACGTAGCGCACGCTCACATCCGCGCTCAGATTGCGCGCCAGCTCGTGCGACGAGCGCAGCGTCCAGTAGTGGCCGGCGTCGTTGGTGCCAAGCCCAGCGGCGTTGGTGATATCCAGGCTGCCGGGCAAGGGTCGGGTCGCAACGTCCTGCACCGTCAAGCCGGCATCGAGGCGCCACGCCGGCGTTGCCTGCCAGCGGCTCCACATCTCCACCCCGCGCACCGTGCCCACCGCGCGGTTCTGGAATTGCATGCTGGGGCCGCCCACCGGCTCCAACGTGCGCAGGCGGCGGTAATCGGCGTGGAACAGCGTGGCCGCATACGACAGCGTGGCCGATGACTGGGAGCGGTAACCCAGCTCCAGCACGCGCGCCGTCTCCGATTCGAACGCCGGGCCGCCATCGATGGAAAACGGCAGACCGGCGGCGCCCAGGGGCACGTGCAGATCGCGGTCGGTGCGCGACGGCGCGCGCACGGTGCGCGAGGCGCTGGCCCACAGCAAGCCGCTGTCGTTCACGCTCCACGCCAGGCGCGCATTCGGCAGCGCCTCGGTGCCGGTGTAGTTGTTGTGCTCAAACTTCAGCCCCACGGTCAGGCGCAGCCGCGGGCCAAGGGCCACTTCGTCCTGCGCGAACACGTTGGCCCAGCGCAGATCTTTATGGGTCGGCATGAACTGGAACACCGGTCCCTGCGTGACCCGGTCGCGCGCGATCCGGTAGCCGCCGCCCCACACCACATCGTGCCGGCCACCCAGCCGGATGCCGTGCTGGGCTTCGATATCGAACGTATCGAGGCGGTCGCCGCCGCCGCCGCGCGCGTGCCGGTCGGTATGGTCGAGGTAGGCTTGCAGACGCAGCTGTTCGTGCTCGCCCAGCCGGCGCGTCAGGCGCGCCACCAGGTTCACGCCCGAGGTATCGAGGTCCTGCAGGCGCGCCTGACCCAGCCGCCCCCGGTAGGCGTCGCCGCTGAGGGTGTAGCCATCGGCGCCGCGCGCCCAGTCGATCCGAAAGCCCGCCTGCGCGCGGTGCATGCCGCTGTCGTCGCGCTGGCCGGTCTCGAACTGTGTGTCGGCAACGCGCTGGTGCTTGCCGTAGACGCGGTAATGCGCGCCCGAGGCCAGCTTGCCGCCATGGCGCAATGACGCGCCCCCGCCGCGCTGGCCGGCGTCCAGCGCCAGCAGGCCCCCCTGGGTGTCGCCGGCCGGCCGGGTGATGATGTTGATGACGCCGTTGACGGCGTTGGCGCCCCAGATCGTCGCGCCCGGTCCACTGATGACCTCGATGCGCTCGACGTCGTCCAGCATCAGATCATGCATGTCCCAGAACACGCCGGAAAACAGGGGCGAATAGATGCTGCGCCCGTCGATCAGCACCAGCAGCTTGTTTTCGAGCGTGCTCGACAGACCGCGCGCCGTGATCGCGTAGTTGCGCGCATCGGCCTGCGCCACGTGCAGGTTGGGCGCCAGGCGCAGCACCTCGGGCAGCGTCGCCGCGCCCGAGCGGCGGATGTCCGACGCGCTGATCACGTAGACCGACGCGGCGGCGTCGGCCAGGCGGGTTTCCTGCCGCACCACCGAGGTGATGACGATGTCGGCCAGTTGCTCGATGGAAAAATCGGCCAGTGTATCGGTCAGCACCCCGCCTGCCGCGGCCTGGCCGGCGGCAGCGGCTGGCGGAGCAATGCTGGCGCATAGCGCCGCAATAGCAAAAAATTGTGATTTACGCATACTTCCATCGTAGAACAATTTCCGAAGTACACAAAGCAAAGCGCTGTCCGGCACGTTCAGGCGTGGTTTTTATGGTCAGAATCGATGCCTGCCCCGGGTACGCTGACTTCCGCGTGGTCACACCAACCGGGGGTTGTCGCCGGTATGCTCCTGCTGGTATCCGGCCGCACCGGATTTGGCACGCCTGCGCGACCACAGTATGATGGCTCCATGTCCCGCTCCGAACGCCTTCTCAGCCTGCTGCAAGTCCTGCGCCACCACCGGCGTCCCGTCAGCGGGCAGACGCTGGCGCGCGAAACGGGCGTGAGCATCCGCACGCTGTACCGCGACATCGCCAGCCTGCAGGCGCAAGGCGCGGCCATTGAGGGCGAGCCGGGCATCGGCTATGTGATGAAGCCCGGCTTCATGCTGCCGCCGCTGATGTTCGAGTCCGAGGAGCTGGAGGCCATCGTGCTGGGCATTCGTCTGGCCGCCGAACAGGGCGACAGCGCGCTGACCCAAGGCGCACTGGGCGCACTGGCCAAGATCGCCGCCGTGCTGCCGGCGCAGCTGCGCCGCGAGCTGGAGGGCGCGGCCCTGTTCACCGGCGCGGGCAAACAGACCGTGCGCTCCCGCGTCGATGCAAACCTGCTGCGTACGGCGATCCGCGGCGAACGCAAGCTGTCGATCAGCTACCGCGACCCGGCGGGCGCCTGCTCGCAGCGCGTGGTCTGGCCCTATGCGCTGGTGTACTTCGACGTGACGCGCGTGGTGATGTGCTGGTGCGAACTGCGCTCGGCGTTCCGCAACTTCAGGACCGACCGTATCGAACTGGCCACTGTGCTGGAGGCGCGCTATCCGGAAAACCGGCAAACGCTGCTGCGGCGCTGGCGGCGCGAGGAGTACGTCGAAGGCCGCAGCATACTGCCAGAATCTGACAGTAGCGCTGGCTAGAATGGGTTTCCTTTCATTTATCTGGAAACGCCATGCCTCTTACCACTACCACCCATCTCAACTTTCGCGGCAACGCCCGTCAAGCGCTAGGCTTTTACCATGCGGTCTTTGGCGGCGACCTGTCGCTGTTCACCAATCGGGAAGCGCACGAGGTGTGCGCGCCGGACGAGGCCGATCAGGTGAAATGGGGGCAGGTGACCTCGCCCGACGGCTTTCGCGTGATGGCGTATGACGTACCCGCGCATACGCCCTGGCATCCGGGGGACAAGCCGCTGTATGTAGTGGTGCAAGGCGAGACGGCCGATGAAATTACCGCGTACTGGGGCAAGCTGGCCGAGGGCGCCACGATCGTTCAGGCGCTGGAGCCATCGCCATGGGCGCCCCTGTTCGGCATGCTCAAGGACGCTTTCGGCGTGACCTGGGTGCTCAGCGTGGTGGTTCCGTACAGCGCGTAAAGATAGCTTGGAGCGCCTGTCCACCGGCCTGGCGGCAGGCACGTCTTACAGCGACAAGGCCAGTCTCTTGATCGATCAGATGGTGCCGACCTGGTATGGCGCATATGGATGCCACGCTTAACTTCGAGGACGAATCACGGCCAGCGTATTGGCCGTGAGGCGGCCGGCGCGCGGGTCCGCCGGCATGAGCAAGTGCGCCGGAATATCGCCCGAATGAAGCACATTGCTGCGATAGTAAATAGCGCGATTGAACTTCGCCGCCACCCCGCCCGTGCGTTCGAACAGCGCCGTGTCACCCCGAATATAGGTGAAGCTGCGCGCGTTGAGCGCCATGACTTCCGCTTTCAGG
Source organism: Janthinobacterium lividum (assembly GCA_943372275.1). GTDB lineage: Bacteria > Pseudomonadota > Gammaproteobacteria > Burkholderiales > Burkholderiaceae_D > Telluria_A > Telluria_A lividum_A. Next base: position 16,630 of record CALRYE020000028.1, read on the forward strand.
CGCGGCGCATACTCGGCCAGGCGCTGCGCGGTGATGCTTTCGTAACCGGAGCTGCGATGCCGGTAAAACGAGGTGCCGCCCCACGCTTCGTCGCATAAATAATGGACGCCCGCGATCTGCATCCCGTCGCAGCTGTCGAAATGGGGAACGCTCTGTATCGGCCGCAGTTGCTCCTGCCTGGTCGTGGCCAGCGAGAGCAGGCAGGACAGCGCTTCGATCGCGCCGGGCTGGCCGTCGCCGAATGTGGCGAGAAACACGTCCCGCAGCTGTCGCTGGATATTCTCCGCATACGCCATGCTGAACGGTTTGCGGATGCCCGGATAGAAGTCCTTGTCCTCTTTGCGGAACATGGCGCCACTGTCGGCGAAGCGCAGAACGGCCTGCGGGTCGCTCAACACATCATCGACAACCAACACCGGTTCGCGGTCCGTGCCAACGTAAATCACGTTGACCGCGCGGTTAGGATTGACCGCAAATTCCCCGTCATCGCTCATCATGCCGCCCGCCTCCCCTGTCACGAGGCACGCGCCAGGCGTTTGTTCTTTCTGTCGACCATGCTGTAGATGTGACCGAGCGACGCGAGGATGGTGTAGATGGGGCCAAGGTATTGTTGCGCATGCAGTTGGGCTATCGCGTCCGCGCCCAGTTCCGCCAGCCGCGTTTCGTTGATGGTGTACAGCCCTTCGACCTGGGTCGACTCGGCGTTTTCGAAAGTGATCTCCAGCTGCATCGGCAGCAACAGCTTATGGGCGATCAGGGCTTCGATAAACTGCTGCGTCGGCAGCTCGCCGTTGAGCAGTTCGGCCAGTCCCTGTTTCATCTTCTCCAGATACGCCGTTTCATTCCCATCGGCGTCGAAGATCCGCTCGCCCTGCTCCGCCCGAATGCTCGCATGCGCGGTATCGATGCACACAACGTACTGATCGCTTTCGACGGGGTCATCGGTGGCATTGCCCAGAAAGAACGGCTGGCGGGAGACTTGCAGGGGCACGTAGATCGCATTCCACCGGCCATCGTCAACAAACAGATTTTCCTGGTCGTGAAACCCGAACAGCGCCACGCAGGCGAAGCGCCCGGTGTCCTTGTCCTTGGCAAAAGCGATCGGGTATTGAACGACCAGCTTCAGGAATTCGGTGAGCACCACCGGTACCATATTCAGCTGCGCGGCCGCCCCTTCCACCAGCGCGCTGTCGATACGGATTTGCCGATGTGCTGCGTTGTCCAGCGAAACCAAATGTGCCATGCCTGTGTCCCTGTTATTTTTATCGAAGTTGTGCGTCTCGAATTGGTGTATCAAATCGCCGAAAAGCCGTATGCCTGAATTTTCTTGACCAGGTCCCGATTGGTGGGAAGCGTGCGCAAGGCTTTTTGCACGGCGGCGCTATTCTGCGCTATTTTTTCATCCGCCATGCGGCGGTCGCTTGCGGCGTGGCGCGCGAAACTGTCCTCGGTCTTGAAGCCCATCCCGTACAGCACGTATTGATAGCTCGCTGCGGGAAACACCTCGTTGTTGCTGGTGAAATCGCAGTTGCCGGGCGAGCGGTAGCGCCACAGCTGCATCAGGTCTTTCAGGCTGTCGGGAATGGTCTCGGGGGCGCGGTTGTCGGACCAGAACGCATTGTCGGTGCGTTTGCTGAGAATGTAATGCAGCTTCAGAAAATCGATGATGCGGTCCCAGCGATATAAAAACGTCTCGTTGAAACGCCGCGCGGTGATCTCCATGACATCGCGGCTGGCGGGCAGCTGTTCCGCGATCATTTCCGCCGACAGCTCCACCAGCACCAGGGCCGACGCTTCCAGCGGCTCGAGAAAGCCGGCGGCGAGGCCAACGGCCACGCAGTTATTCTTCCAGAACAGCTTGCGGTGGCCAGACCGGATCGGGATTTTACGGGGCGTCAGGTCGTGGCAGGCAGGACCGATATAGGCGCGTAGCGCCTGCTCGGCCTGGTCGTCGCTGGTGTGGCGGCTGGAATAGACGTAGCCGATGCCGCGCCGTTTCACCAGGCCGATATCCCAGATCCAGCCGGCCGCCTGCCCGGTCGAGATGGTATGCGAGGCGATCGGCGCATCCTCGTGGTCGTACGGCACCTGCATGGCGATGGCGCGGTCGATGAACAGCACATCGCTTTTGTCGACGAACGGCACCTCGAGGTGTTTGCCCAACAGCAGCGAGGAGAATCCCGTGCAGTCGACGAACAGGTCGCCCGCAATGTCGCCCTGCTGCGCGGTGACGACGGAGACGATGTCGCCATTGTCGGCGCTCTTGACGGCGATGACATCGCCCTGAATATGCTGGACGCCGAGGTTGTCCACGCAATGCCGGGTCAGAAACGCGACGAACTTGCCGGCGTCGAGGTGATACGCGTAATTGGCCACGGAGGCATATTCCGCGGTGGTGATCATCTTCGGGGCCAGCCCGGCTTCACACACCTGCTCCTGAAAACACACGGTATTTGAAAACGACTGGTGGCTGTATTGCGTTTGCCAGTGCGGCGCCAGATCGACTTTGCCAAAGCCCTGGGGCAGCATCAGCGGATGATAATAAAAATCGTCGGCGCTGCCGTCGACCCATTTGGCGAATTTTGCGCCCTGCTTGAAGGTGGCATCGCACTCGCGCATGAAGTCGGTTTCCGATATGCCCATTTCCATGAGCGTGTCGCGCATGGTGGGCCAGGTTCCCTCGCCGACACCGATCACGCCGATGGTGGGCGATTCGACCAGGGTGACGGTGATGCGCGAAGTGGACTCTGATTTGTGCTTGGCCGCGATTCTGCCTGCCGTGATCCAGCCGGCGGCGCCGCCGCCGACGATGACGATATGTTTGATTAGCTGATTCATGGTTGCGCTTTGCTGAAGACCTGCTGTAAAGAATACTGCTTCGCTCATAGTAAAAAATGGCCGCCGCAACAAGCGGCGACCATTCAGTCAGGCTGAAAACCCGTCAGTCGATTAAAACTTGGCGGTCAGGCCCAACGCGAAACGTCGGCCGGAATCTTCCGCCAGCAGGAACTGATTCGTGTAACGGCCATATTTCTTGACCACGGATTTCGTCAGATTGCTCGCCTCGAACACCACCGACAGGTTTTTCGTCACCTCGTAGCTGCCGCTGGCATCCCACTGGCCATAGGCCGCGACCTGGGTCACGCCATCGCCGTTACTCTGGGTCAGCGATTGCAGGAACTTGTCGCGCCAATTATAGGCAACACGCAACTGGTACGGGCCCTTTTCATAGAAGCCCACGACGTTGGCCGAGTTGCTGATGCCGGTCACGGCAAACTTCTGGCCGACATCGCTCACGTTCAGCTCGGCATTGCTGTCGACCAGGGTACCGTTGACGATGAAGCCGAAGCCATTGTCGAAGGTATGCTGCATGGTCAGCTCGAAGCCGTTGACGATGGCCGAGCGCCCGTTGCTCGGCCGCGTCAGCGTGAAGACCGCCGCGGTATCGGCCGCGTCGGCTTTGAGCTTGTCGGTGCCGGTGCTCGGATCGGTCAGCACGCCGGTGCTGGTGGTGAACTGTTGCGTCGTATTGCTGGAAACGATGAAGTTGCTCACGTTTTTCCAGAAGAACCCCGCCGACATGTAGCTGGCCTGGGCGTAATACCATTCCAGCGACAGGTCGAAGTTATCCGACAGGAACGGCTTGAGGGTCGGGTCGCCCGCGCTCGACGTCAGCGTACCGGGACGGGTGGTGACGATATTGGTCGCCGGCGACAAGTCGTCCAGCCGCGGGCGTGTCAGCGAGCGATACACGGCCATGCGCGCGATCAGCTTGTCCGTCACGTCCAGGCTCATGCTGATGTTCGGCAGCAGCGACTTGTACGAGTTGGTCGTGTTGATTGCCGACTTGGCGCCGTACACCGCGCTCAGCTCGGTCGCATCCAACACGTTGAGCCGCTCGATGTTGCCCTGCGTGCCGGACACGGTGACGTTGGTGCTTTCGATGCGGGCACCTGTGTTGACATTGAATTGCATGTCAGCGATCTTGCCGCCGAAGGTCATGTCGATGTAGGCCGACGTGGTCTTTTCCTTGACGGTGTAGGAGTTGTCGCGCACGACGGCGTCGAAGTTCTTGCCGCTCAACTGCTCGACATACGCGAACTGCTGCTCGCCGTCATGGCGCAGCCACGCGGTGGGGGTTCGGCCGCTGCCGCTGACGCCGCTCAGGAAATCGCTGCCCGCGTTGAACACGCTGAGCGTGCCGGCGGGAATGCGCGGCGTGTCGGCGTAGCCGCAGTAGGTGCAATGGATGCCGACACCTTCGTTGTCCCAGCGGGTGAGGGTTTTCGATTCCTGCGAACGCTGCAAGCCGAATTTCGCCGAGATCAGCCCTTCCGAGCCGCCCTCTTTCCAGATGCCATCCACCTTGTACTGGCGCACGCCATCGTCCACAGCCCAGCCGCGGCGCAGCATGACGTGCGCGCGGGCATTGGCCGGGTCCAGATAACCGGACACCGAGTGGCTGATAGGACGGCCTTGCGCATCGTTTTCGTAGACCAGGCCCGTTGCCGGCGTGGCGAATTCGCTGACCCACGGCAAGGTTGCCGCGTCGGACTGGAAGCGCACGCGGTTCTTGTAGCCGATCAGGGACAGCTGGTCGCCGCCACCGTTGTTGGCGTCGCGCTTGGCGTCCGACTTCCAGGCGTCGAACAGCAAGTTGAGCTTGTTCGATACTTTCCAGTCAGCCTGGAAACCGAACGATTTGGTGTTGGTCAGCCGGTCGAATTTCTTGGCGTGAAAGTCGGTGGCGAGACCGACTTCCTGGTACAGGTCGGTGATGGTGCCGTTGGCATCGGTCTTGGCGCGCTGCACGTTCGGTGCGGTGAACCAGTGGCCGTAGGACGTGGCGTCGGTGTTGATGTCGAAGTCCGAGTACAGCGCATCGGCCGTCAGCGTCAGATTGCTGACCGGGCGAAATTGCAGCACGAGGTTGGCGTTGGTGCGGGTGCGCTCTTCGAACGTCACCTTGGTGTCGTAATTGCGGGGCGAGAACACGTTGCCCGTTGCGCCCGCGCCGCCGTTCAGTTCGGCCTTCGGGATACCGGCGTTTTGCAGCCAGCCATCGGTCTGCGCCTGGTTCAGGCGGGTCTTGGCGGTTTTGCGGGACACCGCCAGCAAGGCGCCGAACTTGCCGTCGCCGAAGACGTTGCTGATCAGGGCCGAGTACTCGGGCGTGGTCTCGCCGCTATTGTCGTCGTGCAGCGCCTTGACCGAACCGGCCATCTTGAAGCCGCCCAGAGCCAACGGGCGCGCCGTCGTGATATTGATGGTCGAACCGATGCCGCCCGACTGCTGGGTGGCGGTGGCGGTCTTGAAGACATTGATGCTGTTGACCAGATCGGCCGATACGGTATCGAAATTGAAGGCGCGATTTTCGTTTTCCGAAGCAACCTGGCGGCCGTTCACGAGCACGGTGTTGAAGTCGGGCCCGAAGCCGCGCACGGTGATTTGCTTGCCCTCGCCGCCGGAACGGTCGATCGACACACCGGTGATGCGCTGCAAGGATTCTGCCAGATTCTGGTCGGGGAACTTGCCGATGTCTTCTGCGGAAATGGCGTCGACGATGCCGCTGCCTTCGCGTTTGGTGTCGAGCGAATTGAGCAGACTGCGGCGGATGCCCTTGACAACGACGGCGCTGATTTTTTCGCCGGCGACGGGAGCCTCAGGTGCAACTTCCTGGGCCTGGGTGGTGTGGGTGGCGGCCAGGGCCGCCGTCAATGCAAAAACCGCTTCGGAAATCTTCCGTAATTTCATATTTCTCCTCAGTCTCTCGTTGTTATTTCTAATATTTTATTTGTGCTACTCAGTGCGGCGACGGCATACCCTCGCGCACTGCCCGGCATGCTGCTCATTCCGGGCGCCAGCCGCTGGCTAACCAAAGACCACGTGCAGGGTATGGTTCAGGTGTATGCCTTCCACTGGCAGCCGAAATTGGAAACGTTCCCGCAGCGCGTCAATCGTATGTCACTATTGTAAATATTGGCAATATGTTTCGATGGGAGTTGTAGTAAAACTACGACAGAGCGACTGTTAAACGTTGCGTTAATCGACGCTTCGCTACCGATTATTTCGGACTCGTCGTACTGAAAAATGGCCTTTCTCAGTTGTTTGCGCTGGCCTAGCGCCTCTTCTTGTTAGCCGGATTTAACGATTCCAGAAGAATGAGCGGCAGCGCGGGCTGGATCGAAATGTTGATAAGATGAGCAACTAACAAGACGTCGATGACTTGGGAGAAAATGCGCGGAATGGGGAAAAAGCGTAAAAGATTACCGACGCCCGCACGGCCCCGGTGCCAGCCGGACATTGCACTTCGTTATCGAGGTGGTGATCTGCGTGATGCTTGGCTTACTCGCCTGAAGCGGCGCTTACGCTTGCTTGAAACCGAAAGCCCGCCCTACGCTGCCATAGCAAGATAAAAAATTGCATCGTTCGCGCTTGCGCCTGCGTCGTAACGCAGCTGCGGCGCCGCGCGGACCTGAACGGGCTGCTCATCGCACAGCAATGTCACCATTGCAGGCATGTCCATGTGGTTGATCGCCGCTTGAAAACGGCGCAACAGTTCGCGGCACAGGCGCTCGCTTTCCGGCGGTTCGGCGTTCTTCGCACGCAGACGGCGGCGCGCACGGGCCAGGTACTGGCGCGCATTGGTGGGATTGGTTCGCAGCGCCGCGGCGATCTCGGCATGATTGCGTTCAAAGACGTCATGCAGGATCAATGCTACGCGCTCGGAAGGCGACAGACATGCCAGCAAGCAGGCCAGCGCCTCGCTCAGTTCAGCGCGCTGCACCAGGCCATCTTCCGGCAGCGCGGGTGCCGCTTCGGGAATCAGTTCGGTCGCCGTGCGCGCCGCGACGGCTTCCCGGGCGCGGCTGCGCAGGCGGTCGATCGACTGGTGTTGCACGACGGTGGTCAACCACGCTGCGGGGGTCGCCAGTGCCGATTGTTCCGCGGTGTGCCACTTGAGAAAGCAGTCTTGCACGATGTCTTCGGCTTCGGCCCGGCTGCCGACAATGCGCCAGCTGATTGCGTGCAGCCGGGGCCGCAGCTGTTCGAAAACGGCGCCGTCGGTATCGCTGGTGGGTGGCATCGAAACTCTCCTATTGCGGGGCTGGTATCACATGACGCTCGGCGATCCACGGATGTGACAAGCCAACTATATATATTTTGATCGTCACACGGCGCAGGGCCGTGAGCGTCAAGCGGTCAGTGTATCCACTCACGGATTTACTTTACCGCGAAAGACGATAATGACTTCGAATTCTCTGCAGGGACTGGGACTTGTGCCCACCGTAATTGAACAGACTGGCCGCGGCGAACGGGCCTTCGACATCTACTCGCGCCTACTCAAGGAGCGCGTGATTTTTCTGGTCGGCGAAGTGACGGAGCAGTCGGCCAACCTGATCGTCGCGCAATTGCTATTTCTGGAATCGGACCATCCGGACAAGGATATTTCGCTGTACATCAATTCTCCGGGCGGCTCGGTGTACGCGGGCATGGCGGTGTATGACACGATGCAGTTCATCAAGCCTGACGTGTCGACGCTGTGTACCGGCTTCGCAGCGAGCATGGGGTCGTTCCTGCTGGCGGCTGGCGCGATTGGCAAGCGCTATGCGTTGCCCAATGCCCGCATCATGATTCACCAGCCGCACGGCGGTTCGCAAGGCGTGGCGGCCGATATCGAAATCCAGGCGCGCGAGATGTTGTATCAGCGGCATCGCATGAATACCTTGCTGGCCGAACGTACGGGGCAAACACTGGAGCGGATTGAAAAGGATACGGATCGGGACAATTACATGTCTTCGTTGCAGGGTAAGGAATACGGTCTGATCGATCACGTATTGGTGACGCGTGCGGGGCATTTGGATAGGTGAGGTTTCATTCAAGACCAACACGCTTTCGACATCGGTCGTGCGCGAATTGAACATGGTGATTTCGAACGTGTCGCGCCGCAGGTCGAAGCATTCGCCTGGCAAGGCCCTGAGCAGCTGATACTCGCGCAGCGGCGCCGATTCGTTCTGGAACTGCGACGACACGGACATTCTCACTTCGAGACTGGTTAGGCCGCCGGCAGTGGATGCGGTTGGCAGCGCGGTGCTGCCGTGCGCATCGATGTCGGTGCGCCACGTGACTGCACTCATGGGCGACAGCACGAAGGCAAGTGGACCAGAATCGGCACGCATGGAAAAGCCACGCTCAACCCCATCGACCGAGTTGAGGGTGGCGCTGCCCTGCAAGGACATGCTCGATCCCAGCGCCCCTGTCATCGAGGCGCTGACGCTTCCGTAGGGGTAGCTGAGACTGGCCGAACTGGCCGCGCCGTCTGGCGCGGACTGAACTCGCGTGCTACTTCGCCAAAGTGGCCGAATGGTCGCACGATCGCGTGCGGCTCGCGGACGTTGGGGTCGATCATGAAGGTCAGAGTGGGCGTGATCCCGTCATGTGGATCGAGGTCGGTCAGGTCGTAGCGTAAATTGTTGATGGTGAAGGTGGCGCTGGTCTGGGCCTCGGTTGTTGCGCTTACCGGTATGGAGGCCGAAATGAGTGTTAGGGCTGATAAAAGCGTGGGAAGAAATGTCGGGGTGGTTCGCTTCGTGCGCATGGGATTCTCCAGGAGGTGAACTGCAAATCTACTCCTGGGTTTGTGCGGGGTTGTTGTGCTATCTGGTGCTGATTCCATAAGCGGACAAATCGGGCATTGCTAGCTCGAAAGCGTCCGTCGAACATGGCATGAGTTAGCAAGCTCGCACCGCGCGTATTGAAATGGCCTCAGCCAGCTACAACCAGATCTAACGATCCGACGGGGCAGCAGAGCTCGTGTCCGTTTGCCAGACTTGACCCTCTGCTCCTTGACCCTCTGCTCCCCTCTGCTCGTATCGCTCAGCTCACTTTCCTCGCTCAGACGCGCATTTGGCTTGTCAACTTTTGTTGACACCCCCGCAGACCCTCGGTAATATTGACCGTATGGCCACACCATCCCCCCTTCCCTCGCCCGACGATCCGGCAGAAGCACTAGCTGCCGTGGTCGCTTTGCGGTTGGCTGCCGACCGGCTGGAACAACAGGCGGTCGCGGCAGCGATTGCGCAGGGATGGTCGTGGGCGAAAGTAGCCGAGGCGCTCGGTGTGTCGAAGCAAGCCGCGCACAAACGGCTGGCCGGTGTGATTGGCAAATCAGACTAGGAGAACAGGATGTTCAAGCAATTGCAAACACGGATCGCGGACATGCGCACGCTCGCTGCCTTGTGCAAAGGTGCGGAGCGGCATGCCAACGCCGATGGACAGACGGAGCCGGGCGCCGAGCATTTTGTGCTGGCGGCGCTGGAGCTGCCGGACGGCAGCGCCGAGAAAGCATTTCAGCGCGTGGGTAGCGACCCGCGTCGGTTTCGGGACGCGATCAATCAGCAGTACGGTGAAGCGCTCACTGCCATTGGTATGGATGGGGTGTTGCCCGCGCCGGTGCCGATTACGCCAGCGAGCGGACTGTATCGGGCGGGTGCATCGGCGCACGCGCTGGTAAAACAATTATCCGAATGGCCGCGCTCGTCGTGGCGCGAGCGCTTGAGCGGCGCGCATGTGCTTGCCGTGGCAGCGACAACCAGCCATGGCGTCGCGGCGCGCGCCTTTCGGTCAATGGGTGTAGACGGGGCGGCGCTATGCGTGGCTGCGCGGGCTGAAATCGAGGCGCGCGTTCGGGCTGCGTAAGCGCCGGGCTTAAGTGCCGGTGCTAGGATCAAAAGTGGAAAAACCCCCGCATAGTCTCCAGCCTGACAAAGGGACCCCGAACTTATATGCTGGACAAAGATTCGACGCCACCGCACTTCGTCGTGCTCGATTATCAAACGTGACGCCACGTAGTTTTTTCCGGACTCTCATCACGGCACTGTGACAATACGCGTATGTTCCCGCTCAGAAGCCGAGTAACTCGATTGTAACCATCGGTCGTGGGGGCATGCTCATGGCATCGTTCGTTTTCGGCCAGAAGCGGAATCTCTGCGATGCTCCGCCTCCTAACCGTTTGGTCTAGAACTGTGCCCACAAGTGATGAGAATAATTTTTGGAAAACTAGTCTGGATAGGTGGCGTTGTGCTGACCGTTGTGACAGCGTTCGTCTCCCTCGTATACCTGTTCGGAGTCGTTGTTTGGATGCATGCGCCCATAGTTCCCGCGTTGCTATTTACTCTGGCGATGGCGTCGCCATGCTTAGGAGTTGGCTGGTTTCTATGCCGGCTGGCCCGATCATCATTTCTTCCAAAAGCAAACGCTGGCGACGGGACCGGTGGGTCGGCTTAGGGGACGATAGCGATTGTATACGACCGAAGTAAGGGCGCTAAATTGGCCTCCGTTGTTGAATAATGCAACGGAAAAGGAGCGCTTACAAGGTCCAGCTTACTGGACACCCGACATAACAAGATTCTCTGTATCTCTTTGATGTCAAAAAGATTTATTGGCCTGCCCAACAGGAATCGAACCTGTGACCCTCAGCTTAGAAGGCTGATGCTCTATCCAACTGAGCTATGGGCAGTCTGTGCGCATGCTGGGGAAGCATCGCGGAAATGAAAAACGGGCTGCCAGTTGAATGACAGCCCGTTCTTTATATTGGTCGGAGTACAAGGATTCGAACCTTGGACCCCCTGGTCCCAAACCAGGTGCGCTACCGGACTGCGCCACACTCCGAAGACGATATTATACGTCGCGACACCGATGGCGTCAACGTCACGCCCCGAAGTTTTCGCTGCCGCCGCAGGGCAGGCTCATCCGCCCTGCCCTTGCGCCCTTACGCAGCCTGCACCGGCACCTTGTCGGCAATCCGGCGCGCCGACGACTCGGCCACTTGCGCGCTCTTGGCTTCCACCATCACGCGGATCAGCGGCTCGGTGCCCGACGCGCGGATCAGCACGCGACCCGTGTCGCCCAGCTCTTTTTCGACGATTTCTTTTTCCGCCACCATCTCGGCGTTCTGGGTCCAGTCGAAACCGGCCGGTACCTTCAGGTTGATCAGCGTCTGCGGGTATAAGGTCAGCTCGCTGCAGCACTCGTCCAGCGACTTGCCGCTGCGCTTCAGGGCCGACAGAACTTGCAGCGCGGACACGATGCCGTCGCCGGTGGTGTGCTTGTCCAGTGCCAGCAGATGGCCGGAACCTTCGCCGCCGAACATCCAGCCCTTCTCCTTCATGACTTCCAGCACGTAGCGGTCGCCCACCTTGGCGCGCGCGAAGCCCACGCCCAGTTCCTTGAACGCCACTTCCAGCGCCATGTTGGTCATCAGGGTGCCCACGGCGCCTTCGACCGGGCCGGTCGACATGCGGTCGCGCACCATGATGTAGAGTAGTTCGTCGCCGTTGTAGACGCGGCCCTTGCTGTCGCACATGACCAGACGGTCGGCGTCGCCGTCGAGCGCGATGCCCAGATCCGCCTTGTGCTTGACCACGGCTTCCGACATGGCTTGCGGTGCGGTCGCGCCAAAGCCGGCGTTGATGTTAAAGCCGTCGGGCGACGCGCCGATGGCGACCACCTCGGCGCCCAGCTCGTGGAACACGCTCGGTGCGATGTGGTAGGCAGCGCCGTGCGCGCAGTCGACCACGATCTTCAGGCCGTGCAGGTCCAGCTCGTTCGGGAACGTGCCTTTGCAGAACTCGACGTAGCGGCCCTGCGCGTGGTCCAGGCGCTTGGCGCGGCCCAGTTTTTGCGCGGTCACGCATTCCATCGGCTGGTCGATCAGGTCTTCGATTTCCATCTCGACCGCGTCCGGCAGCTTGGTGCCGTGCTCGGAGAAGAACTTGATGCCGTTATCTTGAAACGGGTTGTGCGATGCGGAGATCACCACGCCCGCCGACAGGCGCAGCGCGCGCGTCAGGTAGGCCACGGCCGGGGTCGGCACCGGGCCGGCCAGCATGACGTCGACGCCGGCCGCGGCAAAGCCAGCTTCCAGCGCCGCTTCCAGCATGTAGCCGGAGATGCGGGTGTCTTTGCCGATCAGAACGGTCGGGCGGCCGGAGGCCGTATTGGTGGTCTTGGCCAGCACTTTACCGGCGGCGTAGCCCAGCCGCATTACAAAGTCCGGCGTGATCGGCGATACGCCGACCAATCCACGCACACCGTCAGTACCGAAATATTTACGTGCCATAGCGTTTCTTCTGTTCTAAAAATAGTTGATTAGGAGATAGTAGCAGCTTGCCACACCTTAAAGGCGTCAACCGTCTCGACGACGTCGTGGACGCGCACAATGCGCGCGCCCTTCGCGACCGCCGCCAGCGCGCCGCCGAGGCTGCCTGCGAGGCGTTGTTCGACCGGCTTGCCTGTGACGGCGCCGATCATGGATTTGCGCGACAGCCCCGCCAGCACAGGCAGGCCCACTTCGTCCTGGATCTTGCCGATGTTTTGCAGCAAGGCGTAGTTGTGCTCGACGGTCTTGCCGAAGCCGAAACCGGGATCGATGCAGATACGCTCGCGGTCGATGCCGGCCGCGACCATGGCGGCGACGCGCTCGCGCAGAAAGTCGATGACTTCGCGCACCACATCGACGTAGTCAGGATGCTGCTGCATGGTCTGCGGCGCGTTTTGCATGTGCATCACGCACAAGGCGCAATCGCTGTCCGCCACCGCCTCGAGCGAGCCAGGCGCGCGGAAACCGTTTATGTCGTTGATCATGTCGGCGCCGGCGATGATGGCTTCGCGCATGACTTGCGGCTTATACGTATCGACCGACAGGGGCCGGCCGAGGTCTTGCAGCGCGTACAGCACCGGCATCACGCGGCTCAGTTCCTCTTCGAGCGACAGGACGCGCGCACCGGGCCGGCTCGACTCGCCACCGATGTCGATCAGGTCGACGCCTTCCAGCACCATCTCTTCGGCGCGCGACAGGGCAAACTCCAGCGACTGGAATTGTCCGCCGTCGGAGAACGAATCGGGGGTGACGTTGAGGATGCCCATGACGAGCGGCCGGGCTGCCAGGTCGAAGCCAAAGCGGCCGCATTGTAGGTATTGTCGCATGCGTGATTGTGAGGTTTTCTGAGCTGGGCGGCCATAAAAAATGCCGCTCAGTTGTTGACTGAACGGCATTATATACTGCTGCCCCGCTGATTTGATGACCGCAGAATGTCAGATCGGCGTGACTTATTTCACCAGCGCGGCCTGGGCGTCTTAGGCTGGTGCAGTCGCGTTCGGCGACACGCCGCCCGGGCCGCCATCGCTCGGATGCACGCGCTTGGGCGGGATACCCGCCTTGGGTGCGCGTGGCTCCTGGCCGGCCATGATGTCGTTGATCTGGTCGGCGTCGATGGTTTCCCAGTCGAGCAGCGCGCGGGTCATAATTTCCACCTTGTCGCGGTTCTCTTCCAGCAGGCGGCGCGACAGCGCGTACTGCGTATCGAGAATGTTGCGGATCTCGGCGTCGACCTTTTGCTGGGTCGCTTCCGAAATGGTCTTGGTGGCGCCGCCGAAGAAGCCTTCGTTCTCGCTATCTTCGTAGACCATCACGCCCATGCTGTCGCTCATACCGAAGCGGGTCACCATGGAACGGGCCAGCTTGGTGGCGCGCGAGAAGTCGTTCGAGGCGCCCGTGGACATCTGGCCGACGAACAACTCTTCCGCAATACGGCCGCCGAACAGGATCGAAATTTCTTCCAGCATCTTGTCCTTGTAGCCGGACAGGTTGTCGTGTTCCGGCAACTGCCAGGTCAGACCGAGGGCATAGCCACGCGGCATGATGGTGACCTTGTGCACCGGGTCCGCCTTGGGCAGCAGCTTGGCCACCACCGCGTGGCCGGACTCGTGGTACGCGGTGTTGCGGCGCTCTTCTTCACGCATGACCATCGACTTGCGCTCGGGACCCATGAAAATCTTGTCCTTGGCATCTTCGAAGTCGGCCATTTCCACCAGGCGCTTGCTGCGGCGCGCGGCGAACAGGGCTGCTTCGTTGACCAGGTTGGCCAGATCCGCACCGGAAAAACCAGGCGTGCCGCGGGCCAGGATGTCGGCCTTGACGTCGGTGCCGATAGGCACTTTGCGCATGTGCACGTTGAGGATCTGTTCGCGGCCGCGGATGTCCGGCAGGCCGACCATCACCTGGCGGTCGAAACGGCCCGGACGCAGCAGCGCTTTGTCGAGCACGTCGGCGCGGTTGGTGGCGGCCACGACGATCACGCCGGAGCTGGCTTCAAAACCGTCCATCTCGACCAGCAGCTGGTTGAGGGTCTGTTCGCGTTCGTCGTTACCGCCGCCCATGCCGGCGCCGCGGTGACGGCCCACGGCGTCGATCTCATCGATGAAGATGATGCACGGCGAATGTTTCTTGGCGTTCTCGAACATGTCGCGAACACGGCTGGCACCCACACCGACGAACATCTCGACGAAGTCGGAACCGGAGATCGAGAAGAACGGCACCTTGGCTTCGCCCGCAATGGCACGCGCCAGCAGGGTTTTACCAGTACCCGGAGGGCCTACCATCAGCACGCCGCGGGGGATACGACCACCCAGCTTCTGGAACTTGGTCGGGTCTTTGAGGAAGTCGACGATTTCGTTGACTTCTTCTTTCGCTTCGTCGCAACCGGCGACGTCGGCGAAGGTAACAGTATTGTTCGTTTCGTCCATCATGCGGGCTTTGGATTTGCCGAACGAGAAGGCGCCACCCTTGCCGCCACCCTGCATCTGGCGCATGAAGAACACCCAGACGCCGATCAACAGCAGCATCGGGAACCACGAGATGAAGACTTGCTGCAGGAACGATGGCTCTTCCGGCGGCTTGATGTCGAACTTGACGCCGTTTTCGCGCAGGTCGCCGATCAGGCCGCGATCGAGCCCGGTGGCCGTGGCGCGCACCTTGGTGTTGTCCGAGCGCGTGGCCGTGATGTTGGCCCCCTCGATGACAACGTCCGTGATGCGCCGCGCCTTGACTTCGTCGAGCAGTTCGGAATAAGCGATAGGCTTGGCGCCGCCTGCCACACTGGTGCTGTCGAACTGTTTGAACAGCATGAACAACAGCAGGGCAACAACCACCCAGATGGCGGATTTGGAAAACATATTATTCACGAAAACTCCTTCGATGCAGGCGCATCTTTTACCGATTTTAGAACGCCGATTTTACTCGCAATTGAGCGGTAACGTGCCACGCACGCCCCCGCTCCCGGCGAAAAAACCACTCAAAACACGCCCATCTTGGTCAAAAAGCATGTGTTTTGGGGGCTTTCCACGGCTGATGTGCGGCTAAACTCGTCAAATATCAAGGGGCGATTCGTCTTCCAGCGCGAGATTCTTTTCCGTCGGATTCTTCAGACCGCGGCCCAGCAGGAAAATTTCCGACGATTTGTCCCGGCTGGCCTTCGGCTTGACCTGCTTCACCACCTTGAACTCGGCGCGGAACTTCTCGACGATTTGACTAAACCCCATGTCCTTGAAGCATTTCACTAACAATGCCCCGCTTGGCTTCATGTGGAATTGAGAAAACTCAATGGCCAGATCGATCAAATGCTCCATGCGTGCCGAATCGGCGGTCGGAATACCGGACAGGTTGGGGGCCATGTCGGACAGCACAATGTCGCACTTGCGCCCGGCCAGGATGGTGTCGAGCTGGCGCAGGATGCGCGCCTCGCGGAAGTCGCCGAGGATAAAATGCATGTCGGCGATCGGTTCCATGGGCAACATGTCCAGTCCGATTATGGTGCCATTGATGCCACCGCCCTCCTTGCCGGCCATCTTGCGGCGCACGTACTGCCCCCAGCTGCCCGGGGTGCAGCCGAGGTCGACGACGACCTGGCCAGGTTTGATCAGCTTTTCGCTCTCGTCGATTTCCTTGAGCTTGTACGCGGCGCGTGCACGGTAACCTTCCTTCTGCGCCAGCTTGACGTAGGGGTCGTTAATGTGGTCGTGCAACCAGTTTTTGTTTAATTTGTTCTTTGCCATTCGCGTAGAATACTGCTTTTAAAGGATTATCTAAAATATTATGCAAAAACTTACCCCCGTCGAGCGCAGCGCACTGCGCGCTGAAGCCCATGCGCTTAAGCCCGTTGTGATCATTGGCGAAGCGGGCCTGACCCCATCCGTGATCAAGGAAATTTCTTCCAGCCTTGATTCGCACGGTCTGATCAAGATCCGCGTCGCCGGCGATGACCGCGCGCTGCGTACCGAGATGTACGAGAACATCTGCACCGAGCTCAGTGCTCATCCGGTGCAGCAGATTGGCAAGCTGCTGGTCGTGTACCGCCCCAAAGTCGAAGTGGTCAAAGAGCGCAGCGGCAAGACCGGTAAAGGAATGCGCGAAGTTACTATTGTGAAAGCTAGCGCCAGCGGCACCAAGCGTCCTTCCGTGACCAAGGTCATGATTAAAGGGAACGAGCGCGTCACCGAAGGCGGCACCATCAAACGCGCCAAACCGCGTCAGACTAGCCAGAAGAAAAGTGCTTTGGGCAAGTGATTGAGGGTGGTTGAGGGGGTGCGCGGTACGCCAACGCCCCGATCGGCCAGCATCTTGCTCGATCAGGACTTCGTCGACCAGCCCCCTAAGAGCCGTCATCCCCGCGCAGGCGGGGATCCATAGCACGTATGAGTAAAGTCTTCGCTAAGTGAGCTTACGGGTTATGGGTCCTCGCTTTCGCGAGGAGTCAGGTCGCGCAGTGCGCGGCATGACGACTCGTACGTTAGTGGATCAGGTGTTTGGCCGCTGATTCTTCAGCACCAACACCACCGCCAGCACACTCTGCATCAGATACAACACCGCCGACACCCCGTGCAGCATGCCAAACCGGCTGCGTGCCGCCGTATCCATCACCCCTGCATTACCCGCCGCCGACTCGCGCAAGGCCGCCATCATCGGCTGTAAACCCAGGTGGCTCACCGCCGTACAGGCAATCATCGCAAACACCAGCAGCATCAGCATCCTGCGCTGGCGTGCATCGAACTCCCTGGCCACCGCAAACAACCCCAGCAGCACCAGGCCGCAGCCAAACGTCAGCCACGCTTCGGTGCGGAACATCGCCCCGGCGATCGTGCCGGCCAGCACACGGTCGCTCAAGGTGGCAAACAGGGTCGGCGCGACCAGGTAGCCCACGGTCCACACACTGCCGGCCCATAAGGTAACGAGCAGCAGGCGCACGCTCACCATCCACTTCGCCGCCTGCGCCTGTGCCACGCCCATCAGATGTATTTGACTTCGAGAATCTCGTACTCGCGCGGGCCCGACGGCGCCTGTACTTCGACCACGTCGCCGGCGTACTTGCCAATCAGCGCGCGCGCAATCGGCGACGTCACGGACACCTTGTTGAGCTTCAGATCGGCTTCGTCGAGACCGACGATCTGGTACGTGACTTTCTGGCCGTTTTCCAGGTCTTCCAGGTCGACGGTCGAGGCGAACACCACGCGCCCTTCGGCGTCCAGGGTGACCGGATCGATGATCTGGGCCGCGCCCAGTTTGCCTTCGAGTTCGGCGATACGGCCTTCCACGAACGCCTGGCGCTCCTTGGCGGCGTCGTACTCGGCGTTTTCGGACAGGTCGCCGTGCGAGCGCGCTTCGGCGATCGCATCGATGACACTGCGGCGCTCTTTGGTCTTGAGCTGGTGCAGCTCTTCCTTGAGCAGTTCGGCGCCGTATTTAGTGAGTGGAACTGATGTGTTCATGTTTTTCGCAGTTGCTAAAAGAAAGCTAAATAAAAGCTGAAAAAGTGAAAACCACAGAGCGCACGGCGCGAGCCGCGCGAACTCTGTGGTCATGGGTCCTGCCGCATGGCCGGCAATACCGCCCGGCCTGCGCCTAGTTACTGGGTAGGTGCTTAGTTTAAGGTTTTATGCAGACCTTGTAAATCATACACACGCAACTCGTTCAGATGGCGCATCCCCTCCACTGCCGCTTCCGCGCCAGCGATGGTGGTGTACGTCGTCACGCGCGCGGCCAGGGCCGAAATGCGGATATGGCGCGAATCGACGATGGCACTGCGCTTTTCTTCGACCGTGTTGATCACCAGGGCGATCTCGTGGTTCTTGATCATGTCGACCACGTGCGGACGGCCTTCGATCACCTTGTTCATCACCTGGCATTCGACGCCGGCCGCCGAGATCACGGCAGCGGTGCCCTTGGTGGCGACGATCTTGAAGCCCATCGCCTGCAAGTCACGCGCTACTTTAACACTGCGCGGCTTGTCCGACGCTTTTACCGAAATGAACACCTTGCCCGACTCCGGCAGCTTGACGCCGGCGCCCATCTGCGACTTGACGAAGGCTTCGCCGAACGTCATGCCAACACCCATGACTTCGCCGGTCGACTTCATCTCAGGCCCGAGGATGGTATCGACGCCCGGGAACTTCACGAACGGGAACACGGCTTCTTTCACGCTGTAGAACGGCGGGATGACTTCCTTGGTGATGCCTTGGGAAGCGAGCGACTGGCCGACCATGCAGCGCGCCGCAATCTTGGCCAGTTGCAGACCGGTCGCCTTGGATACGAACGGCACCGTGCGCGAGGCACGCGGGTTCACTTCCAGCACGAACACCGTGTCGACCATCTCGCCGTCGCGTTCCTGCTTCTGGATCGCGAACTGCACGTTCATCAGGCCGACCACGTTCAGGCCCTTGGCCATCAGCGAGGTCTGGCGCTTGAGTTCATCGATGGTCTCTTGCGACAGCGAATACGGCGGCAGCGAACAGGCCGAGTCGCCCGAGTGCACGCCAGCCTGCTCGATGTGCTCCATCACGCCGCCGATGAAGGTGGTCTCGCCGTCGGAGATGCAGTCGACGTCGCACTCGATGGCGTCGTTCAGGAAGCGGTCCAGCAGCACCGGCGAATCGTGCGATACCTTGACCGCTTCGCGCATGTAGCGCTCCAGGTCGCGCTGCTCGTGGACGATTTCCATCGCCCGTCCGCCCAGCACGTACGAAGGACGCACCACCAGCGGGTAGCCGATTTCCTGAGCCAGTGCCAGCGCTTCCGTTTCGGTGCGCGCAGTGCGGTTAGGCGGCTGGCGCAGGCCCAGCGTTTGCAGCATTTTCTGGAAGCGCTCGCGGTCTTCCGCGGCGTCGATCATGTCGGGCGAGGTGCCGATGATCGGCACGCCATTCGCTTCCAGGTCCAGTGCCAGCTTGAGTGGGGTCTGGCCGCCGTACTGCACGATCACGCCCACCGGCTTTTCGATGGCGACGATTTCCAGCACGTCTTCCAAGGTCAGCGATTCAAAGTACAGGCGGTCCGACGTGTCGTAGTCGGTCGATACGGTCTCCGGGTTACAGTTGACCATGATGGTCTCGTAGCCGTCTTCGCGCATGGCCAGCGCCGCGTGCACGCAGCAGTAGTCGAATTCGATACCCTGGCCGATACGGTTGGGGCCACCGCCCAGCACCATGATCTTCTTCTTGTCGGTCGGGTTGGACTCGCACTCTTCGTCGTACGTGGAGTACATGTACGCCGTGTCGGTCGAGAATTCGGCCGCGCACGTGTCGACGCGCTTGTACACCGGACGGATGTTCATGGCGTGGCGGTACTCGCGCACCGCCTTGTCGGTGGTGTGCATCAGGAACGCCAGGCGGCGGTCCGAGAAGCCTTTTTGCTTCAGCTTGTACAGCGTCGGCTTGTCCAGGTTATCCAGCTTCTGGGTGTCGAGCCACAGTTCGATGTCGACGATTTCCTTGATCTGGATGAGGAACCACGGATCGATCTTGGTCAGGTTGTGGACTTCTTCCATCGTGAAGCCCTGGGCGAACGCGTCGCCCACGTACCAGATGCGGTCCGGACCCGGCTCGCCCAGCTCTTCTTCGATCTTCTCGCGGTCGCGGGTCTTTTCGTTCAGACCATCGACTCCCACTTCCAGGCCGCGCAGGGCTTTCTGGAACGATTCCTGGAAAGTGCGGCCGATGGCCATCACTTCGCCCACGGACTTCATCTGGGTGGTCAGATGGTGGTCGGCCGACGGGAATTTTTCGAACGTGAAGCGCGGGATCTTGGTGACCACGTAGTCGATCGATGGCTCGAACGACGCTGGCGTGGCGCCGCCGGTGATTTCGTTTTTCAGTTCGTCGAGCGTGAAGCCCACCGCCAGCTTGGCGGCGATTTTCGCGATCGGAAAGCCCGTCGCTTTCGAGGCCAGTGCCGACGAACGCGATACGCGCGGGTTCATTTCGATGACGATCATGCGGCCGTCAGCCGGGTTGATCGAGAACTGCACGTTGGAGCCGCCCGTATCCACGCCGATTTCGCGCAGCACCGCCAGACTCGCGTTACGCATGATCTGGTATTCCTTGTCCGTCAGCGTCTGCGCCGGGGCCACGGTGATCGAGTCGCCCGTGTGCACGCCCATCGGGTCGAGGTTTTCGATCGAGCAGATGATGATGCAGTTGTCCGCCTTGTCGCGCACCACTTCCATCTCGTACTCTTTCCAGCCCAGCAAGGATTCCTCGATCAGCAGCTCGGATGTTGGCGACGCTTCCAGGCCGCGCTTGCAGATGACGTCGAATTCTTCTTCGTTGTAGGCGATGCCGCCGCCGGTGCCACCCATGGTGAACGATGGCCGGATGATGGTCGGGAACCCCATCTCGCGCTGGACCACGCGCGCTTCTTCCATGTTGTGGGCGATGCCCGAACGCGCCGAACCCAGACCGATCTTGGTCATGGCGTCCTTGAACTTGGAGCGGTCTTCGGCCTTGTCGATGGCTTCGGGCGAGGCGCCGATCAGTTCCACGTTGTACTTGGCCAGGATGCCGTTGTTGTGCAGGTCGAGCGCGCAGTTCAGCGCGGTCTGGCCGCCCATGGTCGGCAGGATCGCGTCGGGACGCTCCTTGGCGATGATGCGCTCGACGACCTTCCAGGTGATCGGCTCGATGTAGGTCACGTCCGCCATTTCCGGGTCGGTCATGATGGTCGCGGGATTACTGTTGACGAGGATGACTTTGTAGCCTTCTTCGCGCAGGGCCTTGCAGGCTTGCGCGCCAGAATAGTCGAACTCGCAGGCCTGGCCGATGATGATCGGGCCGGCGCCAATAATCAGAATACTTTTAATGTCACTACGCTTAGGCATTGTTCTCTTTCTGTACTTGTTTTGCTTGTGCTGACCGTGCTGCGATCAGCCGTTCTTCGCTTCTTGCATCAGGCCGATGAAGCGGTCGAACAGGTACGACACGTCGGTCGGGCCGGGCGAGGCTTCAGGGTGGCCCTGGAAGCAGAACGCTGGCTTGTCCGTGCGGGCAAAGCCCTGCAGCGAACCGTCGAACAGCGACACGTGGGTGACGCGGCAGTTGGCCGGCAAGGTGTCCACATCGACTGCGAAGCCGTGGTTCTGCGACGTGATCATGACCTTTTTGGAATCGAGGTCCTGCACCGGGTGGTTGGCGCCGTGGTGGCCGAACTTCATCTTCAGCGTCTTGGCGCCGGATGCGAGCGCCATGATCTGGTGGCCCAGGCAGATGCCGAACGTCGGGATGCCGCGCTCGATCAGATCCTTGGTGGCGGCAATGGCGTAGTCGCACGGTTGCGGGTCGCCCGGGCCGTTGGCCAGGAAGATGCCGTCCGGGTTCAGCGCCAGCGCGTCGGCCGCGGTCGATTGCGCCGGCAGCACCGTCACTTTGCAGCCGCGCTCGGTCAGCATGCGCAAAATGTTGCGCTTGACGCCGTAGTCGAAGGCCACCACGTGGAACTTAGGATCGGTGAGCTTGCCGTAGCCTTCGCCGAGTTTCCACTCGGTTTCGGTGAATTCATAAGCCTTGGTGGTCGAGACTACCTTGGCCAGGTCCATGCCCTTCAGACCCGGGAACGAGCGGGCCAGTTCCAGCGCCTGCGCCGCGTTCGGCTCGTTGCCTTGGGTGCCGACCAGGATGGCGCCGCTCTGCGCGCCTTTTTCGCGCAGCAGGCGCGTCAGCTTGCGGGTGTCGATGCCGGAGATGGCGACGATGTTCTCGGCCTTGAGGTAGTCGGCCAGCGACTGGGTCGAGCGGAAGTTGGAGGCGATCAGCGGCAGGTCGCGAATGATCAGGCCGGCGGCGTGCACCTTGCTCGCTTCGACGTCTTCCAGGTTCACACCGGTGTTGCCGATGTGCGGATACGTCAGCGTGACAATCTGACGCGAATAGCTTGGATCGGTCAGGATTTCCTGGTAACCGGTCATGGCCGTGTTGAACACGACTTCCCCGGTAGTATGGCCGGCTGCGCCAATGGAAATACCTTTAAAAATCGTTCCGTCGGCGAGTGCTAAGACGGCTGGAACGGCGGGGCCAGAAAAAAATGGCGGCAAGGGCAACTCCTGATAAAGTTACCGTAGCTGCGCCACGTCAGACCGACCGCCCAAGTGCTGCCGAACGCTGCTGCGCGCTCGGAGAAAGGGGTCATTTGAATGAGGGATGGTGGGTAGTCGCTACGGTAGGTGTATGAATGGCTAAACCTCCAAATTATAGCGCAAGACAGCCTCCCCGGCAATCTCCCGACGGCGCCCATTTTGCATATGTGCGGTTTTTTCGCTTGCCGTTAACGTCACCTTTTGCCACGTTTTGCCGCCCTGCCCGGGCCGCGATGCCGCTTTGCTCAACAGTAGAAGAATGTTTCTCTGGACATATTAGTTGCCCGGCGGTACATTGTCGATATCGCACATCGTTACCGCTTGAGGAAAATTAGCATGCACATGTTTGGCAAGGATACCCCGATGGAACGGCCCAATCCGGGCGGGCGCGCGGCAGTGTTCGTCCCGGCGGCCGAGGCCAGCGAGACGGTCAACGGCGCGCTGCGCAACGGCTCGGGCATGGTTGGCTTCGGCAACCCGGACGGCACGGTGACCATTTATTTCGAGAACAACAAGTTCAACGACTCGTCGTTGTTCAAGTGGGAGAGCAAGCTGTACAAGGCGTACGACCGCATGGTCAAGCGCTCGCCGACGGTCAACAAGCTCACGTGCACGGCCATCAATGTGCTGCAAGTCGGGTTTATCGAGGGGCAGGAAGTGCTGGTGCGCGACATGCCGGCGCTGGAGGGATGGCTGAGGAAGTGTAATGCGTTGGATACGATGCCGGAGCCGGCTGAGGTGACGGGCTAGAGACGGATCGTGTAGGGGTGCGGCAATCAGCGGCAACACCTTTCACCACGGGCGTCAACCTGTCCCCGCGCTGGCGGGGACCCATAGCGCCCATGCGCCGATGTTGCTGACTGCGCATAGGGGCTATGGATCGCCGCCTCCGCGGGGACACGGGTGGGGCGAGGCAATCAATAAAATTGACGCACTGCCCCCCTTCCCTTTTACAAGCCCAGCGCGGCAATGCCCGCCTTGGCAACCTGCGCATCCTGTTCCGACTTCACGCCCGACACACCCACCGCACCGATCACCTGCCCGTCCACGATGACCGGCACGCCGCCTTCAAGCATGCCCTCGATAAACGGCGCCGTCACGAACGCGGTACGGCCGTTGTTAATGATGTCCTCATACACCTTGGTCTCGCGGCGCGCCAGCGCGGCCGTCTTGGCTTTGGCGGCCGACATGTGCGACGTCAGCGGCGAAGCGCCGTCCAGGCGCTGCAGCCCCAGCAGATGGCCGCCATCGTCCACGATGGCGATCGACACCGCCCAGCCATTGGCCAGCGCTTCGGCTTCCGCCGCGGCGGCGATCTTCTTTACTTCTACAACGGTCAGTACGGATTTGGTTTGCATGATCGATCCTATTATTTGTTTGTTGTTCGAGATACTGCTTACGGTTGCTGCTTGGCCTTGAGCTTGGCCTTGAGCTGCGTCATGACCGCCGCAGCGGCTTGCTCGCCGGCCAGAATGGCCACGTTGCGCGACGCGAAATCATTCCCGCCCATCTTGCCCAGACTTGGTTGGATGACCACATCGGCATCCTTGAGTTCATAGTGATTCAGGCGCTGGCCCATGATGCTGAAGGTTTGCATCAGCACTTCCAGCGAGCTGACGGCGGCCTGGGCGTCGGTCTGGGTCGAGATGTTCACGGCGATGATGAAGTCCGCCCCCATCTCGCGCACGAAGCGCACCGGCACCGGCGCCACCAGGCCGCCATCGACATACGAACGCTCGCCGATGCGCACCGGCTGGAACACGCTCGGCACGGACGACGAGGCGCGCACGGCCTGCCCCGTGTTCCCGCGCTGGAACAGGATCGGCTGGCCGCTGTTCAGATCGGTCGCGACGGCGCCAAAGCGGATCTTGAGCTTTTCCATCGGCACGTTGCGCACGGCCTTGTTGACGTAGGTTTGCAGCGCCTCGCCCTTGAGCACGCCGGACGACTTGCCGAACAGGGGCAGCGCCCAGTCGGAGATGGTGGCCTCGTCCATGTCCATGGCCACTTTCTGCAGGGCGAAGCCGTTGTTGCCGGCCGCGTACAGCGCGCCGACCACGCTGCCGGCGCTGGTGCCGACCACGATTTCGGGGTAGATGCCTTGCGCTTCGAGCGCCTTGATGACGCCGATGTGGGCGAAGCCGCGCGCCGCGCCGCCACCGAGCGCCAGACCAATGCGCACCTTGCGCGGCGCCGGCAGGACCACCGCCGCCACGGGCGCGGCCACGACAGGCACGGGCGCCGGCGTGGAGCCGCAGCCGGCCAGGGTCATAGGGATGGCGACAGCCAGGGCGATCAGGCAGGAACGGCGAACGGTCATGGCGTGGGGAACAGAGTGATGGGCGAACGCGATTGTAATGCATTCGCTGAACGCGTGAGCCCGATCATGCCGCACGACCGATCTGGGTGCTCGAGTGTCGCGAGCACTGCTACATCGCTGCACGTAAAACCGCTTTTCCCGCGCAGGCAGGAATTCCGTTTTCCCGCGCTGGCGGGAACAACGGATCTTGCCGCAGTGGTGTGAGTTAGCGCTGCGGCCAGCCTTACACTTCCAGCGCTGCCGGCAACGATGCAATAAAACTGCTGCCCTTGCCCGCCTCGGACTTGATCGACAGATTGCCGCCGTGGCGCAGCAGCACGTGCTTGACGATCGCCAGCCCCAGCCCGGTGCCCTGCGTTTCGCGCGAACGGCTCTTGTCGACCCGGTAGAAGCGCTCCGTCAGCCGCGCGATGTTGCCCTGCGCGATACCGATGCCCGTATCCGTGACCACGAACAGCAAGCCATCCTTCCCGCGCTTCCAGCACAGGTGGATGCTGCCGCCGGCCGGGGTATAGCGCACCGCGTTGGACGCCAGGTTGGCGAACGCGCTGCGCAGCTCTTCCATGCTGCCCTTGACATCCGGGCCGTCGACGGTGGCGTCGATCACATGCTTGCCGCCGGACAGCGCCATGGCTTCCTGCAACACGTCTTCGACCAGCATCTTGACGTTGACCCGCTCGGCGCGCAGCGGATAGTCCACCGACTCCAGGCGCGACAAGGTCAGCATGTCCTCGATCAGCCGCTGCATGCGGTGGCCCTGCTCCGTCATCAGCTTCAGGTGCGCGCGCCGGGTGTCGGTGTCGAGCGGCATGTCGCTGGAAGCAATTTCCAGGAAGCCCACGATCACCGTCAGCGGCGTACGCAGCTCGTGCGACGCATTGGCGATAAAGTCGCGCCGCATCTCTTCGATGCGCTCGGTCTCGGTCGCGTCGTGCGTCACCAGAATCTGGCGGCGGTTTTCAAACGGAATGATCTGGCAGATCAGCTTGCGGTCGCGCAGCGCCAGCGTCAGCGGCTGCTCGTAGCGGCCCAGAATGATGTAATCGATGAACTCGGGATGGCGGATCAGGTTGGTCACGCGCATGCCCTTGTCGCGCTCCAGAGTCAGGCCCAAATGGCGCTCGGCCGCCGGATTGCACCACTCCAGGAACAGCACATCGTCCATGATGGCCACGCCGTCGGGCAGCAGGTGCATGGCCTGGCGAAAGCGTGCCAGCCATTCGGTCAGCTCGGCCTGGTTGCGCTCGTCGTCGCGGCGCAGGCGGTACAGGCGGGCGAAAATCGCCGTCCACGAACCCCAGCCGTCCGGCAGGCTTTCGCTGGTGGGCGCATCCAGCCAGCCGCCCAGCTGATACAGATACGACAATTGCGTCAACAGCAGCACCACGACCGAAAGCAGCGCCACGCACAGGCCGGCCACCAGCCCGAACATCCAGCCCATGATGGCCGAGCCCGACAAAATCACCAGCAGACGCAGGATGGCGGGAATCCAGAACAGCAGTTTAGGATTCATTGGCGCTTATTTCTCCGACAGCATGTAGCCGACGCTACGCACGGTCTTGATCAGCTTCTCCGATTCCTTCAGGGCCTTGCGCAGGCGCAGCACGTGCACGTCGACGGTGCGCTCCTCGATCACCACATGGTCGCCCCATACCTTGTCGAGCAGCTGGCTGCGCGAGAACACGCGCTCGGGATGGGCCAGGAAAAACTTGAGCAGCTTGAATTCGGCGTGGCCGATTTCGATCTTGGCGCTGTCGATGGCCACCGTGCAGCTGACCGGGTCCAGCGTGACGGGACCGGCGCTCATGACAGCCTGGGTGTGCTCCGGGCTCTTGCGGCGCATCAGCGCCTTGGCGCGGGCGGCCAGCTCGCGCGGCGAGAACGGCTTGGTGACGTAGTCGTCGGCGCCGTTGTTCAGGCCGGCGATCTTGTCTTCTTCCATGCTCTTGGCAGTGAGCATGATGACCGGGATGTCGGCAAAGTTGCGGTCGCTGCGGATGCGCGAGAGCAGGCGCAGGCCGGTCTGGTCGGGCAGCATCCAGTCGAGCAGGATCAGCTGCGGCTTGGACTTGCAAATGCTGTCCCAGGCGTCGGCGGTGGTGCTGGCCACGGCCACGTTCCAGCCGCACTCGCGTAGCGAGAATGTCACCAGTTCGACAATCGCGGGTTCGTCTTCTACTATCAGTACGGTGGTTTTATCAGCTGCCATTCGGTGCAATGTGAAAGCGGCGGGCCGGATGACCCGTCAGGCGACGCGTCGGGACGCGTCCATGGGTGTTACTCGACCGGTTCTTGCGGAGCGACGGCCGGCTTGGTGTGGCGGATATCCTTGCCTTCGACCACGTAAATCACGTACTCGGCAATGTTCTTGGCATGGTCGCCGATGCGCTCGATGGCCTTGGCCACCCACAGCGTGTCCAGCGCGGAAGAAATTGTACGCGGATCTTCCATCATGAACGTGATCAGGTTGCGCATGATC
This sequence comes from Janthinobacterium lividum, assembly GCA_943372275.1. Classification (GTDB taxonomy): domain Bacteria; phylum Pseudomonadota; class Gammaproteobacteria; order Burkholderiales; family Burkholderiaceae_D; genus Telluria_A; species Telluria_A lividum_A. The sequence goes on from CALRYE020000028.1 coordinate 43,667, forward strand.
GAGCGGAACTCGTGGTCGATCACGGCATCCTGGGCGATCAGCTGCAGGGCTTGCTTGCCGTCCAGGCGGGCGAACGCGTCGAGTGCGTCGTGCAGCATGTCGGAGGTGGCCGTGGCGATGGTGCGCACCATTTCGTAATGGTTCACGCCAACGGCGCCGCGTCCGTGCAAATTCTTGGAGGTGCGGGCGATCTTGGCCGCTTCGTCGCCGATGCGTTCCAGGTCGGTAATCACCTTGATGGTGGCCATCACGGTGCGCAGGTCGTTCGCGGTCGGCTGACGCTTGACGATCAGGTGGCTGCAGGCGTCGTCGAGCGACACTTCCAGCTGGTTGACGGTGTCGTCTTCGGCGATCACGCGGTCAGCCCGTTCCAGGTTGCCGATGCGGAAGCACGTCATGGCGTCCAGGAACTGGTTTTCCACCAGGCCGCCCATCAAGAGCACCTTGGAGCGGATGGTTTCCAGTTCGTGGTCGTACTGTTTCGATGAATGCTCGCCAATCATGCTGCTCTCCGAATATGGTTTATACCGTTTATATTGTAAGCCCGGTCATTGTAAACCGGGTCACAAAAAAAGTCACAACGAATGTAGTACGAACGCGATCAGCCGAAGCGGCCCGTGATGTAATCCTGCGTCTCTTTGCGCGCCGGATTCATGAAGATCTGATCGGTCTCGCCGAATTCGACCAGTTCGCCCAAATACATATAGGCGGTGTAGTCCGAGCAGCGCGCCGCCTGCTGCATGTTGTGGGTGACGATGGCGATGGTGTAGTCCTGCTTCAGTTCGCTGATCAGTTCTTCCACCTTGGCCGTCGAGATCGGGTCCAGCGCCGAGGTCGGCTCGTCGAGCAGCAGCACGTCCGGCTTGACTGCCACGCCGCGCGCGATGCACAGACGCTGCTGCTGGCCGCCCGACAGCGACAGGCCGCTCTTGCCCAGCTTGTCCTTGACCTCGCCCCACAGCGCGGCTTTTTTCAGCGCCCATTCGACGCGCTCGTCCATGGCGCCCTTGCCCAGGTCTTCATACAGACGCACGCCGAAGGCGATGTTGTCGTAGATCGACATCGGGAACGGGGTCGGCTTCTGGAACACCATGCCGACCTTGGCGCGCAGCATGTTCACGTCCTGGCCCGGCTCCAGGATATTATGGCCGCGGTACATGATCGAGCCTTCGGCGCGCTGGCCCGGATACAGGTCGTACATGCGGTTGAGCGTGCGCAGCAGGGTCGACTTGCCGCAACCGGACGGGCCGATGAAGGCCGTGACCTGCTTTTCGTGAATGTCCAGGTTGACGTTGGTCAGGCTCTGGGTCTTACCGTAGAAGAAATTCAGGCCGCTGATCTCGATGGTTTTAGCCTTCGGCGTGACGGTAGGAATCGGGGTTGGCATTGGGCTCATGGCGCTCATCTAGAGTGATCGTTAAATTAGGTTGGTGCTTTTTGGCTGAAGACGGTGCGTGACAGAATGTTGAGCAGCAGTACGCTCACGGTCACCAGCAGCGCCCCACCCCACGCCAGGCTGCGCCAGTCGTCGTACGGGCTCATTGCGAACTGGTAGATCACGGTCGGCAGGTTGGCCAGCGGTGCATTCATGTTCAGGCTGAAGAACTGGTTGTTCAGGGCGGTGAACAGCAGCGGCGCGGTTTCGCCGGCGATGCGGGCCAGGGCCAGCAGCACACCGGTGATCACGCCAGCCTTGACGGCGCGCAGGCGCACCATGATGGCCACTTTCCAGCGCGGCGCGCCGAGGGCGAAGGCCGCTTCCAGCAAGCTGTTCGGCACCAGTCGCAGCATGTTGTCGGTGGTGCGCACCACCACCGGCACGGCGATCAGCGACAGGGCGATCGAGCCGGCGTAGCCGGAATAGTGGTTCACGTTGGCGACGTACATGGCCCAGACGAACATGCCGATGACGATCGACGGGGCCGACAGCATGATGTCGGTGACGAAACGGGTGACTTGACCGAACTTGCTGGTCTCGCCGTATTCGGCCAGGTAGATACCGGCCAGAATGCCGATCGGCGTGCTGACGGCCGTCGACAGACCGACGATCATCAGGCTGCCGACGATAGCGTTGCGCAAACCGCCTTCGCTGCCGGGGGCCGGGGTGTCTTGCATGAACATGTCCAGCGACAGCGCGCCCAGGCCCTTGATCAGCAAGGTGGCCAGGATCCACACCAGCACGATCAGGCCGATCGACATGGCCGCCACCGACAGGAAGATGCCGATGCGGTGGCGCAGCAAACGCTTGCGGTAGACCGGGTTCATCTTCGCCTTGACGCCGGCGTTGTTGTTGCTGTTGTTACTGTTGTTACTGCTGGCTACGGCGGCGGTCATTTGACACCTTCCTTACGGGACATACCGGCCAACATGATTTTGGCGGCGGACAAGACGATAAACGTGATGGCGAACAGGATCAGCGCCAGTGCGAACAGCGACGACACGTGCAGCGCCGATTCGGCTTCGGCGAATTCGTTGGCCAGGGTCGAGGAAATACTGTTACCGGCGGCAAACAGCGACCAGGACAGCTTGTTGGCGTTACCGATCACAAACGTCACGGCCATGGTCTCGCCCAGCGCGCGGCCCAACCCCAGCATGACGCCGCCGACCACACCGGTCTTGGTGTACGGCAGCACGATCTTGCGCACCACTTCCCACTTGGTGCAACCCAGGCCGTAAGCGGATTCCTTCAGCACGGCCGGGACGATCTCGAACACGTCGCGCATCACCGACGAGATGAACGGGATGATCATCACCGCCAGGATCAGGCCGGCGGTCAGGATGCCGATGCCCATGACCGGACCGGAAAACAGCTGGCCGATGAACGGGATCGGGCCCAGCACGTCTTTCAGGATCGGCTGCACGTGGTCGGCGAACAGCGGCGCGAACACGAACAGGCCCCACATGCCGTAAATGATCGATGGCACGCCGGCCAGCAGTTCGACGGCGGTGCCCAGCGGACGACGCAGCCAGGCCGGGCAGATTTCCGTCAGGAACAGGGCGATACCGAAGCTGATCGGAAAGGCGATCATCAAGGCAATGAAGGAGGTCGACAAGGTGCCGACGATGGCGATCAACGCGCCGTATTTATCGTTGACCGGATCCCACTCGATGGTGGTGATAAAGGCGGGACCGAATTCGGCGAACGCGGGCGCGGCGCCCACGGCCAGTGAAATAATGATCCCCAACAGCACCAGCAGCACGGAGGCGGCAAACAGCAAGGTGATCTTGTGGAAGATGAAGTCCTGGATGCGCTGGTTGCGCATGGTCGAATGCATGGCAGCCTGATCAGCATCAGGCGTGGCGCTTTTCATCATGTCCATGGTCGCGGATGGTTGAGCACTCATTGTGGGCATTCAGGTGGCTGTTAGCAGTTGGTGAGAAAAGCTGATCAAGGCGATTGCGCTGATCGGTGGTCAAGTAAAACCCTGGCGGGGGCGGAAAAGCGCAGCACTCGGCGGCAAGCACTGGGCTTTTCCGTCTGCGCCCGGGACGGCGGCGCAGAGGAGTCAGCGGGCGGGCACATCGGCCCGCCACTGAATTACCCGCAAGTTACCAGAGCGCTTTGCCGGACTGGTCTTTCAGGTTGGTTTTCCACGATGCGTTGACCAGCTTGATGACGGTGTCCGGCAGTGGGACATAGTCCAGCTCGGTTGCAGCAGCGTCGCCGTTGGCGAAGGCCCAGTCGAAGAACTTCAGCACTTCTTTGCCCTTGGCGCCGTCGGCTTGCGACTTGTGCATCAGGATGTACGACACACCCGTGATCGGCCAGCTGTTTTTGCCAGCCTGGTCGGTCAGGATGACAGCGAAACCTGGGGTCTTGGTCCACTCGGCCGAAGCGGCAGCAGCCTTGAAGTTTTCGTCGTCAGGCTGCAGGAACACGCCATCCTTGTTCTTGAGCTGGGTGTGGCTCATTTTGTTCTTCTTGGCAAACGCCGACTCGACGTAACCGATCGAACCCTTGATACGCTGCACGTTGGCGGCGACGCCTTCGTTGCCCTTGCCGCCCACGCCCACAGCCCATTTCACGGCTGCATCGGCGCCGATCTTGGCCTTGAAGTCAGGGCTGGTCTTGGACAGGTAGTCGGTGAACAGGAAGGTGGTGCCGGAGCCGTCGGCGCGGTGCACCACGGTGATTTCTTCGGCTGGCAGCTTGACGCCTGGGTTCAGCGCGGCGATGGCCGGATCGTTCCACTTGGTGATCTTGCCCAGGTAGATGTCAGCGACGACCGGACCGGTCAGCTTCATCTGGCCCGGAGCGATGCCGGCCAGGTTGACGATGGTGACCACGCCGCCCATGATGGCCGGGAACTGCATCAGGCCAGCTTCGTCCAGTTCAGCGGCCGACAGCGGCTTGTCCGACGCGCCGAAATCGACGGTTTTTGCTTTGATCTGTTTAATACCAGCGCCCGAACCGACTGATTGATAGTTCAGGCCGTTGCCGGTGGCTTTCTTGTACGACTCTGCCCACTTGGCGTACACAGGGTACGGGAAGGTCGCGCCGGCGCCGGTCATGTCGGCGGCGATCGAGGAAGACATTGCCACCAGTGCGGATGCACCAACGACCATGGAAGCCAACAACTGTTTCATTCGCATATCAATTCCTTAGGGGTTAGACAACACTTCGAACTGTGCGCAGTCTACCGGCGAATTATGACGCGATTATGACAAGCCAAAAACGCATGTCACATGAGCGAAATTCATCGGATTGCACCGTATGGTACTCTTAAGTGTGGGAAAGCTGATGTCACACAAATAACGTTGTCTGTCACATACTTGTCATATTTCCTCCGTACACTAGAACGTGAGAGAAACCACCATCTGCCAAGATAATCAGAGACATGAAAACGATGCCGACCGCAGAAATGAGCCGCGCGGCGATCTTTATCGATCGCGAGTTGTCCCAGTTACAATTTAATCGCCGGGTGCTGGCGCAAGCCGAAGACGAGCGCATTCCCCTGCTCGAACGACTGCGCTACTTATGTATAGTCAGTAATAATCTGGATGAATTCTTTGAAGTGCGGGTGGCCAGCCTGCTTGCCAAAGGTAACTTGTCGGAAAATCCCCAACTGGCCGCCTCCCTCACCCGCATCTGCGCCGAATGTCACGATCTGGTGCGCACCCAATACGAAGTCCTGAATACCGAAGTGCTGCCGCAGCTGAACGCGGCCGGCGTGCACTTGCTGCGCAATAGCGACCGCAACGATGCCCAGCGCGCCTGGGTCAAGGAATATTTCGAACGCGAAGTGCGCCCCCTGCTGACCCCGATCGGCCTGGATCCGGCCCACCCGTTCCCGCAGGTGGTCAACAAGAGTCTCAATTTCATCGTGTCGCTCAGCGGCAAGGACGCCTTCGGCCGCGGCAGCGCCATTGCCATCGTCAAGGCCCCGCGCGTGCTGCCCCGCGTGATCCGCCTGCCCGACGAGCTGTCGCCCGACGGCATGTCGTTCTGCCTGCTGTCCTCCGTCATCCACGCCCACATCGAAGACCTGTTCACCGGGCGCGATGTACTGGCCTATTCGCAATTCCGCGTGACCCGCGACAGCGACCTGTGGGTGGACGAAGAGGAAGTCAAGAACCTGCGCCAGGCCTTGAAGGGCGAACTGCAGGGCCGCCAGTTCGGCACCTCGGTGCGGCTGGAAGTGGCCAAGAATTGCCCTCCAGAACTGTCGCAATTCCTGCTGGACCAGTTCCAGCTCGACCACGACCGTCTGTATGAAGTCGACGGCCCCGTCAATCTGGTGCGTCTGTCGGAAATGATCGACCAGGCCAAGATCCCGTCGATGCGCTTCCCCGCGTTTGTGCCTGGCATGAACCAGAAGACGGCCAACGCCGACATCTTCGAGCAGCTGCAAAAGCACGACATCTTGCTGCACCATCCGTTCCAGTCGTTCCAGACGGTGGTCGACTTTATCCACTTGGCGGCGCACGACCCGCAGGTGGTGGCCATCAAGCAGACCATTTACCGTACCGGCATGCATTCCGAACTGATGGAAGCGCTGATCGCCGCCGCCCGCCTGGGCAAGGAAGTGACCGTCATCCTGGAACTGATGGCCCGCTTCGACGAAGAAGCCAACATCAACTGGGCCGACAAGCTCGAGCAAGCGGGCGCGCAGGTGGTCTACGGCATCGTCGGCCTGAAAACCCACGCCAAGATGGCGCTGGTGATCCGCCGCGAGGAAGCCGGCCTGGCCATGTACTCGCACCTAGGCACCGGCAACTATCACCTGACCACCACGCGCCTGTACACCGACTTCGGCCTGCTGACGGCGCACAAGGAAATGGGCGCGGAAGTGAACGAAGTGTTCATTCACCTGACCAGCCTGACCAAGCCGAAGAAGCTGAATCACCTGTGGCTGGCGCCTTTCGCCCTGCAAAGCGAAGTCATCAAGGCGATCCGCAACGAGGCCAAGATCGCCAAGTCGGGCAAACCGGGGCGGATTATCGTCAAGGTCAATGCGCTGGTGGACGAATCGGTGATCCGCGCGCTGTACGCGGCCTCGCACGATGGCGTTAAAATCGACCTAATCGTGCGCGGCGCCTGCACCCTGCGCCCTGGCGTGCCGGGACTGTCGGAAAATATCCGCGTGCGTTCGATCATCGGACGCTTTTTGGAGCACAGCCGGATTTATTACTTCCGCAACGACCTGGCGCACGATGTGTACCTGGCCAGTGCCGACTGGATGAGCCGCAACCTGTTCCGCCGCATCGAGGTGGCGTTCCCCGTGCTGGATAAGGCTTTAAAACGGCGCGTGATCACGGAAGGATTGAACCCCTACCTGAAAGATAACTCGAACGCGTGGGAACTGCAGCAGAATGGCCAGTATGTACGGCGCAAGAACCGCGGCGCGCTGGCGTTCTCGGCGCAGCGCCACCTGATGGAGCTGCACGGCACCACGGCGGCGGAAAGCCCGCCGCCCGAGTGAGGCGATTTGATGATGGCGTTATGACCTGAAGGACGAAGGAGAAACATGATGGATCTGATCTTGTGGCGCCATGCCGAGGCGGTGGACGCCGATCCGGGTGAAGACGACATGGCGCGCGTGCTGACCCCCAAGGGGCAAAAGCAGGCGCGGCGCATGGCTGAATGGCTCACTTCGCAGCTGCCCGACAGCTGCCGCATCCTGGTCAGTCCGGCCGAGCGCACGCGCCAGACGGCCGACGCGCTGCAGCGCAAGTTCAAAATCGTCAATGAGATTGCGCCGGGGGCCGACGCGGAGGACGTGCTGCTGGCGGCCAACTGGCCGAATGCCAAGGAACCGGTGCTGGTGATCGGCCATCAGCCGACCCTGGGCCAGGTGGCGGCGCTGCTGATTTCAGGCCAGTTGCAGGACTGGCAGATCAAGAAAGGCAGCGCCTGGTGGATCGTGCAACGCGAGCCGCTCGATCCGTACAGTGTGTATTTGAAAGCGGTGATGTCGCCTGATTTGATTATCAAGTAGTAACGCAAGGGGGCGGCGCAGTACCCGGTACGGGAGGTGTTGCGGTACGCAGCACACCACAGACGCCCCACCTTTCCACCGCCCTACGATTCGTTGTCCTCGCGAAGGCGAGGACCCATGCTGAGCTGGTTTTACCAGTGCTGCGTGCTCCGCATGGATCCTCGCCTTCGCGAGGACAGGGGCTCGTAGATTTGGGGTGCAAGGAGATGCCGTCTGCGAACCGCTCGCGCCTTACATCCCCGTCTTGAACTTGGTAAACGTGCGCGTCACCACCCGGCGGATGTCGTTCGGCAGCGCTTCGGGCGCCACCATCTTGTTCAGGTCCGCCGGCGGCAAAAACACCGTCTTGTTCTCGGCAATCTCCTTTTTGACGAACTTCAGGCTGGCACTGTTCGGATTGGCATAGAACACCTTGTTGGTCAGCCCGGCATGCACCTCCGGCCGCATGATGTAGTTGATCCACAAATGCGCATTGTTCGGATGCGGCGCGTCCGCGGGAATAGCCATGGTGTCGAACACCAGCGGCGCGCCCCTGGCCGGCACCAGCGCCTGCACCTTGACGCCCTTCTTGGCGTCGATGGCGCGCTGGCGCGCAATGTTAATGTCGCCCGACCAGCCGAATACCACGCACAGCGCGCCGTTGGCCAGGTCGTTGATGTAGCCCGACGAACTGAACAAGGTCACGCTCGGGCGCACCGCCGCCAGCACCTTGGCCGCCTCCGCATAATCGGCCGCCACGCGCGAATACGCCGGCTTGCCCATGTACAGCAGCGCCGCCGGCAACACCTCGGACGGCGAATCCAGGAACGACACCCCGCACGACTTGAGTTTGGACGTGTACACCGGATTGAAGATCAGCTCCCAGGCGTTGGCCGGCATGGGTGTTGTGCCCAGCGCCGCCTTGACCTTGTCGACGTTGATGCCCACGGTGGTGTAGCCCCACAGCCAGTCGACCAGGTGCGCGTTGTTGGGATCGAGCTTGGCGAGCTTGGCCTGGATGGCCGGATCCAGGTTGGCAAGATTGGGCAGCTTGCTCTTGTCGAGCGGGCGCAGCAGCTTGGCGTCGATCTGCAGCCGCGCCCACTGGGCCGTCGGCACCACGATGTCGTATCCCGAGCGCCCCGCCGTCAGCTTGGCGTTGAGCACTTCGTTGTTGTCGAACACGTCGTAGCGGACCTTGATGCCGGTTTCCTTTTCGAAGTTCTTGATGGTGTCGTCACCGATGTAATCGGACCAGTTGTAGATATTCAGCACCTTCTCTTCCTGCTGCGCTGCCGCCGGCGTGCACCACGCCAGTGCAATGGCCAGCGCGCCCACACCGATTCCCAGTGCCCGCTTGGCCTGCTGCCCACGTTGCCGAATTCCTGCTGCCATCGATGCCTCCAATTCAATAAAGTCGCGTGTTAGATGAGGTGGCGCCGGGCCAGGACCGGTCGCGCAGCCATGTCGGAATGATCAGGCATAGCGCCGGTGTTTGCAAGCG
>CALRYE020000029.1:0-51085 GCA_943372275.1 Janthinobacterium lividum
CGAATCGGGCGGGCCAGGACGGAAACGGCCGATTTACCGGCGCGGTGCGTGCATTTGCCGCCGCCGCACGCCACCGGCACGTCACCGGCACGTCATTTTCGTCCGATTGCACGGTCCCGGCGTGGCCATATCAATTTAGTACGAGGAGATGTCGAAATTCCATAAATCTTTGCGCCGGCAGCACACGGACGAAATGACCGAGTAGAATCGGAAATAAATTGATTTCAACAGGTAAGAGGCACGCAATGGGTTGGATAGGCAAACTGTTTAGCGGCGACGAGAAAGTAGACAAGCCGGCCACAGCGACGCGCGAGGAGGCGCCGGCCGGTGTCGCCGAAGCGACCACCTCGGCCCAGGTCGACGCGGTGTTTTATCGCTGGCTGGGCGAGGCCACCCCGCAGCACGCGCCCGCCGCGGTGGAAGCGCAGATCCTGGCCGAAATCACGCGCATCGCCCAGACCCCCGGCACGGGCGCAGCGCTGGTGCCGCGCGTGCCGGCCATCATCCCCCAGTTGATGCGCACGCTGCGCGACGACGACATGAACGCCGCCGAGCTGTCGCGCCAGCTGGCGCAGGACGTGCTGCTGCTGGCCGAGGTGTTCCGCGAAGCGAACCGGCCCTGCTACCGCCCCCGCTACGCCTCCGGCCCGCCGGTCAAGACAGTCGAAGGCGCCATCATGCTGCTGGGGCAGCAAGGCATGCGCATGCTGCTCACGCGCGTGGCGTTCCGCCCCGTCATCAGCATGCAGACGGGGCGCCTGGCCAAGCGCACCGCGCCGCTGATCTGGCGCCAGTCCGAGAAATCCGCGCTGGCCGGCAACCTGCTGGCCCCGGCCATGCGCGCCAATGCCTTCGACGCCTTCCTGGCCGGCCTGATGGCCAATGTCGGCCTGGTGGTCGCGTTCCGGCTGATCGACCAGGTCCACACCGACGAGGCGCTGCCGCAGTCCGATGCGTTCATCGCCGAGCTGTTCGTGCAGGCCCGCATCCTGTCGGCGCAGATTGCCGGATTGTGGGAGTTTCCCGCTTCCGTGACCGACGCCATCGCGCAGGCCGGTCTTGCCGATGCGTCGCCGCAGGCGCAGGCGCTGGATCTGGGCGACCGCTTGAGCAAACTGCGCATGCTGGTCGACGGCCATCAATTCAGCGCCGATGATCCGTTCGTGGTCGATGGCCTGTCCAAATCGGCACTGGCCTGTTTTGAAAAGCTGAACGACGAGGACGAATAATATCGGACAGGGTACCCCGCTCCTTGCAGCGGGCTGATCAACCATTCGAGGTTTCAACTGCGCGCCACCGCGCGCGCCATTAGCGCCAACCCATCGCGGTTGGCGTTTTCCTTTATTCGCCGCATTCCGTGATTCGGCGTACTGCCGCCATCCTCCGTATTTAAAATGACCAGCCATCTGGTCATACGGCTATTTGATTATGACCGGCTCTTTGATTATGACCGGCTATTTGATTACGACCGGCTATTTGATCATGGCCGGCGATGGAACACGGCGCTCCCTATTATTTAACGGACCTATCCGGTATGCCATAAAAAGCGGATTAATCGCGCCCATCTGCGGGCGGTATTCGCGCCACTCGATGCCCTGCCAGCCACGCGCTTGCCGCAGGCCCGGCACTGGGCCATGCCCCGGCTGCGGCGCTCTCAACCACGCCGCGGCGCTGCTTGCAAGCCACTTTTTTCTCAATCTCAATTATTCAATTCGACACCTGGTTCACTCTCAAGCGAAACGCGATCGTTGCTCCCGAGTTCAACACAGCGTATAGATTTCCTAGAATATTTATCCTCCAGAAAACTTCGTACCGCAGGTCACACACGACGCTGCTATACCTGTGCCAAATCAAAATGTCGAGCTTATCAATCGAGCAAGATACACCGCATGACTCGATAATTCGCTTATCAAGTTGGAACGCACCAAGCAGAACGGAAATTATTGCCCGGCGAAACAGCGGGGATATTTTCCTCTGTTAATAAATGCCATAACGAATGTGTATCGGACTGCGCCGCAGCTTGCGGCCCCCGCTGCGTCCATCCGCGCGCAGTTTCTTGCTTGCTTACGATAATTCGGAATCTACTGACCATGAAAAAAGCGCTCATCACGGGTATCACCGGCCAGGACGGCTCTTACCTTGCCGAGTACTTGCTCGGCAAAGGGTATCAAGTCCATGGCATCAAGCGGTATGCCTCCCAGTTCAACACGGCGCGGATCGACCATCTGTACCAGGACCGTCACGCCGACAATCCGCGTTTCTTCCTCCACTACGGCGACCTGAGCGACACCTCCAACCTGGCCCGCATCGTCGGCCAGGTGCAGCCCGACGAGATCTACAACCTGGGCGCCATGAGCCATGTGGCCGTGTCGTTCGACGCGCCCGAATACACCGCCGACGTCGACGCGCTGGGCACCTTGCGCCTGCTCGAAGCGATCCGCTCGCACGGGCTGGAAAAGCAAACCCGCTTCTACCAGGCGTCCACCTCGGAACTGTACGGGCTGGTGCAGGCCACGCCCCAGCGCGAAAGCACCCCGTTCTACCCGCGCAGCCCGTACGCGGTGGCCAAGCTGTACGCCTACTGGATCACCGTCAACTACCGCGAGGCGTATGGCATGTACGCCTGCAACGGCATCCTGTTCAACCACGAGTCGCCCCGGCGCGGCGAAACCTTTGTCACCCGCAAGATCACCCGGGCCCTGGCCGAGATCGCGCAAGGGCGGCCGCAGCCGCTCCTGCTGGGCAACCTGGACGCCCTGCGCGACTGGGGCCATGCGCGCGACTACGTCGAAATGCAATGGCTGATGCTGCAGCAGGCCCAGCCCGACGACTTCGTCATCGCCACCGGACGCCAGTATTCGGTGCGCCACTTCGTCAACATCGCCGCGGCCGAACTGGGCATCGCCATCGCCTGGGAAGGCAGCGGCCTGCACGAGCGCGGGCGCGTGGCCGCCGTCTCGGGCCAGCAATGCAGCGGCGTCAAGGTCGGGCAGATCCTGGTGGCGGTGTCGCCGCGCTACTTCCGCCCCACCGAGGTCGAGACGCTGCTGGGCGACGCCACCAAGGCGCGCGTCAAGCTGGGCTGGACCCCGGGCACCAGCTTCGAAGCGATGGTGCGCGAGATGGTGGCGCACGACCTCGACACGGCGCGGCGCGACCGGCTGATCACCTCGCACGGCTACAACGTGGCAACTTCTCTGGAGTAGAACCATGGACACTACGCAACCCCGCATCTACGTCGCCGGCCACCGCGGCCTGGTCGGCTCGGCCATCCTGCGTGTGCTGCGCGCGCAGGGCTACACCGACATCGTCACCCGCAGCCACGCGGAGCTGGAACTGACCGACCAGGCCCAGGTGCGCGCCTTTTTCCGCGCCGAACGCATTGACCAGGTCTACCTGGCCGCCGCCAAGGTCGGCGGCATTCATGCCAACAACACGTATCCGGCCGAATTCATTTTCCACAACCTGATGGTGCAGGCCAACGTGGTGCACGAAGCCTGGCGCAATGGCGTGCGCCAGCTGCTCCTGCTGGGCTCGTCCTGCATCTATCCGCGCCTTGCCGCCCAGCCCATCCGCGAGGAATACCTGATGAACGGCGTGCTGGAACCCACCAACGAACCGTACGCGATCGCCAAGATCGCCGGCATCAAGCTGTGCGAAAGCTACAACCGCCAGTACGGCACCGACTACCGCAGCGTGATGCCGACCAATCTGTACGGACCGGGTGACAATTTTCACCCCGAAAACAGCCACGTGATCCCGGCCCTGATCCGGCGCTTCCACGAAGCCAAGGTCGGCGGGGCGGACGAAGTGGTGATCTGGGGCAGCGGCCGCGCCATGCGCGAATTTCTGTATGTCGACGACATGGCCGCCGCCAGCGTGTTCGTCATGCAGCTCGAGCAGCAGGTCTACCGCGCGCACACCGACACCATGCTCTCCCACATCAACGTCGGCACCGGCGAGGATACCGCCATCGGCGACCTGGCCAAGCTGATCGGCAAAACGGTGGGCTACACGGGCCGCATCGTGTTCGACCACTCCAAGCCGGACGGCACGCCGCGCAAGCTGCTCGACGTGTCCAAGCTCACAACGCTGGGCTGGAGCGCCACCATGCCGCTCAACAAAGGATTGCAGCTGGCCTATCACGCTTTCCTGGAGGCTCAGCAGGTAACGCCGGGCGGCGCGGCAAGCTGTCCGGCCAGCCAGCTGCTGCCAGCCTGATACAGGCGGCGCAGCGCAGCGGCGACGCCAGGCAAGAAGTTGCCATAACGTCATTCTCAGTTCCATCATCGCCGGAAGCGTCCCTCCGGGCCGGGCCGTCGCCTGATCGCGCCCATCGGCGGGTACGCGTTTCGGTCTCCAGAGAGCCAACATGCAACGTCTAGACAAATCGGTCATGCCGGAAACCGGCGGCGCCAGTGCCAATCAGCCGCCCAGGCAGCACGCGGCGGCAGCGCGCGATGTGACCCGCGCAGGGCCCGGCGACGTCAGCGGCGATGTGACCATCTCCTGCTACGAGGACGCGGTACCCCCGTTCGTCGACGTCGAACTCGACCGCCTGTACAAACACGTCAATTCCTCGCTGTCGCACTATGCCGTGCGGCGCAAGGCGCAGCGGGCCAGCACCTACGTCGCGCGGCGCGGCGTGCAGGCCATCGCCATCCTGTTGTTCCAGCGCACTCGCCGCAAGGTCAGCGTCATTAACGAGATGATCGATATCGCGCCGGAGGAGCTGGACCGCTTCGCCGCTTACATCTTCGGGCGCTACCCCGCAGTGGCGGTGATCTCGTTCTCGCTCATCGGCAAGGAGATCGGCCGCCTCAGCTTTCCGTGGCAGCAGTACGACCTCTCCGAGGACATCGTGCTGACCCTGCCGGCCACGCCCGACGCCTACCTGGAAAGCCTCAGCCCCAAGACGCGCCGCAATGTGCGGCGCTACCTGCGCGCCATCGCGCGCGACTATCCCACTTTCCACTTCGAGGCCTATGCCAGGGGCGACGTCAAGGAGCAGCACATTTACGACCTGATCGATCTGAAAAAACTCAATATCGACCAGAAGCACATGAAGTTCGGCATGGCCGCGGACGACGTGAACTGGATTGTGCAGCAAGCCAAGCTGACCGGCCTGGTGACGGTGGCCCTGATCGACGGGCGCGTGTGCGGCGGCTCGGTCAGCGTGCAGGTCGATGACCACTATTTCGGGCAGGTCATCGCCTACGACCCGGCCTACGCCAAATACAGTCCCGGCATCCTGTGCTGCTACCAGGCCATCTGCGACCAGATCGTGCGCGGCGCCGCGGAAAGCCACCTGTGCTGGGGACGCTACCAATACAAATACAAACTCAACGGGGTGCTGCGCGAGCGGGCCAGCCTGGATGTCTACCGCTCGCGCGCGGCGGTTTGGCGCCATGCCGGCGTGGTGCTGTCCAAGTGGCTCAAAACCCGTGTCCAGGACTGGAAAAAACGCTTGCTCGACATGGAACACGAGGAAGGCGCCGAGTCGCGTTTCGGACCAAAGCTGGTCAGGACGCTGCGCAGCATTAAACGCTACCGGTGGGAGAAGTAATGCCCAGCCGCGAACCACACGGCGCGAGCGCACCGCCGCGGGAGAGCCCCATCATGAAGGGGAGCGATGACCCGCCAGCGCTGCTGGCGCCCGCAATGCCGCCCCAGCCCGCTGCAGAGCGCGCGCCGCGGACGACGGCGTGCTACGACAACGACGTGCCGGCGTTTGTCGAAGCCGACATCGCGCGGCTGTATGGCAGCCTGTTTGCGACGCTGCCGCACTTGCGCCAGTGCGGCAAGCTGGGGCCGACGGTGAGCACGTATGTCACCCGCCACAACGGGATCGTCGACACGGTGCTGCTGTTCCAGCGCCAGGGCGACCGGGTAACCGTCCTCAATGAGCTGATCGCTCTGTCGGCCCGGGACATCGGCGCCTTCAGCGACTTTGTTTTCGCGCGCTATCCATCGGTGGCACGGATCGGCCTGAACGCCGTCAGCGCCGACCTGGCAGCGCTGCCCTATCCATCCCAGCGCTTCGTGTGCGCCGAAGACATCGTGGTGACGCCCCTGACGACGGTCGATGCCTACACCAGGGGCCTGTCGAAGAATATCCGTAAAACCATGCGCCGCCATACCAACGCGCTGCGACGCGAGCGGCCCAGCTACCACTATGCCGTGCTGCCGTCCGAGGCCGTCACCGACGCGCTGGTGCGCGACATTATCGGGTTCAACAGGGCCAGGATGGCTGTCAAGGAGCGCATCTCCGCCTATACCGACCAGGAAACGGCGTGGATACTCGCGCTGACCCGCGCCAGCGGCATCGTCAGCGTCATCACCATCGACGGCAAGGTCTGCGCCGGCGCTGTGTGCTGCAGCGTCGCCGACCACTACTACATGCTCGTCGGCGCCCATGACCCTGCTTTCGACGAGTTCGGCCTGGGCACACTGTGTTGCTACCAGAGCATCTGCTCCTACATCGAACGCGGTGCCAGGCATTTGCACCTTCTATGGGGCCGGCATCCCTACAAGACCAGCTTGGGAGGGGTACCGCGGCGTTTCGACCGCATCACGGTTTATCGCAGCGGACTGGCCTGTCTACGCCATCTGGATCACGCGGCCTTCACGGCACTGACAGGAGGTGCGCGCGAGGCGCGCCTGTGGCTGGTCGACGCGGAGGCCGAGGACAGCGTCCGGGGGCGCATGGCAGCACGCCTGTGGCGCGTGATGCGGCCGGCCAAACGCACCCTGCGCGCGCTGCTGGCGCGCGTGCTGGCCTGCCTGCCGGCGCGCCGAGGCGAGCGATGAATATCCTGTTCGTGCACAACGCTTATCAGCAATACGGCGGCGAAGACGCCGTCGTCGAGGCCGAGATCGCCCTGCTGCGCGCGCGCGGCCACGCGGTGGACCTGTATCAGCGCCACAACGACGAGCTGCACGGGATGGCGCCGGCCGGCGCGGCGCTGTCCGCCGTGTGGTCGCGCCGCTCGGCCGGGCAAGTGGACATGGTGTGCGACCTGCTGCGGCCCGATCTGATTCATGTCCACAACACGTTTCCGCTGATCTCGCCGTCGATCTACTGGACGGCGGCGCGCAAGCGGATTCCCGTGGTGCAAACGCTGCACAACTTCCGCCTGTTATGCCCACAAGGCACCTTTTTACGCCAGGGCAGCGTGTGCCAGGATTGCCTGGGCAAGCCGCCCTGGCGCGCCGTGCTGCGCAAGTGCTACCGCGATTCGGCGCCGCAGTCGGCGGTGCTGGCCGCCATGCTCGGCGCGCACCGGGCCGCCGGCACCTACCGCACGCGGGTGACCCGCTACATCGCCCTGACCGCGTTCGCGCGCGAGCGCTTCATTGCCGGCGGACTGCCGGCCGAGCGGCTGCGGATCAAGCCGAACTTTGTCGATGGCGCCGAGGCACCGGCCACGGGAGCGCGCCACGGCGGCCTGTACGTGGGCCGCCTGTCCGACGAAAAAGGCATCGGCACCCTGCTCGAGGCGCTGCGGCATGGGGGCGCCACGCGCGTCGAAGCGATCGGCGCCGGCCCGCTGGAAGCGGCGGTGACGGCCCGGATGGGCCACCACTACCTGGGCTTCCGCCCGCGCGACGAGATCCTGCACAAGATGCGCGCGGCGGCTTTTCTGGTCGTGCCCAGCCTGTGTCTGGAACAACTGCCGACCACCATCGTCGAGGCGTTTTCCTGCGGCTTGCCCGTGATCGCCAGCCGGCTCGGCGCGCTCGGCCACATCGTCGAGGAAGGCGTCACCGGCCTGCTGTTCAACGCCGGCGACCCGGCCGACCTTGCCGCCAAGATCGCCTGGGCCGGCGCCCACGGCGACGCCATGCAACGGATGGGACGCGCGGCGCGCTTCGAATACTTGGCGAAATACACGCCTTCGATCAACTACCAGATGCTACTGGACATATATGAAGACGCAATTTCAGCAGTACAAACAGAGCGCCAGCGCGCGCACAGGTCAGTCGGTGCTGGGCACCTGGGTTGATGCGCTGCTGTGGAACGATGCCATCGGTCATATCCTGGCGTGGGGCGCGCAGCGCGAATCGCGCTATATCTGCGTGTGCAATGTGCATTCGGTGGTCACGGCCACGCACGATCCGGGCTTGCGCCATGCGCTGGGCGGCGCCGATTTGTCCACCGCCGACGGCGCGCCGATCGCCTGGGCGCTGCGCCAGCTGGGGTTCCCCGCGCAGGAGCGCATCACCGGCCCGGACCTGATGTGGCGCTACCTGCAGCAGGCCGAGCGGATCGGGCAGAAGGTCTTCTTGTACGGCAGCACGCAAGAGACCCTGAACAGCCTGGGCAAGGCGATTGCCCGCGCCTTCCCGCAGCTGGCGGTGGTGGGCATGCTGTCGCCGCCGTTTCACGCGCCGTCCCACGCCCCGTCCAGCGCCGAGGATGAGGCCGAGGATGAGGCCGAGGTTGCCGCGATCAATGCTTCGGGCGCGCATGTGGTGTTCGTCGGACTGGGATGTCCCAAGCAGGAAAAATGGATGGCGGCCCATCGCGGCAAGATTAACGCGGTGCTGATCGGCGTCGGCGCCGCGTTCGACTTCCATTCCGGCATGAAGAAACGGGCGCCCCTGTGGTGGCAGCGCCATGGCCTGGAGTGGCTGTACCGGCTGGGCTCGGAGCCGCGCCGCCTGATGCGCCGTTACCTCGTCACCAACACCCTGTTCGTGGTCGGGTTCGCCAAGCAGTTAATCGTGACCAAGGTCTTCGACCAGAAATAGCAATGCCATGCACGCAAGGCCGACGCGCCCATGCATTCCCGGGAGCGCATTTGAGACCGTATTCACGGGTGTGCGCCCCGCGG
Source organism: Janthinobacterium lividum (assembly GCA_943372275.1). Classification (GTDB taxonomy): domain Bacteria; phylum Pseudomonadota; class Gammaproteobacteria; order Burkholderiales; family Burkholderiaceae_D; genus Telluria_A; species Telluria_A lividum_A. The sequence continues at coordinate 8,838 of CALRYE020000029.1, forward strand.
CGCCGGGCCCGCAAGCGGCTTGCTGACGGCGCGCAATCCCACGCCGGATCAGCGGGGCCGCGCTTATTCGCCAGGATACACTTTACATGTTTATAACTACTTTCGTGAGGCGGCTGTGGACAATATGAAGGCGGTGGACAAGGTTAACTATCTCAATGTCGGTTGTGGCGACAAGTTTCACACCGCGTGGACCAACATCGATATGGGGTCGAACAGTCCGCACGTCCGGGTGCACAATCTGTTGCAGGGTTTTCCCTACGGCGACAACCAGTTCGATGCTCTCTACCATTCCCAGGTTCTCGAGCATTTTCCAAAAGAAAAGGCTGGCGCTTTTCTACGCGAATGTTTCCGGGTATTGAAGCCGGGAGGCATCGTGCGGGTGGTCGTCCCGGACCTCGAGAATATCGCCAGCGAGTATTTGCGGCTGTTGCAGGAAAATATACACCATCCCACCGACGTGTCGATTGCAAACTACGACTGGATCATGCTGGAGATGTATGACCAGACGGTCAGGAACCACAGTCGCGGTCAGATGGGCGAGTTCCTGAAGCGGCCAGGGTTGCCCAACGAGCGCTATATTGTGGAGCGCGTGGGACAGCGCAGCATGCTCGGGCGCGATGGCAGGGAGGCGGGCAACGGGCGGCAACCGGCAACCGTTGACAAATTAAAACGCGTCACGCCACGACGCCTGTTCAGCTACGTGTCGCGCAGGCTCAGGGACAACCTGGGCAACGAGGCGTTGCGTATCGGTGCGTTCAGACTGGGCGGAGAGGTTCATATGTGGATGTACGACCGGTACTCGTTGTCAAGGCTGCTCGCCGAAGTCGGTTTCGTCCATGCCGAGAAAGTCGATGCGTACCGCAGCGCGATTCCCGACTGGCCGGCGTATGAACTGGACGTACAAGCCGGCGCCGTGTTCGATCCCACGTCGTTGTTCATGGAAGCACGCAAGCCTGTTTGAGAGCGCAGTGAGCGCGCAGTGAGCGCGCAGTGAGCGTCCACCGTTGCGGCCACGCGCGGTCGACCGGCCCGTCGCTGGCCACCGGCACGGCGGATCAGCCAGTCGCGTTGTCGGCCTGACCGGCAAAACGGCAGGCGCTGACGATGCCCGCCGCTGCGGCGTCGAAGGTGAACTTGCCGGCCAGGGCCAGGCTGCGCTGGGAAAACGCGCGGTACATCGCCGTATCGCTCAGCAACATGCTGGCTTTGTCAGCCCAGCGCTGGACGTCGAGTTCGCAGATGAACCCGTTCTGGCCATCGAGGACCAGTTCCCCGGCCACGCCTGCGTGCGGCGACACCAGCACCGGCAGACCGGCGGCGCAGGCCTCGTTCGCCACCACCCCCCACGGATCCCACCGCGTCGGGAAAGCGAACAGCCGCGCCGATCGGTACAAGGGCGGCAACTCATGCTGCAGTGCGAAGCCATTGAACCTGGCTTCCAGCAGGTCCGGATAACTGGCCGCGGCAGTGCGCACTTGCGCCTCCAGCGCGCCGGAGCCGACAAACAGGATGCGCACCTTGCGGCCCAGTTTTTTCGCCACCAGCAAGGCCACCTCGAGGAAGAAAAATGGGTTTTTAACCGCTTCGATGCGGCCGCAAAAGAGGAAGTCGAACGGTCTCTGGTCTGCCTCGCTCAGCGGCGCATAGTCGGCATTCTCGACGCACAAGCAGGCCCGGAAACAGTGGCTATCGGGCACGCCATAGGTCTTGAACAACATCTTGCCGCCGTCGCTGGCGGCGATGAACGCGCGCGACCTGGCGTAGACAAAGCGCCGCACCACGCGGTGCGCGGCAGACAAGCCTGCTTCGGACTCCACGGTACCGTCCGTCATGGCGACATGCGCCACTTTCTTGATCCATGCGTAGGCAAATGCATACAGGTGCGTCGGATTGAAGCCGGTGGTGACAATCACGTCCGGCGCAAGCCGCTTTAGCGCCTCGAGCACGTCGAGATTGTTGTGGATATAACGGTCATTGATGGTGGTGATCCGCTCGCGCAGGATAGTGCGCTCGAACGTCATCGGTGGCAGGTTCCACGCGCGGTTGGGTTCACGTTCACAGCAGAAAATAACATGCAGGTCGATGCCGGGCGCTGCGGCCATCCTGTTCAGTGCCGGGATGCGATAGGGGGCCGGCTCGTTGGTCACGAAGGCGATTCTGGTGGTCATTGCGGTCCTCGGTCGGTCCTGCGATGGCGCCCGTTGCGCTGTCCCGGTGCGCGCATCGATCAGGTGCTCCTGCCGTGCCGCGTCGCGGTCGGCGTGGCGTGGGTGCCGATGCCAAGGTAACTGATGGCAATGCCGAAGATGATTCCGCAAGCGTAGGTGGCCCAGTACGGCACGAAAAAAACGTAGAACGCGGCAAACACGCCCACCAGACAAGGTGCCCAGTATTTGCGGCCCTTGCCCGCTTCTGTAACCGCCGCTGTCCACAGCTGGTAGAACAGCGCCAGCGTGCAGCACAGCGCGATCAGGCCGCCGCGGTAGAGGATGTGCACGAAATGATTATGCGGCACCATGTCGAACACAAGTTGCCCATCCTCGCTTTCCTGCGGGTTGAACCCGCTTCCATACGGTTTGCCCACCAGATAGGTCGCCACGTTGTTCGAGCCGCTCCAGTTGGCCAGCAGCTGCTGCCAGTTGCCCACGCGCGCAACCATGGTCCCCTCTTCGGTACTCATGGCGCTGTCGGCGGCGCCCTTGATCGATGCGACGACGCCGCCGCCCTCGTCGGGAATAGCGAACATGACCGCCACCGGCACCATCAGCAGGCCGATCGCCAGCGCGGCGCGCAGCACGCCCTGCTCTTTCTGCTGCGCCCACACCAGGCCGATGACGCCGACGAACACGCTGACCCATACCGAACGATGCTGGAGCACCACGACGGTGAGCAGAAAGACGGGCAACAGGGGGCGCCGCCACAGCGGCAGCCGGCCGCTGAGCATGCGAAACAGCAGGATCAGAAAGCCAATGGCAATCATCAGCGACGAGGTCGAGCTCAACACGCGAAAACGCACCCCCGTCGTGTCGAATCCCATGATGGCTTGCGCATAGACCGGGTCGATGGCGGAGTAAATCCAGCGGAACATCGCCAGCGTGCACAGCGTCGATGCGCCAGCGATCCAGCCATCGAGCACGCGCTCGACCATGGCTGCACTCCATTCGACCGAGCAGAAATAGCACACCGCTACCCACAGATAGAAATGGACGCGATAGTCGACGCCGGCGCTGGAACCGAACGCGCGATGGCCCCACACGAACAGCAGCAGCTGGACCGCACCGATCACCCACCAGGCTAGCGGCACCATCTTCGGACTGCCGAACAGCGACAGCCTGATCAGGCAGGCCAGGGTGAGGATGGCAAACAACAGGTCTTCGGGATAGAGCGATATGCCGACCTGGATGGACAGCGGCAGATGCAACGCCTCGAGCACGGTCAACCCGAGGGTCAGAAAGGCCGCATGCACCGGCTTGACCGCAAGCCAACCGGCAATCACCGTCAGCATGCTGAAAACCGCAACGGCGCCTGCAATGGCGATCAATATATTGGCTGGCACGGGATAGTTTTCCTTTCGACCTCTGTCTGCAACACTGGCTGGTCATGATCGCGCCCGCGACGCCTCACCGGATAGGGATTGCTCACACCAGAGCCAGTCGGCGCGCCGCCGCTTAGGGCGGGGGCATGTGGTTCACGCGGTAGAGCGGCCGCACCAAAGCCCTTGTCCGTGCCGCCTCGTACACCTCCAGATAGGCCCGCACGACGCTGCGGGCCGACCAGAGCGCCACCGCTTTCTGGCGCGCGGCGTGCCCCAGCGTGGCATTGACGATCGGGTCGCCGATCACCCACGCAATGCCGCGCGCCAGGTCGCCGGTGTGGAACGGCTCGGCCAGGTAGCCCGTCACGCGATGATCGACCACTTCCGGCAAGCCGGTACAATCGAATGCCACCACCGGGCAACCGCAGCCATGGGCCTCGGTGCCCGATTGCGGCAGGTTATCCCGCCGCGACGGCAGCACCATGACGTCGGCGGCGCCATACAACAGCGCCAGCGTGGGATCGTCGCTGATGTGTCCCATCCACCGGATCGGAAACGGAATCGGGGGACGCTGGCGCGGCTCACCCTGACCGAACACGACACACAGGATGTCGAGCCCGCTGCCGGAGAGTGAGCGCAGGGCGTCGAGCAGCAGGTCATAGCCCTTGATCGGGCTGGCGGCACCGCCGAACGCGCCAAACAGCACGATCTTCTTGTCGGCGGGCAGATTGAGCGCGTGGCGGCAGTGCCGCCGGTCGAGCGGCTTGAACACCTCCGTATCGAGGACATTGGGAATGACCGCCACCGGCCAGTCCCGCATCAGCGCGCTGTGGCGGACACAATCGGCCAGCCAGCGGCTCGGCGTGACGATCTGCATCGGGTGGGTCCATGCGCGCCGCTTGCGCTGCCACGTGTACCGGTCGATGTCCGGTCCGCCGGAGCCGGCAAGCCGGTTGGCGCGCTCGTAGCCGCTGCGCCAGCGCGCGTCGGCACCATCCCCGGTATAGTGTTCGGCACCGCAAAACGCCCACATGTCGTGCAGCGTCCACACCACCGGCTTGCGGATCCTGCCGATATCCTCGATCGACATCGCCTCGCCGCCCAGCCAGTGCAGGTTGACGATGTCGGCAGCGCTATGGTTGATGCCCGCGGCCAGGTTCGATGGCAGCACATTGGCGGAATGCATGGTGGCATTCGCGCTCTTTTGCAGCGTCATCAGGTAGCCGCCGAAGCGCGAGCGGGCGAAGTTGAGCGCCTTGGCGCCGTGCTGCGACGTGGTCGCAATGGTCCAGTCGTCGGTGACCTTCTGGCGTACCGTCATCGCTGGCCTGACCCCGGCCACCTGCAACGCGCGGTACAGGCGGTATGCCGCCCGGCTGGCGCCGCCGCCGCCGTCGGAATGGTTGAGTATGCTGATGCGTGTCATGGCGTGGCCTGCAGCACATCAGGCCGGGCGTGGTCCGGGCGCAGGTGCAGGATCGTTGCGAGCCACTCACCCGCCAGCAGGTCGTTGTCGAATTTTTCCCGATAGCGCGCCAGCGCGGCCTGCGACAGGCGCTGGTAGGCGGCGGCGTCGGCGCTCGCCTTGATGAGCAAGGCGCATGCGGCCTCGGCGTCGTCCAGCGGCCAGAAATAGCCCTCCACCCCATGGCTGAAGACCTCGCCGATGCCGCCCACCGCCGGCGCCAGTATCGGCCGCCCCATCGCCAGCGCTTCGATCAGCGTGATCGGCATGTTTTCCATCAGGGCGGCATGCACCAGCAGACGGTGCTGCGGGATCAGGCGCGCCGCGTCCTTCTGGAATCCGGCAAACGTGACCTGGTCCTGCAGGCCCAGCGCCCCGGTCAGCGCCACCAGCTTGGCGCGGTCGGGGCCGTCGCCGACGATGGTCAGCGTGTACACGTGGCCATGCGACCGGGCCCGGGCCAGTACGTGCAGCAGGAAGGCCTGGTTCTTGCGCGGTTCCAGCGTGCCGATGGCGATCAGATCGCCACCGGTGGCCGGACCGGCGTCGCGCCGGCCGGCGCGTTTGATAAAATTCGGAATGACCGATTGCGGCACGCTGCGCATCGCCGCCAGGCGCGCACGGACGGCACGCTGCATGAACGCGGACACGAAAATGATGTGGTCGACCCGCGGCAGCGCGTGCTGTTCGGCGGCCATGTTGAAGCGCCACAAGGGACCGTCCACCCTGGCCTCCCCTTTCATGCGCATTTCTTCGGCCATCGACACGTTGTAGTGGATCACCGTCACGACGCGGCAGCGCTGCTGCCGGTTGGCCTTCAGGGCAATGCACGCGCTGACAGGATCCTGGGCATACAGGGTCGGCTGACCGTCGCGGCGGGCATGCGGCGCCAGCAGCGCAGCCAACTTTGCCGCAATAATCCGGCCGTTAATCCACAGCGACAGCAGGTCGGCGCGCTCCTTGTCAATCAGGCCAACAGGCCGGATCAACAGCCGGGCCAGCTTTGCCCAGCGCCGCTGCGACGGGTAGGCCGACACCAGCACGCCATCGATGCCCCTGGCGCGCGCTTCGTCCATGAGTTGATTGAAATGCGTCTCGACGCCGGTCGGGCCATGGCCATCGAGCGAGCTGATAACGATAAGTTGATGTGTCAAGCAGGCCTCGCGTCCAATATCCAGCAGTTTTCGCACGGTACCGGACGAGTGTAGATGACCGAACCGGGCCACAGCTTGTTGCATATCAAGCAATCCCAGCCAATCAATCCACCGCGGCACCCCCACCCCGACCTGGTCCGGACACGCTTGCGGCGCCCTGTTTTTCGCTCGTCCACGACGTCGTGGTCTGCGGCGCTGTGCGTGGCGCCCGTGGCGCCGGTGCGTGAGGCAGGCCCTGCAGATCGGCAGGTGCATCTTGCTGTACCGAATGGACATCTTGCTGGATCTGGCGTTTCCACTGCGCGTAGCTGGTGGCCATGGCAGGGGCGCCGGCGTGCCACACATGGCCGAAGACTTGCCAGTTATTGCTGATATAGGTGTTGTGATCGTAGGTGGCAAACTGCAGGTAGTTGCCTGCCGGGTCGGCGCCTGCCTCCAGATTGAAGGTGTGCTCGCCGCCCGTGGACGTGAAGGTATTGTGGGTGATACGGATCTGCCGGATGCGTCCGGCGTCCTGCTTGAGCCCGACATGCAGTACGGCACTGGCAGCAAAGGTGTTGAGGGTGATGGCGATATTGAAGCCATTGTGCACCACCAGGCCGCGCTGGTTATGGCGGATGGTGTTGCGCCGGATCGTCACGCCGTTGGCGTGGTCATCCAGGTAGATGCCAATCACGTCCGGCCCGCTGGTATGGGTGACGGTATTGCCTTCGATGAGCAGGCCCAAGGGCTGACGATCGCGCGCCGACGCATACAGCGCGCCGCAATCGGTCAGCCTGGCACAGGCGCGCTCGATGACGCTATGGCGCACGGACGATGCCCGGCTCTGCAGCATGTTGATGCCGTGATACGCCGAGTTGGTCACGCGCACGTTGTCGATGCGGTTATCGGCACCGGCGCCCAACAGGATGCCGGCGTCGCTGGCGCTGGGCATGCCCGCCATGCCGGTATTAATCACGGTCGTGCCGCTGATGCGCGCGCCGGTAATCCAGTACCAGCCGTCGATGCCGTTGCGGCGCGCGTTCGCAACGTGACTGTCCTGCACCCGCAAGCCGCGGCTGCCGCTGGCCCAGATGCCGTCGCGGTAGCTATTGCTGATGTGCGTGTCGCGCACGGTCAGGTTGGTGGCGCCGTCGGCGCTGATGCCATCGGTGGCCGAGAAGATCGCCACGCCGTCGATGACGATGCCGTGCGACTGGTCGGCATTGATGCCATTGCGGTCGGGCGCGGCCCAGGTCCGCCCTGCGGGGCTGCGACCGTCCGGCGTCCACAGGTACAGGCGGCCAAGGTGCCACGCCCACTCGGCGGGGCTGTCGAGCATCCACAGCTTGCCTTCCACATAGAACGGCTGCGCGGTGCTGACGCTGCCGGTGGCCAGCGTGGACGCGCGTACCACCGACTGGTTGGCCAGCACGACCAGGGTGGCGCCGGCCAGATCGCGGTCCGGCACCGCAGCGCTGTCGGTGGCCCACGCGCGGTTGGGCCAGTGCGCCGCGCTGACCGGGTCGCCACCGACGGCCACTTGCACCGGCCTGAAGCTGAGCGGCGCCACATAGATGTTGCCAGCATGCCGGGTCCAGCCGCCGATGGCGCGCCCCGGCGAGATGCGGGCCTTGCCGCACTTGCCGGTGGTGGCCACGGTGACGTTGCGCTTGCCGCTCAGCTCCAGAGTCCCGTGGTAAGTGGCGCCGCAGCGCAGCTGGACGGTCGAACCGTTGGCGATGTGGCGCGGGAGCGGCAGCACGCGGGCAGCAGCCGGCGCGCACAGGGCAACAGCAAGCGCCGCCCCGGTCAGCAGCGCCAGCCTGCGCAGGCCGATGCGGCGCGCTCCCGCGCCATGGGGGCTGGCGCGGGTCGTCAACGCACGTGCCAGCAGGATGAACGAGAGCGACATGACCATTGGAGGGCGGCCGGCAAAAAAAATCCGCGCGGTCGCGCGGATACTTGATGTCGCTCATGAACAGCCTGATTGCCCGGCAGCGCCCCGTGCCGCGGGTGCGTACGGTGAACTGCCGGGTCCGGCGCGCTTAGCGGCCGTTCATGGTCGAGTGCGCATCCTGGCCACCCCATGCTTTCCAGCCGGTGTAGCTTTGCGTCACGCCAGCGGACCGGCCATCCCAATAACGATGGAACACGTTCACGTTGCTGCTGGTGTACGTATTGTAGTCAGCACTCATGAAAGTCTTCAGGTTGCTGCCGGCTTCCGTGTTGTAGGTGAACTCGCCCCTGGTCGAGTTGAACGTGTTGTTGCTGACCTTGTTGTTGCGGATCGTGCCCGAGTCCTGGGAGAATTGCAGGTGCGCCACCTCACTCGCGGCGAGCGTGTTGTAGGTGATGACGGTGTTGAAGCCATTGTGCAGGAAGATGGCCCGGGTGGTGTTCGATACCCTGTTCTTGTTGATGGTCACGCCATTCGCATGGTCATCGAGGTAAATACCGACGTTTTCAGACCCATTCACATTGGTCACGGTGTTGTTCTCGATTAGCAAGGTCAACGGCAGCTGATCGCGCGCGCCGGTATAAATACCGCCGCAGTCGTGCAGATGGACACAGGCCTTGTCGACGACGCTGTTTTTCACGGCGGTATTGCGGTTATGCAGCACGCTGATGCCGTGGTAGCCCGAGTTGGTGACGCGCACGTTGTCGATGGTGTTGGTGCCGCCGTCGCCAAACATGATGCCGGCATCGGTGGTCGATGGCATGCCGACGGTACCGGTATTGCTGACGGTCGTATTGGTAATGATGGCGCCATTGACCGAATACCAGCCATCAATCCCGTTGCGGCGCGTATTGGTCACGTTGCTCAGGTTCACTTGCAAGCCTTTACTGCCGCTGGCCCAGATCCCATCCCTGGCGCTGTTGGCGATATCGGTGTTCAACACTTTCAGGTTGGTGGAGGTGTTCGCGCTCACGCCGTCGGTGGCGCCAAAGATCTTGATGCCATCGAGCGTGATGCCGCTCGAATTATCGGCGTTGACGCCGTTGCCATTGGCCGAGGCCCATGCTTTGCCTTCCGGATTGGTACCGTCCGGCGACCACAGGTAGAGGCGGCCGTTCGACACGGCCCATTCGCCCGGGGTATCCAGCATCCACAGCTTGCCTTCGACATAGAACGGTTTGGCGGTGCTGACGCTGTTGCCTGTCAACACTTGCGACTGGATCACCGACTGGTTCGCCAGGAACACGTGGGTGGCGCCGGCCAGGTCGCTGCTGGGCATGCCGCTGGTGCTGGTCGCCCAAGGCTGGTTTGGCCAGTGCGCCGCGCTGACGAAGGCGCCGCCGACAGACACTTGCACAGGGTTGAAGCTGATCGGTGCGGAGTAGATGCTGCCGGTACCCTTCACCCAGCCGGTAATCCGGCGGCCGGGGGTGATGATGGCCTTGCCGCAGGTGCCGGCGGTCTTGACCGTCACGTTGGTCTTGCCGTTCAGCTCGAGCGTACCCTGGTAGGTCGTGCCGCACTGCAGGCTGACGGTGGTGCCGCTGGCGACGTTGGTCGGAATCGGCAGGACGCTGCCGGCAGGCGGCGGCGTGGTTGGCGGCGGCGTCGTCGGTGGTGGCGTGGTGGTCGAACCGCTGGACACATCGCACGATTTGCGCACGCCGGGGGCGGGATCGCCCCACGTCGCGTTGGCGCACGCGATCGGGCCGGTGACGGTCTTGTAGAAATACGCACCGTTGGCGCCGTAGCGCACTTGCTGGGTTCCGCTCACGGTGCAGGTCTGGCCTTCCCAGGCGCACTGGGTCCAGGTCACGGTCGCCGGTGGCGGCGCGGTGGGGGCGGCGCTGGCGACCTCGCAGGCCTTGCGCGCACCCGCGGCGGGATCGCCCCAGACCGTATTGGCGCACAGGATCGCGTCGGTCACTGTCTTGTACAGATAGGACCCATTGGCGCCGTAGCGCACTTGCTGGGTACCGCTGACTTTGCAGGTCTCGCCTTCCCAGGCACACTGGGTCCAGGTGGTCTCTGCGTTAGCGACGGGAAGCACGGTGGCGGCGAAGACGTTGGCTGGTGCGGCGGGGGCGGCCCCCTGCATGTCGGGCGCGCCGGCGGCAGCGATGGGAGCGTCTGAGCTGGCGGGACTACCGCCACCGCAAGCGACGAGCGAGCCGATCAGGCCGGCGCCGAGGAGAACGCGCGCGACGCGGAAGTGGGTGGGGTGAGCCTGGAGAAATCGTTGCATGAATAAATCCTGGTAAACATAGTGCATCGTGTTGAATCGGCGATGAGGCAGACAAAATTCCGGTGGGAATTTTTCGCCGCACTGCAGCGCGCGACGCTGATCTCATATGGATTGCAAGCTCTTTCTGAACAACTATTGATATTCATCAAGGGCAGCATTGATTCAGACAGACTCAGGATTTAAAAAGTTCCGCAAATATCTGGATTTACGTAAATATATTTGCGCATGGCAAAACTGGCATGAGCAAGATGTCATGGCCGGCGGCACCGGGCGGCGGGAGGGGGAACGGGGGGCAGGGATGGCGGGAGCGACAGGCTGCCGCGGCGATGCAGGCAGTCAGGTGAGCGTGTGCCTCAGCCGTGGCGGCCGACGCCGCGCAGGCACTGGCCGCGCCATCGGCAACGGCGGGCGCGGCGGCCGGCGGTGCTGCTCAGCTGGGGAACCGCTGCGACGCCAGCTGGTGATTGGTCAGGCGGTCCGGTGCCGGAACCTGGCGTGCCACCTGCGCGAAAAAGCGATCCAGATCGCGCCAGGCATCCAGGCGCTCCACCTCGTAGGCGTGGGTCCACAGATGGAAGATGCCGTTGTGCGCGCACGCGTGGTCGAACAGGGCGCCGATCCGGTCGATCCAATGCGCATGGCGCACGGCCAGGCGCAGGCCGGCCAGGCGCGTGCGCCAGCGCCCCCCGTGCGCATAATTGCGCCAGTACACGGCCCGCGCATGGGGATAGAACTGTATGGTGGTGGGCAATTCAAATCGGCTGTGGCCGGCATCCATGCACAGGTTGGTGGTGGTTCGCGCATACCGGAATCCGGCGCGCTGCACCAGCGTCACGGTCGCACGCCGATATTGACCGCCGGGGTAGCAAAAGCCCGCCACGGGTTGTCCCAGCAGATCTTCCAGCCGCGCCTTACCGTCGTTGATCTGGCGCGCCGCCTCCATGGCGCCGACGTTGCGCAGATAACAGTGGTCGGCCGTATGCGAACCGATTTCAAAGTGCCGCGCCAGCGCGCGCAGCTGATCCCTGGACATCGTTGGCAAGCCCTCGCAATTGCTGATCGGGACGTAAAAGGTGCCCGTCAAGCCGTGCTTGCCGAGTAAGTCAGCCACCCTCATGTCCAGGGGATGGCCGTCATCGGAGGAAAATGTGAAGACTGCACTCATGCTGCTCCTTGCATTGCACCGCCATCGACGATGGCCTTGCGCAGGTCAGAATGCACGGCGCACAGGTCGTTGCCGGCGTCCAGGGTGGCAGGCCAGGCCCTGTCGCCGCCGGGACACTGGCCAGGACCGGGGCCAGGGCCATGACGGGGGCCGCGGCAAGGCCCGGCACCAGGGACCGAACCAGGGACCGAACCAGGGCACAACCGGCGGCGGGACGCGCGCATCACGACACGCGCGCACTGCGTCGTCGGATCGGCCATGCTGTCGCGATGACTTTCAGATACGGCCAACACCAGTACAGCGGCCATAACAGCCCAGCGTGGCGCCGGCACAACAAGCGCCAGGGCCGCCACGGCAATCCTTTCGGCGACAGCATTTTGGTCAAGCGCGCCATCAACGGCAACGAGGCGTCGTCGAAACCGCCCGCCATGGCACTGTCGTTGATGCAACGGCCAGCGTACCCCGGCATCACCCACATGGGAATGCCGGCTTTGCGTGCCCGCAAGCCATAGTCCGTGTCGCCCATGGCATGGACAAAGCCCGCATCAAGGTTGCCAAGCACGTGTGCGGCCTGGCGCGAGACCAGCACGCAGTTGCCGTTGTAGGTATCGCACTGCTGCACCGTGTCCTGCGGGTCGATGCGTGCCAGTGTCAGCGGACGCAGCCGGCTTCGTTGCCGCTCACCGCCGTAACTGGTCTGACCGCGATCGTCATGGGTCGATCCGACCACGATGCCCGGCTTGCCACTGGCACGCTGCGCAAGCGCATGGGTGTCAAGCATGCACCGCAGCGTCTGTGGATACAGGAACGTATCGTCGTTGAGCCACAGGTAAAAGTCAAAGTCGCCCGTCAATGCCTGGGACCAGGCCAGCCGCATGCCACCGTTCCAGAACAGCGTGCCGTTCCCCTTCAACACATGCATGCGGCCGCTCTTGCCCATCAGGGCGTCGGCGGTCCCGTCATGGCTGGCATCGTCGGTGATGAAAAAATCGAGCAGCACGTCCGTCAGGGCAGTCTGGGCCAGTACGGCATCGATGCATGCAAGGGTCTTCTGCCGGCGATTGAAGCAGGTGAGGATCACTGCAATGGTTGGCCGCGCCGGGTTGCCGGCACCTTCAGCCGATGGCGTCAAGGCGGTCGACCGGTGCGTGGCGCACACCGCTGCCTGCGCCGGCTGATGCAGGAGGGTGCTCAGCCAGCGGCCGGTCAGCGGCGCGCTGCCGAAGTGTTCCAGGTAGCGCGCCCGTGCCGCCGGCGCCATGCGCCGATAGGCATCGGGCTCGCTCAGCGCGGCGGCGAGCAGCGTGGCAGCGCGCGCGACGTCGTCCAGCGGCCAGGCATACCCTTCCACACCGTGACGGAAAATTTCGCCGATGGCGCCGACCTGAGGCGCCAGAATCGGCCGCCCGGCGGCCAGCGCTTCAATGAGGGTGATGGGCAGGTTGTCGATCAGGGCGGCGTGCACCAGCCAGCGGTGACGCGCGATCAGCCGCGCCGCCTGTGGCTGCTGCCCGGCAAACGTGACCTGGTCGCGCAGGCCGAGCTGCTCGGCGAGCGCGACCAGCATGGCGCGGTCGGGGCCATCGCCGACCAGCGTCAGCGTGCAATGCAGGCCGTGCGCCCTGGCCCGGGCCACGACGTGCAGCAGGAAGGCCTGGTTCATGCGTGCCTCCAGCGTGCCGATGGCGATCAGGTCGCCATCGGGGCCGCCGTCGGCCGGCAGCGACGGCTGGCCGATAAAAGGCGGGATCACCGACTGCGGCACGGCCCGCACCGCCGCCATGCGCGCGCCAATCTGCGCCTGCATGAAGGCCGATGCAAAGATGATGTGGTCCATGTGCGGCAACGCTGCCGCCTCGGCCGCCGTCAGCCAGCGCCACAAGGGCCGCCCCGGTGCGGTCAGGTCCTGCAGGGCCAGCTCGTCGGCCTGCGGGGCGGTGTAATGGATCACCGTGACGACGCGGCAGGCACGCGTGCGGCTGGCCCGGTGCGCCCGCAGCGCGCAGACCGGGTCGTGCGCGTACAAGGTGATGGCAGCGCCGCGCTGCCCGGCGCGCGCCAGCAGTGGCGCCAGCTTGGCACCGATCACCTGACTGTTGATCCACAGCGACAGCACTGCGGCGCGCTCCCGGTCGAACAGCCCAAGCAGCGCGGCGGCGCGGCGCGCCAGGGCGGCCCACAGCCGTTGCGATGGATACGGCGACACCAGCGTGCTGTCGATGCCGTGCGCGCGCGCGTGCTGGAGCAGTTGATTGACATGGATCTCGACGCCGGTCGGCCCCTTGCCGTCGAGCAGGCTAATGACGATGAGTTGATGATTCAAGCCGGGCTCCCGTTAAACGTTGAGCAGTGTACGTACGCTACCGGGCAAGCTGGCGGTCTGCACCAGCGTGCCGAGATAGGACTTGAGAAAGCGGGCGCCGAACAGCCGTATCAGACCCAGCAGCACTACGGCGGCCACGGCGGCCACGGCCAGCAGGCGCGCCAACGGCGGCAGGAAAGCCAGGGTGCGCTCGGCCAGCGCCGCCGCCAGGCTGACGCCCACGCCGAACAGCAGCGGCGTGCCCAAGGTCGCCGCATAGGCACGTACGCTCACCCCGGTCAGGCGCAAGGTGTGCAGCGCCAGCAGCAGCCAGCGCGCCACGTAGGTGGCCAGCACCGCCCAGGCCACGGCGACGGTCGAAAACTGCACGGCGATCCAGAGTGCGGGAACGAACATCAGCACGGTGTAGAGCTGGTTGCGCAATTCAAGCCCGACCCGGTTGCCAGCCATGAGGATCGGCCCTTTGATGGCGAGCAGCGCGTTGACCAGCACTGCCAGCGCCAACGGCGCGACCACCGGCACCGAGGCGGCCCACAGCGGCCCGTACAACGCCAGCACCAGCGTTTCCGCCACCGCGGCGACGGTGAGGAACAGCGGGAAACAGAGCATGGCCACGGCCGCAGTGGTTTCCAGGTAGATGCGCTTGAGCGCGGCGGTATCGCGCTGGGTGCGCGCGCAGGCGGCGAACAGCACGCCCTGAAAGCCGGTGGTGATGATGCTCATGGGTAGGTTCACCAGGTTCAGCGCGCGGTTGTACAGGCCCAGTTCGACCAGGCCGAAGGCGCGGCCGATGACAACCACGTCGAGATTGCTGATGCTCCAGCTGCTCAGGTTGGCCGCCGTCACCTTCAGGCCGAAGCGGATGATATCCGGGTCGCCCGGCGCGAAGCACAACCCCAGCGGCACGGCGGTGGCGCGAATGAGCAGCAGCGCATTGAGCAAACATTGCACCGACTGGGCCGCGACCAGGCTCCACACGCCCAGGCCCAGCCAGGCGGCAGGCAGGCCAACGCCAAGGTAGCCGGCCAGGTAAGTCACAATGGTGATCTGCTGCAGCGTCTTGAAATTGAGCGCGCGGCGCAGCATCGCCGCCGCGGTCTGGCCCAGCGACTGGAAAATGAACAGGAAAAACATCGCCTGGATCACCAGCGCCGCGTCGGGCTTGTGGAACCAGGCGGCGATGGCATCGGCCGACAGCACGCCGGCCAGCGTGAGCAGGCAGGCGAAGCCCATCTGGCAGGTGAAGATGAAGCGCAGGTCGGCCGTCGACAGCGTGGCGCGCTGCACCAGCGCGGCGCCAAAGCCCAGGTCGGCGAACAGGTTGCCCACGCCCAGGATGATCCAGGCGACCGCGACGATGCCGAATGGTTCCGGCCCCAGCAAGCGCGCCAGCAGGATGCCGATGGCGAACTGCGACAGGCTGCGCATGACGTTGCCGAAGTAGTTCCACTTCAGCGCCAGCCAGCCCAACCTGGGCGTGGCAGCGCGCGCCGGTTCCGGCCCGGTGGTCGCCTTCGGCGTCTGTTCGGGGATGGGAGGCACGGCGGGCACGGGGTCGGGGCACGTGGGGCACGGGACACGGGGCGCGCTCAACTTGCGCAGTCGATCGGCTGGCGTACTTTTCCAGCCTTGTAGTGATAGTCGGACGCGCCGCGGCGCAGGCGCACGTCGTTGAACAAGATGCCTTCGGGCGCGATGCCGGCCTGGCGCAGCCGCTTGAGCGACTCGTCGAGGTCGTCCGCGCTGGTGGTGCCGGCGCGCGCCAGCAGGAACACCGCGCCGGCGTGCGCGCCGATGGTCAGCGCATCGGCCACGCCCAGCACCTGCGGCGCGTCGATCAGCACCACGTCGTAATTCTGGCTGACCGAGGCCAGCAAGGTGCCGAACTGGGCAGTGGTGAGCAGTTCGGACATATTGTGAGGCCAGGTTCCGCAGGCGATGAAGTCCAGGTTCTTCATCACGCCGCGCCGGATGACTGTGTCCAGGGCTGCGGCGCCACCGAGCGCTTCGCACAGCCCGGGGCTCGGTTCCGTGCCGCTGCGGTGGTTGCCGAAATAGCGGTGCAAGTGCCCGGCGCGCAGATCGGCGTCGATCAGCAACACCCGTTGGCCGCTGGCGGCGAGGACGGTGGCGCCATTGGCCGCGACGAACGACTTGCCCAGGCGCGCCGTCGGCGCCGTGATCATCACGATGTTGTTGCGGAACCGCGGCATGGAAAATTGCAGCGCCGCCCTGAACCCCCGCAGCGCTTCGATGGCCGGGTCTTCCGGCGCCACGCGCGCCAACATCGGGATGGCGCCGGAACCCCGCCCGGCCTGCTTCATCAGCACCTGCTGATAGCTGCTGCGGGGAATGGTGACCTGGACCACCCTGCCGCCCACCAGTTTCTTGATCGCCTTGGGGCCTTCGATGCCGGCGCAAACGGCGCGCTTGAGAAAGGCCGCAGCCATGCCTAAAAACAGGCCCAGCAGCACGGCGGCGCCGACGATCAGCGGGCGGTTCGGCTTGACCGGTGCTTCGGGCAACGTGGGTGGGTCGACCAGGCGCACGGTGTTGGTCTTGCTGGCGCTCAGGATGCGCAGCTGCTCGGCAGTGTTGGACAGCGCTGCGTACAGTTCGCTTTTGACCTTGTTGTCGCGGATGATTTTCAGCTCGTCCTGCTCCAGCGCCGGCAAGACGCGGATGGCCTCTTCATCGGCGCCGGCGGCCCGCTCCATCTGTTGCAGCTGATCGTTGACGGCCAGCAGCAGGGGGTGGCGCTCGCCGTAGCGGGTTTGCAGGTCCGTCTTTCTCTGTTGCAGTTCGGCACGCCGCGCCTTGGCAGCGGCGGCCTGCTCCACCCCGACGCGGGCTTCATCGGCCAGACTGACCGTGCCGTGGCGATGGCGGAACTGGCTATAGTGGGCGTCGGACTTGTCGAGCTGCGCGCGCAGCGTGACCAGCTGTGCGTCGAGAAACTTGAGCGATTGTTCGGCATTGGCGAGGCGCCGTGCGCCGCTCTGGCGCAGGTATTCGCGCGCGGTTTCGTCGAGCACGGCCTGCACCTGCCCGGCACTCTCGCCCTGCAGCCTGACCTCGATCAGGCCGGATTGCTTGCCCTGTTCGGCGATCTGCAGCGAACGCTGGATGCCGGCAATCAGGCCCTGTTTCGACACGCTGCGCAGTAGGAACTGCGCACCGGGCAGGGCCTCCAGTCGCGCGACCTGCACCTCCAGGTCCAGCCCGCCAAGCTTGCCGCGCAGCGGCACACCGACCCGGCCGTGCCAGGCGAAGCGGTCCCTGGTGTCGCTCAGGCGATAGGTGGTGTCGCCGGTCGCGGTAATGACAAAGGTGCGCTGCTGCAAGGCGCCCTGCGCGTTGAAGCTGGACACCTGCGCCCGCTCGGCGCCCCAGGCATAGCCGCCGTAGCCGAAGATGCCGGGCCGGGCCAGTTCGCCGTCGGACAGGCTGGCCAGCGCCGCGCCGACCAGCGGAAAATATTTAGGCTGCACGTGGACCGACAGGCGCAGCGTGTCGACCACCGGCCCGATCACGGTGCGCGAACGGAGCAGTTCCATTTCGGCGACGGTGGATTTTTTGGTTTCGAACAGGGACGACGCTTCGCTCAGGACATTTTTGGTGGCATTCGGACTGGTCTCTTCGATCAGCAGCGTCATGTTCGATTCGTACACCGACTGGCTGCCGAACGCATACAGCAGGCCGGCAGCCCCGACGATCAAGGCAACGGACAGAATCAGCAACAGATGATCGACGACGACGTTGAAGTAGGTCTGCAACTCACCGGTGCCGGCGCTGCCGTCGATCTCGTGCACGGGCCGCCCGGAAAGGTCGTTCATCATGGAATCTCTTCGCACGAGCATGGTGGTGGGCGGGTGGTGGATATCGGGATTCATGTCATTGTAGAAATTCCGTGAGCATGAACCCGAGCTTATAGGACCGCTCCCGATAGCAGTTTGTTACGTATCAAACGAGCAAGCGGGGTCTCGTTCTCAGCAGAATGTCACGGTGATGCGCTCAGAAAGCACAACGTCACGCGGGTGCCGTCCGCGTCGCTGACTACGCCGACCGATCCCCCGTGCAACTGCATGATCGAGTGCACGATTGCCAGGCCCAGTCCGCCCGAGTCGCCCGGCTTGCTGCGCGCCGGATCGCAGCGGTAAAAGCGCTCGAACAGGTGCGGCAGATGGTGGGCCGCGATCGGCGCGCCGGTGTTGTGCACGGAAATGTCCACCGAGCTGCCACGGCGCCGGGCGGCGATGGTCACCGTGCTGTCCGGCGCGCCGTAGCGCAGCGCGTTGGCCAGCAGGTTGGCCATGGCGCGCTGTACCAGGGCGCGGTCGGCATGCAGCACCAAGTGTGTGGCTGGCGCGATGCTGGCAGTGGGCGCGCCACTGTCCGTTGCCTCGACGTCGACCGCGAAGCGCACGCCGCGCTCCTCGGCCATGCCTTCAAAGTAATCGACCAGCTGGGCGGCCAGCGCCGCCAGGTCGATGGCTTCGCGCGTGATGGCCGCGTCGGTCTGCTCCGAGCGCGCCAGAAACAACATGCTGTCGATCATGCGCGCCAGGCGCTCGTACTCTTCCTGGTTCGACGCGAGCAGCTCCTGGTACTCCTGCACCGAACGGGCCTGGCGCAGGGTTTGCTGAGTGTGGCCCATCAGGTTGCCGAGGGGGGTGCGCATTTCATGGGCCAAGTCTTCGGAAAAGCGCGACAGCTGGGCAAAGCCGGCGGCCAGCCGGTCCAGCATCTGGTCGAGCGCGGTACTCAGGCCGCGCAGCTCGCGCAGTTCGCTGTGCGGCGCCCCCAGGCGCGCGTGCAGGCTGCGCACATCGATCGCGGCGGCGCGCTCGGCCAGGCGGCGCACGGGACGCAGCCCGCGCTGGCTGATCAGCCAGCCCAGCGCGAAGGAAATCGCCGCCCCCAGCGCCAGCGCGATCGCCAATTTCATGCGATAGGTCGCCAGGATCTGGTCGCGTTCGGCCAGCATCTTGCCGGCCACCAGCGTGAAGCGGCGCCCGCCCTGCTCCACGTCGACCCAGGCCAGGCGCGCCGGCTGGCCCGCGACGGCGTCGCCCAGGCGCAACTGGCGCGTGGCCGGCAAGCGCGGCAGCGGCATCTGCTGGGGATTGACGGCGATCAGGGGCTGGCCGCGCGCGTCGATCATCCACAGCACGCTGTCGCGGTTGCCCAGCATGTTGCCATAGAGTTGGGGCCGGCTGCGCAGCGCGTCGATGCTGGCGCTGTCGTCGACCAGCGCGCGCATGCGTTCGATGCGCCCGGCCAGCGCCGTGTCGTCGCGCCCGGCGATCTCGCGTTCGAGCGACTGGTACAGATACAGCCCGATCGCTCCCAGCACCAGCGCGCTGGCCAGCGCGAACAGCGCGGCCAGGCGCAGGCTGATCGAGGCATGCCAGCGCCCGCCCGTCATGGCGCCTCGGCCAGCACGTAACCCATGCCACGCACGGTATGGATCAGCTTGAGCGGATAGGGATCGTCGACCTTGGCGCGCAAGCGCCGCACGGCCACATCGACGACGTTGGTGTCGCTGTCGAAGTTCATCTGCCAGACGTGGGAAGCGATGAAGGCACGCGAGAGCACTTCGTCGGCCCGGCTGATGAGCAGATGAAGCAAGGCGAACTCCTTGTTGGTGAGCGCGATGCGGTCGCCCTGGCGGGTGACGCGGCGGCGCAGCACGTCGACCTGCAGGTCGGCCAGCTGGAACGTGTCGCTGTCGCGGGGCGGGCCGCGCCGCAACAGGGTGCGCACCCGGGCCAGCAGCTCGGCGTAGGAGAACGGCTTGACCAGGTAATCGTCGGCGCCCAGCTCCAGTCCCTTGACCCGGTCTTCCACCGCGTCGCGGGCGGTGAGGAACATCACCGGGGCGGCGCCCTTGGCGCGTATCAGCTTGAGCAATTCCCAGCCGTTCAGGCCGGGCAGCATGACATCGAGAATGAACAGGTCGAACTCGAACTCGTCGATCATGTAGCGGCCATCGAAGCCATTGCTGGCCACTTCGACCACGTAGCCGGATTCGCGCAAGCCTTTCTGCAGGTAATCGGCGGTCTTGCTTTCGTCTTCCACGATCAGTATGCGCATGGGGATTCCATTTCTGTGCGCTTATCTTACCCCCCGCCACGGCGCACATTACAAAACTGTCATCCAGGGGCAATCCTGGCGACGGGGACGGCCCGCTACAGTGGCTGCGGTCTTACAACACGACAAGGAACACTCCCCATGACGTACCGCCCGCTCTTTCCGCCCTGCATGCTGGCCGCCTGCCTGGCGCTGTGCGCGCCCCACCTTCTCGCGGCCCAGGTCAACCCTGGCCCGGCCCAGCAGGCCATGCGCCCGGATATTACGCTGGCCAGCGCGAAGCGCCTGATCGAGGCCACCATGCAGGTCTGCCATGCCGCAGGCAAGACGCTGGTCGTGGCCGTGGTCGACCGCGGCGGCAATCTGGTTGCCCTGCAGCGCGACGACGAGGTCGGACCGCACAACACGCTGGCCGCCCAGCGCAAGGCGTACACGGCCTTGTCGACCAAGACGGCGACGCGCCTGCTGGCCGACAGTGCGCGCGCCAATCCGGCATCCCAGAACTTGAACACGATCGATGAATTGTTGCTGATCGGCGGCGGGGTGCCCATTAAGTCGGGCGCGGCCGTGATCGGGGCGATCGGCGTGGCGGGCGCCGGCGGCGCGGCCATGGATGAATCGTGCGCGCTTACCGCCATCGAACGCACCTTCGCGCCGCTGCCATGACCTGCGCTATCAGCTGCGCTATTAGCTGCACTGTCGGCTGCAGGATGCAGTTCGACTTACTTGCCTTTCCTTTTTTGATAACCATCAACCGGAGTTCACCATGCATTTCATGAAAACCTTACTGGCCGGCGCCGCCCTGTGCCTGACCCACTTCGCCAGCGCCGCCCCCAACCCGCTCAGCGTGCACGTGCTGAACCTGCAGGATGGCCTGCCGTCGCCGGAAGTGGTGGTAACCCTGGAAAAGCGCGACGGCGAACGCTGGACGCTGCTCAATACGGGCGTGACCAACGACCAGGGCAGAATCACCGCCCTGTTCCCGCAACATGCCCAGCTTGACAAGGGAACCTAACGCGTGACGTTCAAGACCGGCAAGTGGTTTGCCGACCGTAAGATCAGCACCTTCTTCCCTGAAATCCCGGTCATCTTCAGCGCCGACGGCAGCGTGCCGCACTACCACGTGCCGCTGCTGCTAAGCCCGTATGGCTACTCGACTTACCGCGGCAACTGAGCGCCGCGCGGTAACTACGCACCACGCGGTAACTAGGCGCCGCGCGGCAACCCAGCGCCGCGCGGCGCCTATGGCGCCATCTGGGGAAACACGGAAAAATCCGGTAGCGGAAATTGCTTCAGGCGCGCTTCGGAGCCGATGCGCAGCATCGATGCTTTCGATCCGTCGAATGCCGGCCAGACCGGCAATCCGGCACCGTTGGGACTGCCCGTGGCGGCGAAACGCACCCATGTCTTCGCCAGCCGCGTGGCCAGTTGCCTGTCCGCAGCGTGCCACTGCCGCTTGTCGACGTCGAGGTTGTCGAACAGGTAGGCAATCTCGGCGCCATGGCCGGCGCCGCAACCGTAACCACACGGTGTGGCGGGCGGTGCCGGTTCGTGGGCGAAGTAATACACGTACGGCTTGGCGCGGCCGTATTTGGCTTGCAACTCGGCCCAGTGCACCAGACGCCATCCCCACCAGTCATTGGTCAGCTGAATGATCGAGGCGGCCGCAACGGCGTCGCTGGTGCCGGGATAGGCGGCAAGCAGCGCGGCGGACGGCCCGTAACCGAGCATCTTGGTCATCAGCGCGCGATGGTTGGCCGCCGTGAACGTGCTGGTGCCGACGATTTCCGGCGCCAGATCCTTGCCTTCTTCCGCGTTCCATCCGACCAGCAGGGGCACGTCGTTCTGGCGGCGGTTGCGGTACATGGTCGTCATGTCTTCGCGCAGCACGTGACCGTCGACGTTGGTGCGCGGCGACCAGGCGCTCTTGTGCAGCGTTTCTACACTGAGCGCGCGCAGGTCGGCCAGGCTGCGCGCACCGAGCGACCGGGTCAGCGCGACGCCTTTCGCTTCCTCGCTGTTGCGGTCGAACAGGCCGTTTTCGTCGGGATGGATGGGCAAGCCCCAGTTGCCGCTCTGCGAGATGGCGCGCTGGAACAGCCCCTTGGCCAGCGGCGAGGCGGTCAGTATGGCGACCGATTCGCCGCCCGCCGATTCGCCCATGATCGTCACCCGGCCGGGATCGCCGCCGAACGCGGCAATGTTCTTCTTCACCCAATGCAGGGCGGCGATCTGGTCTTCGATGCCCTGGTTGCCCGAGGCGCGGTGCGGCGATTCGGCACTCAGATCGGGATGCGCGAAAAAGCCGAAGATGCCGAGGCGGTAGTTGACCGTGACGACGACGGCGCCGTGGCCGGCCAGGTTGGCGCCGTCATACCCCGGCTGGGCGGCCGTGCCGCCGTAAAAGCCGCCGCCGTGGATCCACACGATGACGGGTAGTTTTCTGGCGCCGGCCGGCGCCCACAGGTTCAGGTACAGGCAGTCTTCGCTCTTGGGATTGGATATCCACTGGGCCGTCTGGGCGCACGCCGGCGCATAGCTGCGCGCCTGGCGCACGCCACTCCAGGGCAGCACCGCCTGCGGGGCGCGCCAGCGCAGCGGCCCGACCGGCGGGGCGGCGAAGGGTATGCCCAGATAGCTGGTCATGGCGCTGGCGCGGGTGCCGACGATGGCCCCGCCGGTCACTTGCACGGGGCCGCCTGGCTGGGCGGCCGGTGAGGCCGGCGTGGCCTGGGCGGTAGCGGGGGCGACCGGTGTGGTCGAGGGCGCGGCCATGGCCAGCAGGGGGGCGAGACTGAGTGCGGCGAGGATGTTCGCGTGGCGTTGTTGCATTGATTGTCTCCGTAGGGTCATCGGACGGCGTGCGGCGCGCCGCCCTGGCAGCGTGCTACACGGGCACGCTGGTTCTGTTGTCATGCGCCGTGCTGAGGGCCGGGTCGCCGGGCCGCGCCGAAGGTTCAAGGCCGGCGTCGGCGGTTACCGCGATCCGGTGACAGCACTTCGCTTTGGCATGCTACTCGCTTGCTTTGACGGCAACAGTGCGAATTTGATCAGACGGCATTTCGAAATCGATCAACGCCCTTCCAGCGGCATCCCCCGGCGACAGACCCAGCACGTCAGCGCCGGGAAACGGGTGGAGGCGATGTCACCACACAACAGTAACCAATTGTTGCACGACAAAAAAGCCAGCCTGGTCTACCATGATTCAATGCAGCAATTATAAGTTCATAATAACAACATTGATAATGTTACGATCCGAAGGCACACGTGGCGCCGCTTAACGATCTTGCGCACTGGCGCACGCATATATTTTCCCGCCTCCTGTCGATCGTGCTGGTGCTGGGCATCTGCACGGCCATCCCCAGCATTGCACTGGCCGCCAATGAAGGCCTGTGGCTGCTGATCCTGGTCGACCTCATCGGCATCACCTGGCTGCTGGCGCTGTGGCGCCTGCGCACGCTGGCTTACCGCACGCGCGTGCTGCACTTCATCACGGTCATCTATCTGGTCTCGGTGAGCATGATGATCAACATCGGGCCGGTGGCGCAGATCTACCTGATTGCGCCGCCCGTGTTCGCGGCCGTGCTGCTCGGGCGCCGCCCGGCGCTGGTGGCGCTGGCCATCAGCACGCTGCTGATCCTGGCGCTGAGCGTGGGCGGCCTGGTCAAGGCGCGCATTCCCGGCATGCCCGACTATGCGCTGCTGCCCGCGCTGATCGTGGCGCTCAACTTTCTGTTCGTCGGCGCGCTCATCACCGTCTCGTGCAGCACGCTGCTGCAAAAGCTGTCGCAGTCGCTGGGGGGACTGCATCAATTCGCTTACTCGCTGGAGGAAGGCAAGGACGCGCTGCACAGCGCCAACGCCGAGCTGCGCCTGACCGCGGCGGCCGTCGCCCAGCTCAACGACATGGTGCTGATCACGCGCGCCACCGGCAACGCCGACCAGCCGCAGCCGATCATCTTCGCCAACGACGCCTTCGTGCGCTGCACCGGCTTCGCCCGCGAGGCCGTGCTGGAGCGCAGCATGATGATGTTCACCGGTCCGCAAACCGACCAGGCCGAGGTGGCGAAAATCGTCAGCGCCATGAACCGGGGCGGGCCGGCCAGCGGCGAACTGGTGGCGTACACCAGCGCCGGCACGCCGTGCTGGATCGAGACGGAAATTTCGCCCTTCGTCGACGAGGCCGGCGCGCATACGCACTGGGTGGTGGTGGCGCGCGATATCAGCGAACGCAAAAAAGCGGCCACGGCCATTCATCGGCTGGCCTTCTTCGATGTGCTCACCGGCCTGCCCAACCGGCGCATGCTGATGGACCGCCTGCAAGAACGGCTGAGCTGCGCGCCGGCCATGCACGGCCCGGGCGCGCTGATGTTCATCGATCTGGACAATTTCAAGTTCATCAACGACGCCCGCGGCCACGCCACGGGCGACCAGCTGCTGTGCAGCGCGGCGGCGCGGCTGAGCCGGCTGATGCGCAAGGATGACGTGGTGGCGCGCATCGGCGGCGACGAATTCGTGGTGCTGCTGGCCGACCTGGGCGAGACGGGCGCCATCGCCAGCTCGGCCGCGCTGCGGGTGGCCGACAAGATCGGCCACACCCTGACCCAGCCCTTCGAGATCGACGGCCAGTTCTACAACTCGTCGGCCAGCATCGGCGTGACGCTGCTGTGCGGCGCCGGGCAGACGGTGGAAGACGTGCTGCGGGAAGCAGACACGGCGATGTACCGCGCCAAGGCGGACGGGCGCAACGGCGTGGTCATCTTCGAAGACAAGATGCAGGCCGAACTGCGCCAGCGCCTGGCGCTGGAACGCGACCTGGCGTCGGCGCTGCAGAACAACGAGTTGTCCATGCACACCCAGCTGCAGGTCGACGCGCACGGCATGCCGGCTGGCGCCGAGCTGCTGATGCGCTGGCACCGCGCCGACGGCACCATGGTCTCGCCCGACGTGTTCATTCCGGTGGCCGAAGCGACCGGCCTGATCGTGCCGCTGGGGCACTTCGCCCTGCGCCAGGCCTGCCTGTTCTGGCTGGAACTGGCCGCGGCGGGCCACGCCCTGCCGCTGTCGGTCAATGTCAGCCCGTCGCAATTTCGCCAGCACGACTTTGTCGAGCGCGTGCGCGCCACGCTGGCCGACACGGGCGCGCCGCCGGCGCAACTGATTTTCGAGATCACCGAAGGCTTGTTGATCGATAACCTCGACGCCACCATCGAGCGCATGCACGCGCTGGCGGCCATGGGCATCCGCTTTTCCATCGACGACTTCGGCACCGGGTATTCCAACCTGGCCTACCTCAAGCGCATGCCGCTGTATGAGCTGAAGATCGACAAGAGCTTTATCCGCGACACGCCGGCCGACGCCAACAGCCGCGCCATCGTGCAGTCGATTCTGGCCATGGCCGGTCACCTGGGCTTGCGCGTGGTGGCCGAGGGTGTCGAAACGCCTGACCAGGCCCAGTTCCTGGCCGAGCACGGGAGCCCGCACATGCAGGGCTACCTGTTCGCCCGGCCACTGCCGCTGGCCGGCATGATCGCGCTGCTCGATGCGCGCGCGGGGACGGCGCCGGCCATGGGGCTGGAGCGGCGTGGCGGCACTGCTTCCTCGGACGTTGGCCTGCGGCGCAGTGCGGCGGCGTGATGCATGGCCCTGATACGGCAGCCTGATACAGCGGCCTGATACAGCGGCCTGATACAGCAGCCTGATACAGCAGCTGGTTGCAGCTGGTTGTAGCTGGATACTACGGTCTGTTGCAGAGACCGACTATGAGCGTCTGTTGCAGCGCCCTCGCTGCCGGAATGATCGCTCGCGTACAGGTGAAATCCATGTCATCCATGAGCGAATGGGTGATGGGTCCCCGCCTGCGCGGGGACAGCGGCGGCCGGCGCAGACGATGAGGGCAATGCTACGCCTTAGTGAAACGGTCGTACGGCGGTGGCGCGGACCGGATCGTGCGCGATCTGCTCGGCGGCGCGCTTGTTGGCCTCGGTGATGGTCCAGTAGTAAATCGTGCGGCCGTCAACCACCTCCGTTTTCTCCGGCGGCCACTCGTCGCCCATGTCGAAGGCATGCGACACCACCCGCGTGCCGACTTTGAGCTGCTTCCAGAGTTGCGGGCGCAGCTCGCGGTTGACGCTGTTGAGCAGATATAGGGTGACCACATCGGCCTGGGACAGGTCAGCCTTGAACAAGTTGCCCGCGATGAAGCGCACCCGTTTGCTTACCCCCGCCTTCTGGGCATTCTCGCGCGCTTCGCGGATGCGCGCCGGATCGAGATCGATACCGATGCCGCGCGCGCCGTACTGCTTGGCGGCGGTGATGACGATGCGGCCGTCACCACTACCCAGGTCGTACAGCGTGTCGCCCTTCTGCACCTTGGCCAACTCCAGCATGCGATCGACAACCGACTGCGGCGTGGGCACGAACGGCACGTCGAGCGCTGGCGTCTGCGCTACCGCGGTGCCAGCACCGAACAGGGATAGCAGCGCCAGCATTATCGCCATCAGCATCAGCCGCAGGGCCGGAACGGCGGCGTTGAACCGGGCGGCGCAGGGGCTGGTGGTCTGAGGGCCTGCAGTCGGGACTGCATGGCAGAGAGTGAAGCGCGATGAAAACATGGTAGCTCCCGGTGGTCGAAAAAAAAGAAAAGCTCACTGTCATGGCGTCGCCACTTTATGGCGGCCCAGCGGGTGGTGTAGCGGATGGCGTAGCAGATGGCCCAGCAGGTGGCGCCGTAGTGGGCGTGGCACGACGCAGCAATAGCAGCACCACCCCGCCGGCGGCCAGCACGGCCACGCCGATCCAGGCAGCATTGAAGCCGCCCAGCTGCTGGCTGTACACGTACGACAGGCTGGCCCACAGCATGTAGCCGCACATGGCGCAAAACAATAGCGGCAGCAAAGGAAACAGCGGCACCTTGAACGGCCGCGCCACGTGCGGCTCGCGCACCCGCATGATGAACAGCGACACGCCCGACAGCAGAAAAAACAGCCAGAACACGGGCGCGGTGAATTCGACCATGGCCTTGAAGCCGCTGCCGCTCCAGGCCCCGGCCACCACCAGCAGCAGCGCGGCGGCGCACTGCACCCGTAGCGCATTGGCCGGCGTGCCGCTGGCGCCGTTCCACATACCCAGCCGTGCCAGCACGGGCCAGTCGGCGCCGGCCGCGTAGCTCGAGCGCGCTCCCACAATGATGGTGGCGTTGATGGAAGTGAGCGCCGCCACGGCGATGAGCAGCGAAATGACGTGTTCCCCCGCCGGACCGAAGGCGATGCGCATCAGATCGGCGGCGAGCGCGTCAGAGCGGCGCATGCCTTCCAGGCCCAGCCCTGCCCAGTAGGCCCAGGTGACCAGCAGATACAGCGCGGTGATCAGGGTCAGCGACAGTACCAGCGCGCGCACCATGTCGCGGCGCCCGTTTTTGAGCTCGGCGCTGAGGTAGGCCGCCTCGTTCCAGCCGCCGTAGGTCAGCAGCACGAACACCATTGCCAGGCCGAACGAGGCCGGCACCGCCACGGGGCCAGGCGGGGGCGGGGGCGGCGGCGGCGGCGCGGCGTGGCCATTGCCGATCATGAACAGCGCCGCCACCACGATCAGCAGCAGCCCGCCCACTTCCAGCGCCGTCAGCCATGCCTGGGCCCGGGTCCCGGCCTTGACGCTGCGCATGTTCAGCCACGACAGCACGGCGATGGCCGCTGCCGCGTAGCAGGCGGGACCGAGGGAGCCCGGCGGGCCGAGCGGCAGCAGCCGGTGCATGTAGTCGCCAAAGACGAAGCCGAGCAATGCGATCGAGCCGGTGGCGATAACGGCAAACCGCGCCCAGGCGTACAGCAGCGACACCGAGCGGCCGTAGGCCCGGTGCAGGAAATGGTAGTCGCCGCCCACGTGGGCGTAGGCGGTGCTCAGTTCGGCATAGCACAGGGCGCCCACCAGCGACATGAGGCCACCCAGCGCCCAGGCGGCGAACATCCAGCCGGCCTCGCCCGTCATGCCGGCCACCAGCGACGGCGCCTTGAAGATGCCGGCGCCGATGACCACGCCGACGATCAGCGCGATCGCTTCGCGCAGTTCGATGACCGCGCCGGGGCCGGCGTTGGACGCCGGATCGGCGGCAGAGGAAACCTTGGTATCGCGCATGGCGTGACAGTCAGTGGACGGCAATGACTGTAGGAGGGAATTCCCGCCACTTCGTTTGGTGCAAGGCGGCTTGGTTTGAGCTAACTCAAGCTATCAGCGCTAATGTGCACCGAGGGGTACCAAAACGTTGTGACCTCAGGCGCGCGGACGGGCCCGGCGCCGCGCGCGCCGCGGTTGCCGGACCTCAGGCTTTTTTCAGTGCCGTTGCCTTGTGGGCCGCTTCGGCGCCGGTCTTGTCGCTAACCACCAGAAACTCCGGATTGTCGGGCGACGCCGCCACGTGATGCCCCTTGATGTCGGTCGGCGCCGTCAGCTTCTTTTTGATCTTCCCCGTCACCGTACCCTGCGGGGAATGCCACTGCACCTTGTCGCCGACCTTGAATGCTTCTGCCATGAGTCACTCCTTCAATCGAGTTGGGTTGTACATGCTGAGGGAATTTGACCATACCTCGGCAAAATTGCCGCACGTTACATGCACCCGTCGGCATCCCCGCATTGCCGATTGCAACCCATGCCGGAAATTACCCTGGGCGCATACGGCGCCTCAGGGCCGTTCCTGCCAAACAACCAGTTGCCATCCATCAATTAAACCGACGCCCGCTTGGGTTACCGTTGTTGTTGCGAATCACGTGAGCAGGCCGCGAAGCGGTATATTTTGCGGCACCGCAGCAATCGCCTGATTTTCAGAGTAAGGTCGAGCACTGCGGGTTCTGAAAGCGTATTTCACATTATGGAATCGCGGCGTCGAGACAGGCCGAATTGTCATCTCATCGGATGCAAATCGGTTTCACATCCTAAAAAATGAAATGTAAGCCATTGATCTGATTGAATTCTATTTCAGTTATATGTCTTA
This sequence comes from Janthinobacterium lividum, assembly GCA_943372275.1. Taxonomy (GTDB): domain Bacteria; phylum Pseudomonadota; class Gammaproteobacteria; order Burkholderiales; family Burkholderiaceae_D; genus Telluria_A; species Telluria_A lividum_A. Next base: position 37,743 of record CALRYE020000029.1, read on the forward strand.
TATAAGAGTTGATCCGACCGGGGAAAAGCGTCTATCATTGATCCATGCAGTCTTGCTTCTGTTCACAGTTCACGGAACGGCGGCAACCGCGCCAGACACGATTTTCCATTTTCGCTTCATTTATTTTTTGCTCTACTTTAGGAGATTCACATGTCCAAGTACCAAGACGATATCCAAGCCATCGCCGCCCTGAAGGACAAGGAAGGCAGCGCCTGGAACGCCATCAATCCTGAGTCCGCCGCTCGCATGCGCGCCCAGAACCGCTTCAAAACCGGTCTGGACATCGCGCGCTACACGGCCAAGATCATGCGCGACGACATGGCCAACTACGACGCCGATTCGTCCAAGTACACCCAGTCGCTGGGTTGCTGGCACGGTTTTATCGGTCAGCAAAAGATGATCTCGATCAAGAAGCACTTCAACAGTACCGATCGGCGCTATTTGTACCTGTCGGGCTGGATGATTGCTGCACTGCGGTCGGAATTCGGCCCCCTGCCGGACCAGTCGATGCACGAGAAAACCGCGGTCGCCAATTTGATCCGCGAGCTGTACACCTTCCTGCGCCAGGCCGATGCGCGCGAGCTGGGTGGCCTGTTCCGCCAGCTCGACGACGCCCAGGGCGATGCCAAGGCCGCCATCCAGGCCCAGATCGACAACCACATCACCCACGTGGTGCCGATTATTGCCGACATCGATGCCGGTTTCGGCAATGCCGAGGCGACTTACCTGATGGCCAAGCAGATGATCGAAGCGGGCGCCTGCTGCATCCAGATCGAGAACCAGGTGTCGGACGAGAAGCAGTGCGGCCACCAGGACGGCAAGGTCACGGTGCCCCATGAAGACTTCCTGGCCAAGATCCGCGCCGTGCGCTACGCCTTCCTGGAACTGGGCGTGGACGACGGCCTGATCGTGGCGCGCACCGATTCGCTCGGCGCCGGCCTGACCAAGCAGATCGCCGTCACCCGCGAGCCGGGCGACCTGGGCGACAAGTACAACTCGTTCCTGGACGTGGAAGAAGTGTCCACCGAATCGATGAGCAACGGCGACGTGGTCATCAAGCGCGACGGCAAGCTGCTGCGTCCCAAGCGTCTGCCGAGCAACCTGTTCCAGTTCCGCGCCGGCACGGGCGAGGAGCGTTGCGTGCTCGACTGCATCACCTCGCTGCAGAACGGCGCCGACCTGCTGTGGATCGAAACCGAGAAGCCGCACATCGCCCAGATCGGCGGCATGGTCAGCGAAATCCGCAAGGTCATTCCCAACGCCAAGCTGGTGTACAACAACAGCCCGTCGTTCAACTGGACCCTGAATTTCCGTCAGCAAGTGTTCGACAGCATGAAAGCCGAGGGCAAGGATGTGTCGGCCTACGAGCGTACCCAGCTGATGAGCGTCGAGTACGACAGCAGCGAACTGGCCCTGGCCGCGGACGAAAAGATCCGCACGTTCCAGGCCGACGCTGCCCGTGAAGCCGGCATCTTCCATCACCTGATCACGTTGCCGACTTACCACACGGCGGCGCTGTCGACCGACAACCTGGCCAAGGATTACTTCGGCGACCAGGGCATGCTGGGTTACGTGGCCGGCGTGCAGCGCAAGGAAATCCGTCAGGGCATCGCCTGCGTCAAGCACCAGAACATGTCCGGTTCGGACATCGGCGACGACCACAAGGAATACTTCAGCGGCGAAGCGGCCCTGAAGGCATCGGGCAAGCACAACACCATGAACCAGTTCTAATCAGCCGGTTCCACCGAAAAGCTCGCTGCGGCGGGCTTTTTTTTCGGCGCCATTCGCGGCAATGTCCACCGTGAAACTGGGGAGAGCGCACTGCGCCGTCCGGCGCCGTGTCATGCCAGCAGGGGCTGGCGGTCGATGAACCACGCGCTGGCCCCGTCTTCCCACGGGAACATCCCCGCCGTGCTCGGCCAGATGATCTGCCAGGTGCGAAACGGCTGGTCCTGGTACAGCCACTTCGCCCAGTGCATGTAGTCGGCAACCTGAGCGGAAGCCGCGTCGCCGATCAGGCACTCGAACCCGCCGCCGAGCAGACCGGCAACGCGCGCGCCCGGCGCGACTTGCCCGCCCTCCTTCATCTGGCGATAACACTCGTTGATGGCGCTGTGCGCCACGTTGTTCTTGAGCCCGATGATGATTAATTCCGGCATGCCCAGCGACTGCCCGATGCCGATGGAATAACTGAACGGCGCATGCTCGCCGTCTTCCATGACGCTGATGACGTGCAGGCCGTATTTTTCGATGTCGGCCAGCGCCTTGGCGTCCCCATCCGGTCCACCGCAGACATGCGCGGCGTGGTCGTCGCCACCGTCCTGCTCGTCTTCCGGCTCCAGCTCCCAGCGCTCCCATGCGGCGTTCACATCGTCGCGCGACGCGCCCCAGCCGTGCGGCAGGTCGGCGATCAGCGCCAGCTCCGGGTGCTGTTCGAACACACATCCCATGCACAGCATGACGCATTCCCCGGGCTCGTCCGTCGTGCCGTCCAGGAACTGCCAGTCACCATCAACCTCGTGGACCACCAGCAGCACGTCGAAGTTCTCGCGTGCCACCTTGTCGGTGCAAAAGGCGGTCGTGGCGATGGCATCGGCAAACGGCCAGTGGGGAAAATCGTGGGTGTGTTCGGTCATGTGCCGGCGCGGCCCTTGGTGGATGTGCTGGAAAGCGGATCTGCGCGGGGCGTACAGCAACCACCCCTGCAGGCTTCGATGTTTTTATCGCAACATACGGGGCCGATTGTCCCACGACTGTAATTTGTGGTCAATTTGTGATTGGCTGCACGCTGTCAGCTTGTTCGCCAGCCTGCTTGCTGCCCTGCTTGCTGCCCTGCTTGCTGCCCTGCGTCCGGCGCGCGTGCAGCGCGTAGTTAAACAACTGTTTGATTTTCGTGTATCCTGCACGCATTGCCGCCCACCTTTGTCGGGCGGCGTTTCTTTGTGCGCTAGACCATACTGCCGCCTACGTGCCGGCAGGCCGCCCCTCTTTTATTCGAAAGCTTTATTCTCCATGCATGCTGCCCGCCCCCGGACGCTCGTCGCCACCTTGCTCCTTTCCAGCGTTTCGCTCGCCATTTCCGCCCAGGCCGGCGAACTCGAACAGCAGATGGTGCGCTGCTCCGTGCTGGGCGACGCCAGTGCCCGTCTGGGTTGCTACGATGAACTGACCAAGGCGGCCACGGCCGCCACAGTGGCCGGCAATCCGACGCCGGACCCAACCGTGGCCATGCTGGTACCGAATGCCGACGGCACCCTGCCCAAGGCGATTCCCGCCGTCGCCTCGGCCAGTGCGGCGCCGCCGGAAGCGCCCATTTCGCGCATGGAGCAGTTGTGGGAAACCACGCCGACGGCGCGCCGCGGCGTGTTCGCCGTGCGCCCGCACCGGGAAAACTACCTGTTGCTGGGCAATTACAGCAACAGTTCCAACATCGCTCCGTACCGCGACATCACGCCGGCCGGCATCAAGGCCAAGCGCATCGAGCTGACCTATCAACTCAGTTTGAAAACCAAGGCGGTGGAACAGGTGGCCGGTCTGCCGGTCGATATCTGGCTGGGCTACACCCAGCAAAGTTTCTGGCAAGCGTATAACCGCGCCGCCTCCAGCCCGTTCCGCGAAACCAACTACCAGCCGGAAATCATGGCCGTGGTGCCGCTCAAGGCCGAGCTGGGCGGGTTCAACCTGCGTTTCGTCAATTTCGGCTTGATACACCAGTCGAACGGCCAGACCGGCACGCTGTCGCGCAGCTGGAACCGGCTGTACACCGAGTTTGGCGTGGACAAGGGCAATTTCGCGCTGAACGCGCGCTTCTGGCGCCGCCTGGACAATGCCAAGTCCGACAATGACAATCCGGACATCACCGACTTCATGGGCCATGGCGACATCACCGCGGTGTACCGCGATGACGGCCATGAGTACTCGATGATGTTCCGCCGTAACTTCCACACGGACCACGGCGCCATCAAGCTGGGCTGGGCGTTTCCCCTGACGACCAACCTGAAGGGCTATGTGCAGATGTTTTCCGGCTATGGGCAGAGTTTGATCGACTACAACTACTCGCAGAAATCGATCGGCATGGGCGTGAACGTCGACTTCTAATGGGTCGGGCGGGCGCGGCCCGGGTGCCGCGCGGAACGGGTCGCCCCGCCGCTCACCACATCAGGTCGTCGGGAATCTGGAAGGCGGCGTACGGGTCGTCCTCGTCGACGGGAGCGCTGGCCTTGCTGCTCTTGACCCGCACCACCAGCGACGCATCGCGCTCGGCGATCTTGTCGGCGATCACACGCGGCACCAGCTCGGTGGCGCTGTTCATGCACACGATCACCAGGCGCCCTGCCATCAGGTGCGCCTGCACCGCCGCCGACACGTAGATGCGCTCGATCCTGGTGCCATGGGTGAAGTTATAGGCGATGTCGCCATGGCCCTTGCTCTGGCGGTTCTGCTGCACCATCTGGGCAATCTGCGCCACGATGGCTTTCTGGGCCGCGGCCGCATCGCGCTGGGCGTTGAGCTCGCGCGCCCGCTCGGCGTTCTGACGCTGGGTTTCCAGCGCGGCCAGCCGCGCTTCGTTGACGCTGTGCGTGCCGGTGCGCAGCTCCACTTTCTTCTGCTTGCTTTTCTCCTGGGTGGCCTGCTTGGCCTTGTTCTTGTCGATCAGGCCGGCTTTGAGAAACTGATCTTGTAGCGATGCCATGGGTACGACTCCAGTGAGGTGGGGCTGGCCGGCCGAACAACAGGCCGCCGCGAAGCTGCCAGCATAGCAAAAAAAGCCCGCCAGGCCCATGCCGGGACCGGCCTGGCTTGTGGTGCGGCCGCAAATATGCGATGCTCATCTCCTATTCCCAAAATGCAACAAGGCGTGCATGCCATCCTCTCCTGTCCCGTCGCTCACCGGGGTGTTCGACTTGCTGCTGGACGCGGTCTGCCTGGTGGACCGGGAGGGCCGCTTCGTCATGGCCAGCGCCGCCTGCGAACGCATCTTCGGCTACACGCCGGCGGAGATGGCCGGCCGTGTCATGCTCGACATGGTGGCGCCGGAGCACCGCGAACGCACCCTGAACGAGGCGCAGCGCGTGATGGCCGGGCAACCGCTGCTGCAGTTCGAAAACGTGTATATCCGCAAGGATGGCCGCCGCGTCCACATCATGTGGTCGGCCAGCTGGTCGGAGCCCGACCAGCTGCGCATCGCGGTGGCGCGCGACATCAGCGCCAGCAAGCGCACCGGCGCGATCCAGGCGGCCCTGTACGCCATCTCCGAAGCGGCCCATGGCGCCCACAGCCTGGGCGACTTGCTCAGCCGTATCCACCGCACCGTCGCCGGCCTGATGCCGGCCCCAGGGTTTGCCGTGGCGCTCATCGACGCTGCCGGCGCGGCGCCCCGCGTGGTGTACCAGAGTCCGGCCCACGCCGACCTGCCGGCGGGCCCGGCGATGCTGTCGCTGTACGCCGAGGTGGCGCGGCGGCGCACCCCGCTGGTGGTCACGCCGGCCACCCGGCACTGCCTGCCGCCCCACTTGCAAGGCGCGCCGGGAACCGACGCCAACATGTGGCTGGGCGTGCCGCTGGCGGTGGGCCGGCAGACCATCGGCGTGCTGGCAATGCACAGCGGGCCGCACGGGGCGCCGTACGCCGACGACGATCAGGAAGTGCTGCTGTTCGTGTCGGCCCAGATTGCCGCCGCTATCCAGCGCAGGCAGTTACACGAGCAGTTGCAGCAACTGGCCCTGCGCGACGAGCTGACGGGACTGGCCAACCGGCGCCTGCTGACCGAACGTATCGACCAGGCCCTGGCGCGGGCGCGGCGCCGCCACGGGGTGGTCGGCCTGGTGTATCTCGACCTGAACCAATTCAAGCAGATCAACGACGTCCACGGCCACGCCGGCGGCGACGCGGTGCTGCGCGAAGTCGGGAGGCGCCTGCTGGGGTGCGTGCGCGCCATCGATACCGTGGCCCGGGTCGGTGGCGACGAATTCGTCGTGCTGCTGGCGCGCATGCTGGACCGGACCGACGTCGATGTGGTGGTGCAGAAGATTGACGACGTGCTGCACCCGCCGGTGACGCTGGACAATGGCGTCGACCTGCTGGTGCGCTCCAGCTTGGGCGTGGCGCTGTACCCGGAACATGGCGCCGATGGCCTGCAGTTGCTGCGCCACGCCGATGAAGCGATGTATGCCGATAAGCTGCGCCTGGCCGCCGCCAGGGATGCGCGGGCGCGGGACCGCGTTCAGGCTGTCGGGGCCGTCGACACTGTCGCGCCTGTGGAACTGTAGCGACTCGAAGCTATCTGCGCCAGCGGTCGCGGCGGGCGATCGGGTGCGGTTCCCGCGCAGTATTGCTGCTGCGCTTAAACGGCCACCGGCCGGGCGCCGTACGGCCGGGGCGCGTACTTCATCCGCAGGCGCTCCCAGAACCGGTCGTGCAGGGGCAGCAGCAGCACATTGCACACCGGCTCCAGCAAGGCGGCAATGCCGCCCATGGCCAGCGAACCGGTCAACCAGTACAAGATCAAAAAGGCGACCGTCATGTGCATCAGCGTCTGGCTGATCTTTTCCCCGGCCACGGCCGCGTAGCGTCCCGACGTGGCCGAGGCCCGGGCGCGCAGCGCTTTCCACAGCCGTTCGTGCAGCGGCAGCAAGGCCACGTTGATCAGCGGCTCAACCAGCAGCGCCAGCCCGCCGATGACCACCGAACCGGTGACGCCATAGGTGACGGCAAAGGCGATGCCGATGTGGGTGACGACCTGACTGACTGTTTTCGCTGCGGTGACCATGTCTGCTCCTGAACGCCTGAATGCGTAAATCCTATTGGCTGAATACTTGAATGCCTGAAAGCCAATACCATGGAACAGATGATAATCATTCTCATTTAATAGTCATAGTCAATTATTTTTATATTATTGATAGGTGTGAACTATGCCGGGACCAGCGACTGTTCGTCGATTCTGAACACTGATATCGAAATTGGCCCTCTACCGGCCTACCGAGGTGTCCCCATATCATCTGCACTGATTGCCACCGACACGATTGAGAGATGTATGTTTCCATTATCCGTACTTGACCTGGCCCCCATCGCCGAAGGCAGCGACGCCCGCACGTCGTTCCACAACACGCTGGATCTGGCCCAGCACGCCGAGCGCTGGGGTTTCAACCGTTACTGGCTGGCCGAACACCATGGCATGCCGGGCATCGCCAGCGCGGCCACGTCGGTGCTGCTGGGATATGTGGCGGGCGGCACCTCGACCATCCGGGTGGGCGCCGGCGGCATCATGCTGCCGAATCACTCGCCGCTGGTCATTGCCGAGCAGTTCGGCACCCTGGAAGCACTGTATCCCGGACGCATCGACCTGGGACTGGGCCGCGCGCCCGGCTCCGACCAGACCACCGCGCGCGCCCTGCGCCGCAACCTGGCCTCGGATGCGGACGAGTTCCCGCAAGACGTCGTGGAACTGATGGATTACATGTCGGACTCGTCGCGTCGGCCGGTGCAGGCCGTACCCGGCACGGGCGCCAAGGTGCCGGTGTGGATACTGGGCTCGAGCCTGTTCGGCGCGCAGCTGGCCGCCGCGCTGGGCTTGCCGTACGCCTTCGCCTCGCACTTCGCGCCCGGACAGATGATGCAGGCCATCGCCCTGTACCGCGCCAACTTCCGGCCGTCGGCGCAACTGGACAAACCCTACGTCATGCTCGGGTTCAACGTGTTCGCCGCCGATACCGATGCCGAGGCGCATTTGCTGGCCACGTCGATGCAGCAAGCCTTCGTCAACCTGCGCACGGGCCGGCCGTCGCGGTTGCAGCCGCCCTCGCCCGGCTACCTCGAGCGTCTCGGCCCCAGCGAGAAAGCCATGCTGGACCAGGTGTTGTCGTGCTCGGCCATCGGCGCGCCGGCCACCGTGGCGCGCGAGCTGCAAGCGTTCCTCGACTACACCGGCGCCGATGAGCTGATGATCACCTCGCAAATCTTCGACCATGCGGCGCGCCGTCACTCGTACGAGATCACGGGGCAGGTGCGGCCCGACCTGCGCGCGGCCCCGGCGCGGTAGCCGAGGTAGCCGCGCCGGCCATGTTGTCCAGACGGCACGTCCAGAAAACCACGCAAATACGGGGCTTGTCTTATGCGATGCGGATTCTTCTTCCAAATGGTTGCATTTCAGCATTACACTGAAACAGCAGGCTGGGCCCCCGGCCTGCTGCTGTGTCGGCAGTGCCGCTGCTGTCCTAACCCACCGAGGAATTCCGCATGCCCAGTCTTTCCCCCTTCTTCGAAAACGTCAAACTGCCCGTCATCTCGGAAGTGGCGCACGCACTGATCAAGACGCTGGACAATGACGACGCCTCGTCCAAGGACGTGGCCGCCATCATCGCGCGCGACCCGGCGCTGACGGCCAAGCTGATGCGCTTGGCCAACAGCGCCCGCTTCGGATCCTCGCGCGGGGTCAGTTCCCTCGACGACGCCATCGCACTGGCCGGGATGTCCCATATCCGCACGCTGGCGCTGGCCACCTGTTTCGCCGAGTCGTTCCCTGACATGCCGGGACTGGACAGCGATGAGTTCTGGAAAAGCAGCATGGCCTGCGCCGGCTACGCCAAGTGGCTGGCCGGCAGCCTGGGCATCGACGGCCAGGACGCCTGGCTGGCCGGCATGATGATGCGCCTGGGCGAGTTGCTGATTTATCAGGTCGCGCCCGCCACCTTCGCCGAGATCGAACAGCAGCCGCACCTGCCGGGCGGGCGCTGGGAACGCGAGCAGCGCCTGCTGGGCTTCTCCGAAGGCGAAATCACGGCCGAACTGGGACGCCGCTGGAATTTCCCCGTCACCATCGTGCGCGCGCTCGAATGCTCGTCCGACCCCATGGCCGCGCACCCGTTCTGCCAGCTGGCCGGCATCATCCACCTGGCCAGCCTGTTGGCCGACACCCCCAGCGACGATCCGGACATTCTCAATACCCTGCCGGACGACGTGGTGACGGCGCTGCAGCTCAAGCGCGAATGGATGACCAAAAAGTTCCCCTCGCACGCCTCGTTTTCCGCCGCGCCCTGAAGAATCAGGAGGTCGATAGTATCAATCTATCGACCTAATCGAAATGATTTACTTCGTTAATTGCTCGACAGTGGATATACTTTCCTCACTATAACGATCACCACTCCGGTGATCGTAATGCACAGAGGGAAATATGACCGACGCATCGAGCAAACTGACCACCGCAGCGGGCGCCCCCGTCGTCGACAACCAGAACACCCAGACCGCCGGTCCGCGCGGTCCGGTCCTGCTGCAAGACGTGTGGCACCTGGAAAAGATGGGCCACTTCAACCGGGAGGTCATTCCCGAGCGGCGCATGCACGCCAAGGGGTCGGGCGCATATGGCACCTTCACCGTTACCCACGACATCACCCGCTACACCAAGGCCCGGATCTTCGCCGAGGTGGGCAAGACCACCCCGCTGTTCATGCGCTTTTCCACCGTGGCGGGCGAACGCGGCGCGGCCGATGCCGAGCGCGACATCCGCGGCTTTTCCATCAAGTTTTATACGGAAGAAGGCAACTGGGACATGGTGGGCAACAACACCCCCGTGTTCTTCCTGCGCGATCCGCTCAAGTTCCCCGACCTGAACCACGCCGTCAAGCGCGATCCGCGCACCAACCTGCGCAGCGCCGAAAACAACTGGGACTTCTGGACCCTGCTGCCGGAAGCGCTGCACCAGGTGACCATCGTCATGAGCGACCGCGGCATTCCTGCCTCCTACCGCCACATGCACGGGTTCGGCAGCCACACCTTCAGCTTTTTGAACGCCGCCAACGAGCGCTTCTGGGTCAAATTCCACTTTGTCTCCCAGCAAGGCATCAAGAACCTGTCGGACGCCGAAGCCACCGAGCTGGTCGGCCGCGACCGCGAAAGCGCCCAGCGCGACCTGCTCGAGAGCATCGACAACCGGGACTTCCCGCGCTGGAACCTGCGCGTGCAGATCATGCCGGAGAAGGATGCGGGCAGCTACCACATTAACCCGTTCGACCTGACCAAGGTCTGGCCGCACGCGGACTACCCGCTGATCGACGTAGGCGTGCTGGAACTGAACCGCAATGCCGAGAATTACTTTGCCGAAGTCGAGCAGGTCGCCTTTACGCCGGCCAACGTGGTGCCGGGCATCAGCTTCTCGCCGGACAAGATGCTCCAGTCGCGCCTGTTCGCCTATGGCGACGCGCAGCGCTATCGCCTGGGCGTGAATCACCACCAGATCCCCGTCAACGCGCCCAAGTGCCCGGTCAACAGCTACCACCGCGACGGCGCCATGCGCATGGATGGCAACCACGGCGCGACCATCGGGTACGAGCCCAACAGCAAAGGGGCCTGGCAGCAGCAGCCCGACTTTTCCGAGCCGCCGCTGGCCATCGAAGGCGCCGCGGCGCACTGGGATCACCGTGTCGATGACGACTATTACAGCCAGCCGGGCGCGCTGTTCCGCCTGATGACGCCGGAAAAGCAGCAACTGCTGTTCGACAACACCGCCCGTTCGCTGGGCGGCGCGTCGGCCCCGATCCAGCAGCGCCACATCGCCAACTGCACCAGGGCCGATCCGGCCTACGGCGCCGGTGTGGCGGCGGCCCTGGCAGCGGCAGCGGCGGCTGTCCCCGGGAAAACCCCGAATCCGGTAGTATAAGAGTCCCATTCACCTTCAAGGAGTCCAGATGAGTATTGAAAAAGTCTTGTACCGCGCCCAGGCAACCTCGCAGGGTGGCCGCGAAGGCACCTCGAAAAGTTCCGATGGCGTGCTGAACGTCAAGTTGACCACGCCGAAGGAACTGGGCGGCGGCGGCGGCGATGGCACCAACCCCGAGCAGTTGTTTGCGGCCGGCTATTCGGCCTGTTTCCTGGGCGCGCTGAAATATGTCGCCGGGCAAGCCAAAGTGGCGCTGCCGGCAGAATTGACGATCACGGGCGACGTCGGCATCGGCCAGATCCCGACCGGCTTCGGCATCGAAGTCGACCTGACCATCCACGGCCCCGGCCTGGAGCAAGCCCAGTTGCAAGAGCTGGTCGACAAGGCGCACATCGTCTGCCCTTACTCGAACGCCACCCGCGGCAACATCGACGTGCGCTTGCACGTGACGACGTGATCGCCGTGGTGTAAAGATGCAACCCGAAACGCCAACCGCCCGGTTGGCGTTTTTTTTGCCTGGGCTATGTCACCGTTAAGTAGGGGGTTTTTTGAGGGGCCCCAGGCCGGCGCGCCCGGCGCGCGGCCCCCACGGATCCCCCATTTAACGGTGACATAGCTCTTTCAGACTGGACATCTTTCAACCTTCAAAATATTTTTTATCAAGAGTGCATCCAATCGCGCATCTGGCGGGTAGTACTAGTAGCAACTGCTGCTGTACCTAACTAATTCGTCACCTCATTCCATTGGAGCTACTCATGAACACACCGATTTTTACCCGTCTCGTAATGTCCTCCGCCATCGCCCTGACCCTGGCCGCCTGCGGCAGCGGCGACTATGTGCCGGAGCCGACGCCAACCGTGCCGGCCGTCGAACCAGGCGACGTGTTCGCATTAACCGCTAGCAACAAGCTGATCTCGTTCAACCGCGATACCCCGGGCACCATCCGCACCAGCATCGCCATCAATGGCTTGCAGAGTGGCGAGTCCCTGGTCGGCATCGACTTCCGTCCGGCCGACGGCATGCTGTACGGCGTGGGCAGCACGGGCCGCATCTACACGATCAACACCAGCACCGCCATGGCCACGCTGAAGTCGACCCTGGCCGCCGACGCCGCCGACACCACCGCGCCGTTCACCGCGCTGGCCGGCGACCAGTTCGGCGTCGACTTCAACCCGGTCGCCGACCGTCTGCGCATCGTGGGCAGCGCCGGCCAGAGTCTGCGTATCAATGTCGACACGGGCGCCACCACCACCGACGGCAGCATCAACGGCGGCGCCGCCAACGCCTCGATCACCGCTTCGGCCTACACCAATTCGTTCGCCAACACCGGCACCACCACCCTGTTCGGCATCGATTCGACCAACGACATGCTGTACACCCAGGCGCCGCCGAACAACGGCACGCTGGTCACCGGCGTGGCGCTGGGCGCCGACGTGGGTGCGGTCAGCGGTTTCGATATCGACCCTGTCAGCAATATGGGCTACGCCATCTTCACCGTCGGCGGCGCGCGCACGCTGTACACGCTGAACCTGGGCGCCACCGCCAGCCCCGCCACCTCGGTGGGCGCCGTCGGCGTGACCGAAGACATCCGCGGCATCGCCCTGCGTCCCGCGCAAACCCCGGTCGTGTACGGCCTGACCGACGACGGCCGCCTGGTCACGTTCGCGCCGCTGACGCCAAATACCCTCTCCAGCACCGTGACCATTTCGGGCATGGGCAGCGGCGAGCGCGTGCTGGGCATCGACGTGCGTCCGAAGGACAAGATGCTGTACGCAGTCTCGTCGGCCGGCAAGGTGTACACCATCGATCCGGCCACCGGCACGGCCACCGCCAAGTCGACGCTGGCAGCCGATGCGGCCGACACCACGGCGCCTTACACGGCCGTGACGGGCACCTCGTTCGCAGTGGACTTCAACCCGGTCGCCGACCGCATCCGCGTCATCAGCGACACGGGCCTGAGCCTGCGCATCAACGCCGACACGGGCGCGACGACCACCGACGGCAGCATCAATGCCGCCGGCGCCACGCCGGTTGTCACGGGCGGTGCGTACACCAACAGCTTCGCTGGCACCACCACCACGATGCTGCTCGACATCGACAGCAGCCGCGACGTGCTGGCCCTGCAGAATCCGCCGAACGACGGCACCTTGACCAGCATCGGTGCGCTGGGCCTGAACGTCGAGGGTGATGTGGGCATGGATATCGCGGGCGGCGCCAATGGCCTGGTGCTGGCGGCGCTGCGTACGTCCGCCGGTGGCGCGACGTCGCTGTACCGTGTCGATGCGCTGACCGGTGCGGCGGTGCTGATCAACGGCACGGCCAATCCAGCCCTGTCGACCATCGGCACCAGCGCGACCGGCCTGCGTGATATCGCGATCGCGATCAAGTAAGTAGGATGCGGAACTTCGGTGCGGCACTGGCCGTACCGAAGTTTTCTGAGGCGCTGGACGCGCCGGAGTACCGTGAGCGCTGGACGCGCCGGAGTACCGTGAGCGCTGAACGCACCGAAGTCACGCCGACAAATCAACCCGCAATAGAATCAACGTCTTCCTCGCGAAGGAGGGTGTCGCAGAACACGCATTTATTTCAAAACCACTGCCATTTGCTCCGTCATCCCCGCGAAAGCGGGGACCCATGCTGAGCATGCAGCACTATGGAAGCCGGCTCAGCATGGGTTCCCGCATGCGCGGGA